>JAAYFS010000029.1 GCA_012728115.1 Bacillota bacterium | reverse complement strand
TTAAGCAGATATTCTCCATAATTCGGGGGTCAAACCAGTTATTGCTTGTAACGTAATTGTTATGAGGGTCGATGGTTTTGCGATGATGCCTAATTTCTCATTCGGCAATGCAATGACCACCTTTGCAGGTCAAAACATCGGTGCTAGAAAATTTGAGCGAGTCACTCAAGGTACTAAGGACGGTACCAAAATTGCGGTAGCTACTTCTGCTGTGATCACAGTTTTATTACTGTTTTTCGGTCGTTATATCATGAACGTATTTACAGATACATCCGAACTCGTTGATTTGAGTATGCGAATGATGCGAATTTTGGCTGTTGGATATGTTGCGATGGCGATTACTCAATGTTTGTCTGGAGTTATGCGAGGTGCTGGCGATACAATTACACCTATGTGGATCTCGATTTTTACCACTGTTGTTCTTCGTATCCCAATCGCCTACGGAATCGCTTACTTTACCAGAAGTGAATTGTATCCTACAGGTAGACCTGAATCTGTCTTTATCTCTCTACTGATCTCTTGGACACTTGGCGCTGTAGTGACTACCATTTTTTACCGAATAGGTGCTTGGAAAAAGAAAGCTCTTATCACTCATTCTGAAGAAGAATTGAAAGTAGCTACTAATTAATAAAATTCTAAGTTTCATGTTTTCAACCCTCTGATCCGTACCTTGTACTAAACAGAGGGTTTTTTTGGCTCATAAGATAGTTGATCTATCAACTATCTTGCTGTATAATCTGATCGAAAGGGTTGAAAAAATGTTATTAATTCGCAATGTTTGGTTAGACATGAAAGCTATCTTACGTACTGTACGCCAAATCATAAATGAAGAACTCAAGCCGTTAAACCTTTCCAGCTCCGAAGGCAATCTGCTCTATCTCCTTCTAACGGGAAGCAATAAACTTCAACAAGAACAGCTTGCAGAACAACTTGATGTTGATAAAGCTGCCGTTTCGCGAGTTGTTAATTCCCTCGAATCAAAAGGATATGTTATTCGCGAACGTCATAATAATGATCGACGCGCTCACTATATCTGCCTTACAAATAAGGTCGCATTAATCGAAGATGAAGTCAAAAGAATATACGATGATCTTTATGCTCTTGTTAGACATGACATCCCCGACGAAGAAGTTTATCGTATTGAGCAATTGCTAGCGCAAATAAAGAATAACCTACGGGTCGTGGAGGACTAATAATGTTCACCGAGTTTCTTAATGGTTTTGCAATTTTAATCTCCTATTTCGTATTTTTTATTTTCATTGCTGTTTTAATTCGCGTCTTTATCGACATCCCAACCGAAATATTCCGCAAAACCCTGCATACCATACTTCTAGGCTCAACTTTCGTTCTGGTCTATGGATTTGATACCTGGTGGATCGCCGCAATTGCATCCTTGAGCTTTATCGTGATCGCTTTCCCTATACTAACGTTGGGTCAACGAATACCTGGTTTATCCAAGCTTCTCACCGAACGAAACACTGGCGAACTAAGACGAAGTATGATATCGATCTTTTCTTTGTTCGCTTTTTTGATCTTACTATGTTGGGGTATCCTTGGCGAACGTTACTTAGTACTAGCTTCAATTTTCGCTTGGGGGTTCGGGGATGCAGCTGCAGCATTAGTTGGCAAACATTTTGGTAAACATAAACTTGAGGGTAAAATGATCGAAGGAAAGAAAAGCCTTGAGGGTTGTCTTGCGATGTTTTTGGTGTCATTTGTTTCGGTGCTTGTGATCTTACTGATTTATAACGCGGTCGCTTGGTACGCTTATTTCCCAATTTCTTTGATTACTGCCGCGGTTTGTACAACTGTAGAGTTATATACCAAGGGTGGAATGGATACTGTTACCTGTCCCCTAGCAGCAGCAGCGGTATTAATTCCGTTAGTTCACTTGTGGGGGGGTTAGTATTGTGCAAAAAAATTCAGGAGAACGAACCCTTATTGCCTCTGCCCTGTTAAGTTCGCCAGGTCCACTTATTTTAGGAGTGGCACTTTTTTTCGGTCGCTCCGCTACCCAACTGGCAGATTTTGTTCGTCGCTCAGCGGAACTAGGTGCTATTATCGTATCCTTAATCGTCTTTCGAATTTTGAATAAAGATAGTAATCCAAGTGTCGAACAAAAGAATAGATTAGAGTATCTTGCCAATTTTTGCGTTGGAACCGCAATGTGTTTATCAGGACTAGCAATGCTCTTAATCAGTATCTTTTCGATATCCAAAGAAAAAGGAAATGTGATCCCAGCATTAATAATAGCAGTTCTAGGAGTTATAACCAACACCTGGTTTTGGTTACGATATCGTAAACTCAATCGTCTTAATCCAAATGGCATCTTTGCAGTTCAAAGTAGATTATACATGGCAAAATCAGCTGTCGATATATGTGTAACAACTGCATTAACCGCTATTATACTAGCGCCAGCTGCTCCAGCCACCAAGTATCTAGATTTAGGGGGGTCAATAATAATTGCGGTTTACTTGCTTGTGACTGGAGCGACTATTATTAGAAAAAAACAACCCCAAACTATATTAAGTCCCAATATAAACGAATTTGAACCTTAGACCTATAGCGGACAGCACATTATGCTGCCCGTTTTTAATTATTATTTATTGAACTTTGACCGCAATCGAGCAAAGCGCCACTCGTTAATGAACCAGAAGAGGTTTGGAATAGCGACACAGATTAAGAAATACCAAAGGAGCTCATAGTTCTGCAAGTCTTTCTGGATGAAGCGTTTGTAAAGACACACTACGAAAGCTATTCCCATTAACATCAAGAACATCTTAAAGGAGTATCTAAAATGACCATCCTTGCGCTTCCTCTTCCAAGTTCGTAAAAAAATCTCTTGTTCCTTGTGAAAAAGAGATTGCATTTTTTACTCACTCCTTTACGGTAGAGGAGCACTTACTCCGTATAAGAGTCCTACGGATAATCCCGCAATTGTTCCAGCTAAGAGATCGTAAGGATCACCCGAAATAACGGCAGCCACCACCCCTACATGGAATCCAACTAAGGCTCCTGCTATAGTACCCGCAACCGCTGAAAGCAAACCTCCACCTTCAATTTTTTCTAACTCACTCTCGCTCAGACTGATTAGATTTGAACTTTCGTAAACTAACTCCATATATCGCACCTCCAACCAAGTCTTTTCTACTCAAAAATGGAATCCCACAAATATTCGACCGCTATTCCAGCAGCGCCGCCTACAACAGTTGCCGCTAATGTACCTATTATTGGCACCAATCCAATACTGATCGCTCCTCCGATTCCTATGACTGCTACGCATTTACAAATAGTTTGAAACAAGCTACCTCCGTTAACTTCCAACAATTCATAAGTACTCATTTCGGTAAATGCGCTACGCTCGAAATAGAGTTCGTTCATAAGTTCACCCCCTTTTTTCTCTCTATTTATATTTTGCTTTATTTTCTGATATTTTTCAATATTAAATTGTTAGACTTTACGTTTAAGAAATGGGTGGCGCTACATTGTTTCTATTGTACTTTCTTCCCTAATAGTTGTCCAACTAAGCCATAAACGGAAATGCCCTCAGGCATTTTACCTGAAGGCTACGCTTATTCTGCTATACTGCTTCCGCAAAGGCGACAAAGATTAGATCAAATTCGACACCGACATCTTGTAGAATATTCGTTAGTTCCGCACCAGCCTCTAAAGAGAGTGTTATCGCTACATCTTGGCTATTATCATTATCAAAAGGTAAGTCTTCAATTATCAATACATCAACTAAATTCACAAAAGTATCGTCATAAGGCTGTTCCGCACCTACTTCTACTAATGCATGTAAACGATTGGCCAAAATTGTTGCCATACGAATATTTGTACCGACTGCTCCGCGCCAGTCTGCGGTCAAATAGACATCCACATTAACCGAACCCAAATTGGTTACAGTAATCGGGGCGCTTCCCGCTAAAGGTTGCCCTAACCAATTCGACTCCGAAAATATGGCTGCTTCATCAACCGAGATTTCCACATCAGCAGCTTCCAGCAAGTTATCAACATTAGCAGCTTCAAAGGTAAAAGCCACAATATCCCTCCTAACACTTAAACAACGATTTTACTATATTCTATTCAGCGATCCGTTCTCTGGACATCTTTGTTTGCGTTCGGAGGGAAATTTAGTCTTGTGGGAACTTGAGGTCGCGCAATATAGATCACAAATTTTGCACCGCAATCATGGCATGTTACATACCATTTGCCTTGACCATCGAACTCCTCTTGGTGTTTGCATTTTGGGCATCTAATCGTAGCCATTATCAACCCTCATTTAATCACTAATTTGATCGTTTTCTTGTTCATTAATGGTTTACTACTCTTCACTACCTTCTTTACAAGCACCTTATGTTTATAATATGGGCTCTTCACGATAATGTAATTGCCCTTATTCACTGCCATGCTAGTCAACAAGCTGATCCCCACCTTAGTGCTTTGTTTATTGTATTTTATGCACTAAGAACGAAGTAGTTCAAAGAAAAAACGTTAGTGGCATTACCGCTCACTAACGTTAGCTTAATTTACTTTTTTTGATTGCAAGAGATTAACCAAGGTTGGTTTTAGATTAAACTCCCCTGTTAAATTTTTTACTTCAGTTATCGCTCGGCTTCTTGTTTCTTGAGGGATATTAGATCGTACCGCACGAATTAGTATATTCTTTGGTGTATTCATCGGATTTACGATATCTAGCACCTGAACTTTGTAGCCTGAATAAGTTAAGAGATTAGCGCGAATCGCGTCGGTCAAAATTGCTGAAAGATTTTCTTTTAATAATCCGTACCTGGTTAGAATATTGAATTTATCTGTGGAAATCTGTTTGTTTAACTCATGTTGACAACACGGCATTGCAAAGATCATTTTGGATTTCCACTTAATCGCATTTGCTAATACATAGTCTGTTGCAGTATCACAAGCATGAAGAGATACCACAAGATCTGGCTTTATTTCAGGTTCAAAGGTCCTTATATCTGCTGCTTCAAAAATTAAGCCATCGTAGCCATAACGTTTTGCTGCCTCATTGCAGTTTATTATCACTTCTTTTTTCAAATCCACACCGATCATTCTCACATCGATGCCCTTTATTTCAGTTAAATAATAGTATAGCAAAAAGGTTAGATAACCCTTACCACAACCTAAATCTACAACATTGAGCTTAGAAAATTGCAGTTTAGAAACTACATCATCCACTACTTCAATAAAACGATTGATCTGACGATACTTATCCTGCATTGATTGCATAACTTTACCGTCTCGGGTAAATATTCCCATATCAACCAATGGTTCAATTAAAATTCCCTCTTTAAAAAGGTACTCTTTTTCTTTATTATGTGTGCTCTTAGCTTGTATTTTCCTCTGGTGTTTGCGTTGAACAAGCCCTACCTTACCCTTTTTGCTAATCATTATTGCTAACTCTTTTGATTCGGTAAAAGCATTAAGCTGCAAAAATTCGTTACCTAACCATTGGCAAATAAAAGAAGCTAGATCCTGCTCTTCAAGATTTTCATGGAAAACCTGGTTATCAATGAATTTTTCGGCTTGATACTGATCCTTAATTTTTTCAATCACAATCCTCTTTACTTCGTTATTCTTTGTTTTCGGTTTACTAATAATGATTTTAATAGGATTTTCGCTTACTATTCGGTCAACATTTTTCTCAATCTCATTCATAATGGAATCCTTTCTTTCGCCCACTTAGTTTGTGTTACGAAACGCTAGTAACTGATTCGCTATTCGCTGAGATGCCATCTTCTAACCATTTGTGTTTTCTAAAATAGTATAACGAAACTAAAAAGCGAATAAACACATCGGTAGTAATAGCGATCCAGACGCCAATTACCCCCATCCCCAAATTTTCTCCTAACAGAAATGCCAATGGAATCCTGATCACCCATATTCCAAATAAGGCGATCAACATTGGTGTTTTGGTATCTTTTGCACCTCTGAAGGCACCTTTAAAAATCGCTGTCGCTTGCTGAGGAACTTGGATTAAACCCATTAGGATCAAGTAGTAGGAACCTAGAGCGATTACTTCACCATCATTGGTAAGTAAACCTAGAAGGAATCGAGGGAATAAAAGCAAGATTCCACCTGTAACGATTGTAAGCAAGATAGTCCAGGTTAATACTTCACGGACATAAAATTTAGTCAGTTCTCTATCGCGAGCACCTAAAGCTTGCCCAACCAAAGTGGTACAAGCAACTCCTAAACCGATTGAAGGCATATAGGAAAGACCTTCAGCTTCTAGTCCTAATTGATGAGCAGCAAGCGCAACAGTTCCAAACCTAACTATTACCATGGTAAGAACAATGGTAGCAGCCTGCCAAAGTAGTGATTCTGCACTTGCGGGAAAACCTAAGGATATTATCTCAGTAATCTGCGGAAATGAAAGCCTACGACTAGTTACTGTCCGTAACTGAATTGGACTGTTCGGATGAAACATTGCTAAACACGCGACAATTAGTCCTACAAACTGGGCAATTACTAATGAAATAGCCGCACCATAGACTCCTAAAGCAGGCACTGGTCCGAAACCAAAAATCAAGATATATCCGATACCTACATTCACGACATTGACCACTAAAGCAACATACATCGCTGTTTTGGTATTGCCAGCTCCTCGCAGTGCTGCACCGATCGTCATTGACGGAAGTGTAAACGGAATACTCCAAATAGCTATTCTTAAAAAGTTCGTAGCCACTTCATGAAGCCCTTCTTCTGCGTTAAACATGGCTAAAATATCGCCAGCATAAACAAAACCGATTAAAGTAATTGCAATTCCCATGATTATCGAAATCGCTAAGGCCTGGTAAGATAGGTTAGCAACTTTTTCATACCTCTTCGCTCCGATCGCTTGAGCAATTAAGATAGTGACTCCAACAGTAACCATCAACGCAAGTGCGCTTGGAATTCTCACCACTCTATTACTCAAACCAGTGGCACTGATGGCAACCGCCCCCAACCGCCCCACCATCGCTGTGGCTAACAACCCCACCAGGTATTGTAACAGACTCTCCATCGTTGCTGGCCATACTAATTGAAAAATCGCCTTACGGCGTTCCTTTACAGATTGAGTTTCCACAATACTTGCCATGTTGAGGCTCCTCTCATACATGCTTGCACCAAAAATATTGTATCATTTAGGTTTTGCTTTGAAAAGTTGGATGCGATACCTCAGCTACCAGGTTCGCCATTTTATCGATGCTACTTTAACCAAAGAAATGAGTACCCTAGATCGAACCAATTGCTTGGATCATTTAACCATCATCTAACAGTTACATAAACCTGATTTGTAAATTGAGTTTAATATAGTAGCTATTATTCTCCTTATACACATATCCAAAATCGTATTTGGAGCTACTAGGAGTCTCTAGTTTCGTCCTCGCAATTAGGTAATCTTGAAATTCGTTTCGATTATAATTGTGATAACAGACTATTTCCCCATCATCCCTAACAATTAAATATCCACCCGTAGCGTCATATCTTCCATCCCAAAGGCTTCCTGGCATCATTCCGAGTGCCACATCGGTGAGAAAAGCCTTTAATTTGTATTCATAAAATGGATGGGAAATTCCGAGATCATATTCTAAGGGATTCCGTTCATTTAATAACTCCAAAAGTTTCTGCATACTTGATCCATTACCGCTATAGTAGTAGTACACGATGTGACTAAGGATTTCGGGGAGAAAACTATCGATCAGCTGCAAATTACAGTTAAAGGTACGATCACTAACCCCTTGAAAATTAAGTTCACAACCAAGTTCGTGAAGTTTAAGTAACTTTGCGCGGATCTTTCCCCTATTAGGGTTAAGCGCATTTACCTCACCAAGTAATTCGTCGTTTATATTTCTGATTGAGAAAATAAAATTAGTTGCACCCGATGAATTAAAAAGCGTTGGGGCTCTGCCTAGTTCCGATTTAATGCTAAAGTCAAACATTGATTGCTGCCCAGTATAAGCATCATGAATAATAACTTTTATATCGCCTTTGTCCTCAGATTTTGCTTTCAGCTTTTCAATAAAAAGATCTGCCAAAAATAAACTGATTTCTGGAACAGTGAAAGTTGCTTTACTGGCTTTTATCTTCTCAAAAAGTAATTGAGCCTTCCTTTGAACACGTTCCAGCGGTATTCTGGCAATCTCTTCACGATTTACGACAATCGAAACATAATCTGAATTACGGCGATATTCTCTTGTAGTTTCCCCCTCAGTTCTAATAACCGCAAGCACAGGGTAAGACAGGGAGTTGATCTCGTTTAGATCTTGATCAGCTGCATGAAATCTTCCATCTGCTAAGATTTTTAGGAAAGTGTAAAGTTCACTCCATTCACCCTTATTGCCCGTTAACAAGTCTTTCTTCCTCTCTATTATGCTTGAGATCCTGAACCAGCCGAATCGAGTATATTGAGCATAAATTCTGCCATTTCCTCAATCACTGGGATAGTTACCGAATTACCAAATTGTTTATATTGCTGCGCTTTACTAACCATTTTTGGGAAAGAAAACGTATCTACTCCATCTTCAATAAAAGCATAATTAATAAATCCTTGCAGTTTTCCCCATTCAACAGGAGTCATTAACCGAATCCCCTCGTTATTTAATGGACTTTTCTTGCCCTTAACACTCAACCCTGCGATACCTGGTTGGGGATCAAAAACCAAATTTCGTTCCTTACCAGAACCTCCCGTTGCTAAAATCGCGTTAGAATATGGAGAGGGATCATTCGGATCGTTTATCACAATATAGCCATACCCATTCCCTTTATTTTGATGTCGTTCTTTATGTTTCTTTAGAGTATCTAGGTATCCTTGTGATAAATAGAATTCTGGAGCTGCCCCAAAATCTAATAGATCAGTAATATCGTTGTAAATAGGTTTCTTCTTGGTTATCTTCGGAATCCGCAGGTCACCAAAATCTATTAATGAATTAGCATATGCTTTGCGATCAAAGCCGATGATATATACTCTCGGTCTATTATGAGGAATGCCAAAAAATCGGGAATTGGCTAAGAATTCGTTTGGTTCATATTCTAATTCCCCATTACATTCGGAAACACCGACAACAGCATAGTCCAACTCTTGCACTAATGTCTCTAAGATTATCCTAAACGTTTGTCCTCGCTTATGGCGTACTAACCCTTCGACATTCTCCAACAGGAATGCTCTCGGTCTAGTCCGTTCGAGAATATCAGCTATATCAAAGAATAAGGTCCCACGAGTTCGATCGCGAAAACCCTCCTTCTTTCCCGCAATACTAAAAGCCTGGCACGGAAATCCAGCTAAAAGTATATCGTAGTTAATTAATTCCAAGCGTTGCTTAAAATTCTCACTGGTAACATCGTTATATGGATCCTCATCAAACAAATGTTGATAGGTCTGACAAGCATATTTATCAATTTCTGCAGCCATTACATTCTCAAATCGGCCAGTTAATTCAAACCCTTTGCGAATACCGCCGATACCAGCAAATAGATCTACGATCTTGTACTTCATCATGCTCACCTACCCGTACAATCGACTAGCACTACTATCTTCGAGAAATATTGCTTTGTTCCTTTAAAGCAAACCGAACTTACAGAGAGTCAAGATTGCCAACCGATACTCGTTTGCGATTTGCCTTAACTCGAAATTTAGCTTTTTTAAATCTAATTCCGCCCTTAATACAGCCGTATGGATTATCAGACCCTCTCGCCATTTTGCCTCAAGCAATCGTTTATGTTCCTCAGCACTCTTAATCCTTCTTTTAGTAAGTTCGTACTGTTCTTCAAGACTCCTCAAGTGTTCTATTATTTCGAGAGTATGTAATACTAGTTCATCGAGAGTTTTTTGATACTGAAGTTGGAATACCTGATTTTGAAGAAACTTGATTTCTTTAATAACTGGGGAGGAAAAGTCAGCAACACTCTGCTCAAGTTCAGCGATCTGTAGTTCATCTTGAAGTCGTAAAAGCTCGACATTGTTTTCTTCTAGCAACCTAATTATTGTGGCTATTTCAAATTCGATTTCTATTGGCTGAAGTTTTATCTGCCCAAATGCGGATTCTAACTCAAACTCCGTATTTAAAGGCACTCCAACCACAACCAAAATCTGTATTTTTGCTGATTCCACTTTACGATTTAGAGATTGAAGTTGAAACTCAAGAACTCCTAACTCCTGTCTCAGTAAGTCTAAATCATATTGAGTGAGTTTCCCTTCACGGAAACTCGCCTCCGCTATTTGAACCTCCTCGGTTAATAAAGCAATCTCTTTTTCAACTATGGCGATCTGTTCAAGCAGGTTTAGATAAGAATAGTACTGCGATTCAACCATAAGTCTTAAGTCTTTCGCAATCATCTCCAACTCTCTTTCAGCAGTTAAAAAAGAACTTTCCGCTCGCCTTAAGGCAATAATTGCCCCCTGACGTTCATGTTCGAACTCTGTTTGGATTAACTGAAGCCTTTTGATCTCAAATTCAATTTTCGCACTTTGGTACTGACGATTCCTAAGGAGCGCTTGTTGATAAAGCGTTTCGAGATCAAATCTGTTATGAGCATTAACCGTTTGAGGGAATAGAAAAAGAAAACATAGCGTCAGCGTCGAAAAAAGATTCGAAATTCTCATCAAGTACATCCACCCTTAGTTTAAAAAATCAAGTTTGCCAAGTAGCCAATGCAATAATTTCTTGGAACTGGTAATGATATATCCCTCACAGATCATTCCGCTACGCAAATAATGGTGTATCCCGTCTGAATTTTCTGGAAAATTTGCCTCCATTTTTGCCTCGACCAAGTAATAACTGATTCCCGAGACTGGATCAAATTGGGCATCTGTCGCTATCGTCTCAACGGTTCCTCTTAAGCCGCCATATTCCCTAAATGGCAAGCCCAAAAAGCGAAGTGAGATTTCCTGTCCTAAATTGATCTTTGCTATCTCATGATTAGGAACCATTAACTCAATAACGAACTGGCTCGCCTGTTCTGGTACGATTGTTGCAATTTCTACACCACTAGCTAAAATATCTCCGCTATAAAGCTCTTTTATTGGATTAATTATCCCATCGATCGGGGAGACAATTTCTTTAGCCTGCAATCTTAATTCAACTAGCTTAAGTTCACGTTCATATTGTTCAATTTGCATCCGCTTATTTATTAATGCATCATCTATTTGCACCAACGAATCTAGACGATATTTCTCTAACTCATGTTTAGCTCTTTCTACCTGTTTTCGTACTTCATCCACTTCATATTTGGCTACCGCTCCTGTTTGAAATAGTCTTTCTAAGCGTTGCCACAGTTGCAGACTTTCATTATAAATAGATTCTAATCTATCTTGAGTAGTTTGGTATGTTTGGAAACGTACTTGTTCGGGGTTTGAATCAATGAAATAGTTCCTTCCTTCAAAAACACTTCGCTTAAGCGTTTCTAAATTCGCATGCTCTTGTTGAAGTTGTTTTAGCTGATCCTTTTTTGCTTCAAACTCATGAACCAAAGAAGACAGATCTAAAGTATATAAAACATCTCCAGCTGCTACCTTCATTCCCGAATGGAAAAATACTTCTTCCACCTTGCCTGATATCTCATTAATTATTATTCTTCGACCCTCAGCAGGCCTTACGATTCCAGTAGCTTTCACATATTCATCAATAACAGCAAAGTAGCTCCATGCTAATCCGATTCCAATAATGAACAATAAAATAAGAATAAACCAACCCAGAAACGGATGAGGTTTTGCCTCCATTATTTCGCGACTATCGCTTAACTGTGACAGGTCAATGATATAAGCTTTGATCAACAATCACCTTCCTTCCACCAAGTACTGTTGCATAAATAATTGATAATAATGACCTTTTCTAGATAAGAGCTGCTCATGCGAACCAGTTTCAATAATTCTACCATTAGCTAGAACAAAGATCTTGTCACACTTTCTGACAGTGCTTAAACGATGCGCAATAATAATTGTGGTTCCTTTTCTGCGAAAATCCTGCAACGCTTTCTGAACTGCTCTTTCCGAAAATGAATCTAGATTGCTAGTAGCTTCATCCAGAACCAAGATATCTGGTTCCTTCAACAATGCTCGAGTTATTCCGAGAAGTTGTCTCTGACCTCCCGAAAGATTAACTCCATTTTCAGCAATCATCGTCTGATACCGAAATGGTAGTTTAGTAATAAATTCATGAGCCCCAACCGCCTTAGCTACCGAGATCACTTTTTCGAAATCAATACCTTCAAGCCCCAAACACAGATTCTCAAGAATTGTCCCATTGAACAAGAATATATCCTGAGAAATATAACCGATCTGGTCGCGCAAAAACTCTTTGTTTAAATCTTGAATGTGGTAGCCATCAAGAATGATTTCACCTTTTTCAAATGGGAAAAAATTAAGAATCAGCTTTGCTAGTGTGGTCTTCCCCGACCCGCTTTCACCAACCAAGGCAACTGTCTCCCCAGGGTTTATTTCAAGGTTAATACCTTGTAGCACTGGCTGACGCATTCCGTAACGAAAATCTAAGTCTTTTATTTCAATTTTGCCACTCAGTGCCTTTAAACGCACCTTCCTATCCTCATCTTCGAGTTTTTCCGACTCCAGATCCAAGATCTCGCCTAGTCGATCCGAAGCTACGATAGCAGTATGCATCATTGGCTGTAAGTTAATCAAGTTCTTAACTGGATCAAGAAAATAGGCGAGCAAAGCATTAAACGTGATTAATTGACCGAGGGTGATTGCGCCATTTAGGACCAGGAAGCTGCCAACCCAAAGAATTACTATCCCACCAAGCGATGCAACAAAACTTGTCAATGAGCTACTTAGGTTTGCCAACCAACCTCCTTTGAAGACACTTCTAATAAGTTTAATGAACCTTTTTTCCGTTTCAAAACTAGCTCTGCTCTCAGCATTGAAACTTTTTAGTGTTTCTATTCCACTTAAACTCTCCACAAGATAGGACGTTAATTGCGCATTGTTTTCCATCTGTTCTTGATTAATATTGCGGATCGGTATATTAAAACCAAGTACGACCAAACCATAGATTACTACTATCGCCAACGATATTCCAAAAAGAACGCTGTTTTGCATGCACAGGATGACTCCAGCGGCAATAACCATCAAAGTGTCGATCATTATGGTTAAGGTTGCTCCCGATATCGCTTCTCGTACCTTACTGGCATCCATCAAACGCGAAATAACCTCACCGACTTTACGGTTGGTAAAGAAATTCATCGGCAATTGCAATACATGGTTGAAATAGCCAAGCACTAAGGCAATGTCTAATTTCTGACTAAGGTAAAGTAATAGATGTGAACGAAAAGCTCCAAGAATGATTTTAAAAATATTCAGTAAAATGATTCCGATTGAAACCATATGCAGAGTTTTAAATAACTGATAGGTGAGAATCTCATCCATTAAGAATTTGAAATAGAACGCACCTAGAATACCAAGCAAAGTGTACATTAAGGAGGCCAAAAAGATACTGACAATCAAGTTTCGTTGTGGCAGTAATAATCCAAAAAATCGCTGAAACATTCCTTGTGTTTGGTCGCCCCGTTTAAACTGTGCATTAGGCACTAGCAAAATCAGTATTCCAGTCCATTGTTTAAGGAAATCCTCTGGTGAAAGAGCTACAATACCTTTCGCAGGATCAGCGATCACGATCTTCTTTTTTGCGATTTTATGAATAACCACATAATGAAAAAGCGAGCCATCAACGATAACGTGGGCTATTGCAGGTAAAGGGAATTTACTAAATAAAGCATCCCGGTCCCCTCGAACCCCTTTTGCAGTAAAACCTAGTTTCTCGGCAGCTTTGATCAGTCCATAAGCGTTTGTCCCATGTTTATCTGTTCCCGCTATCTCCCTGATCTTCGCGACCGATAAGCCCAATCCATGCTGTTTGCATATCGTTGCTAGGCATGCGGCACCGCAATCGGTGATATCACGTTGTTTCACGCAATAATACTTTCTGAACTTCCATCGCTCCTGTACTGTTTTTTTACTAAAATAATACCACTAAAATGATTTATTGTCAATATTTTCTGTATTTTCGTTCTATTATTAACGAAGACATTCTCCTCTTTCGTTTTTAGTTTTACGGGTTTGAGTCATGCTTTTATTAAAGCTTCTTTTCCAGGCATTGTCGTTCCTAAAAAAACTTGCTTCCCCTCGCTCACTATTACCAATACCACATGCGCTAATGGCACTAAGTCTACGCTAGAACCTACCGATCCTTGTAAAGATACCACTAGAATCAAATCTAGATAAATCATGTCCAAAAGTCGCGGAACGACTTCTAATCTAATAACATAATTACCTTCATTTCCAACTCTTCAAGATATGGTCACTATATTCTAAAGTATGTCGAGAATGGCTGCTGCCTTGTATTTTTCCATAATAAAAAGGGCGTCCAATTAGCGCCCTCTATAAAACCTTCTACGTCTACGACCACGTACCTTGACCCAAATAGTTCTTTCACTTACTTCTCTGAACACCCTGACCCCAAATAACCTTAAGGGTGTCCAAATTTCTCGAAAGCTATAGTAAGGCATCCCTTCCCCCCCAAGAAATCGTTTTCTCACTATAACTATGTCCTGTTTCCCCCCCTTTTGGGTATTATTTCTATATTTTCTAAGTTTTTCCTACCCAATTTCTGTTTAATAAGTACTGTAACAATATTTCGCAATCGAATATTAATTATGAAATTTTAAACTGGAGCAAAGCTAGTTTAAGGCCGAAAACAAAAATGCTTCCTATCATTATGACAGGAAGCATTTTTGGAAGTTTTATGGTTCTAAACTAATTGTACACGATGGTAAACCTTTTTTCCTTTTCGGACCATCAGTTCATCATCCTGAAAATCTTCTTCGGAGATGGGATAATCGAACTCTTTTACTTGTTCCCCGTTTAGATAAATACCACCCTGTTGGATTAACCTTCTCCCCTCTGAACGGGTAGAGATTAAACCGATTCTTTGCAGTAAAGAGATAAGATCCATTCCTGCGAGAACATCATTTTTAGGAATCTCGCTCGTTGGAATTGCTCCTTCGTCTTTACCACCTGCAAACAACGCTCTAGCTGCAGCTTGGGCTTCATCGGCTGCTTGGGCACCATGAACAATCTTGGTTAATTCATAAGCTAAGACTTCCTTAGCTTGATTAATCTCGGCGCCTTCTAAAGAACCTAGACGTCTCACTTCGTCCATCGATAAGAAAGTCATCAATGCTAGACATTTTTCCACACTAGCATCTTCTATATTTCGCCAGTATTGATAAAACTCGTATGGGGTAGTTTTATTAGGATCTAGCCACACCGCACCCGCTTCAGTCTTACCCATCTTCCTTCCATCAGCAGTGGTAAGAAGGGTAAAGGTCATACCGTAGGCTGGCTTCGAACTAACTCTTCTGATCAATTCTACACCGCCAATAATGTTCGACCATTGGTCGTTTCCACCAAGCTGAAGGACACAATTATATCTCCTATTTAACTCAAGAAAATCGTATGATTGCATGATCATATAATTGAACTCTAAGAAGGTTAGACCTCTTTCGAGTCTGGATTTGTAACACTCTGCTGTCAACATACGGTTTACGGAGAAATGAACACCGATTTCGCGTAAGAAATCAATATAGTTTAGATTCGCTAGCCATTCGGAATTATCCACCATTAAGGCCTTATCATCGCTGAAATCAATAAACTTCGAAAGTTGCTTCTTGATGCAAGCGGCGTTGTATTCCACAACTTCCTTGGTGTTCAGCTTTCGCATATCGGTTTTGTCAGTTGGATCACCGATCATTCCAGTGCCGCCACCAACGAGAGCAATCGGCCGATGACCTGCACGCTGCATATGAGCCATAGCCATTACGGTTAAGAAATGACCAACGGTAAGACTATCGGCTGTAGGATCAAAGCCGATATAGAACGTTACCTTTTCTTTACCTAATAACTCTCTGATCTCATCCTCATGGGTAGCTTGCTCAATAAAACCTCTTTCTTTGAGAATATCAAATACGTTTTCCATTTTCCTACTCCTCCGTTCACAACTACAACAAGGACATCCATTTCCTAAATCCTACCACATCTAGAATTGTAACGCAAGGTACAACAAAGAACCAGATTACTCTACAGGAATGAGAGTAATCTGGTTCAAATTATCTAGCTATTTTAAGTAGGAATCTAGCATCCAGACAGTTTTTTCATGATTTGCGAGTGCACCGATCATCATATCCGCAGAAACCTCATCACCAATTTCTTGAGCATCAACAATAGCTTTCCGCAAATCCTTAATTAGAGAAGTATAATCGGCTAACAGTGTTTCAACGATTGTCCGTCCTGATACTGGTTCGCTTGCCTCCTCTTTGATGGTCGCCTTTTTCAAATAATCTGCCAGGGAAGCGTCAGGGCGATGACCAATCATAAGAATTCTTTCAGCAACTTCATCGATTTCCTCTGCTACTCCATCATACAGTTCTTCTAGTTTAGCATGGAGTGTAAAGAATTCTGGTCCTACAACATTCCAATGGTAGTTGTGAAGCTTAGTATACAATACATGGAGATTTGCGAGATAAGTGTTCATATGCTCAGCAACCTTCTTGGTACCTTCTTGTGATAAACCTATTCTGTTTTCCATTCAAAATACCCCCTAATTTGTTTTAGATTTGTTATTTGTAAAACGGCAATCGAAACAGATTCCCGTTAGAACCACCTTAGTGGTAAGAATCTCGTGTTCTTTTGATTCAAGGACTTTAACGTCTAAATCAATGTCGAATACTTGCTTGCATTTAATACATTTCATATGACCATGAAATTCAGTGTTAAACTCGTAGCGAATACCTTGATCATCCATTACTACACTTTGTACTATGTCATGTTCCTCAAATAGCTTTAAAACATTGTACACAGTTGTTTTGGAAAGGGTGGGAAGTTCATCATGCAATTCTTGGAAAATCATTTCTACTGTCGGATGAGAGGCGCAGTTAGCGATACACTCTAGAATCCGACGCCTGGTATATGAAGGTTTTATTCCTCTTTCTCTGAGAAATGCTGCTGAATCTCCCATAGTTACATGGGTCTCTTTCATAGCATTCCACCTTTTTTAACTGTTATCAATCCAATTTTGTTTTGATTTCAATTTAATAATACCTATTATTATTAACATTGTCAAGAGGGATTTTTATTTTTTATTAGTTTTACTGTTAGGTTCTGTAGATACGAAGATTTCCATACAAATAAACTAGACAACTATTTACAGGAGGATTTAGATGGATTAAAATGCAGGTAGATGATTATAGGCATCGATTAAGAGGTGATTACATGTTTTGCATAAAGAAACGACTGACTCTTTTCGTTTTAGCGTTTTCGATCTTTTTAAGTACTTTTTCTATTGCTAGTGCATCTGAAATTCGTGCTGTAGCAACCTTTCCTATTCTAGCAGATCTGGTGAAACAGGTTGGCAAAGAACGAGTGAAAGTTGTTTCTATCGTACCGCTTGGGGCGGATCCACATACCTGGGAAGCAACCCCAGCAGATGCTAAAAACGTCGCTTCTGCCGATATTTTGTTTTCCAATGGTCTGGGATTTGAACTGTGGCTTGAACGTTTGATCGAAAATGTAGCCCAAGCAGATCTTCCTATTATTGTACTTTCGGAAGGCCTAAAAGCTCGTCCTGGAGCTTCTCATGATCCTCATTCTCATCACGAAGGAGACCCACATTTTTGGCTCAATGTGCAATTTGCGATGGAATATGTTCGCAATATCGAGCGGGCTTTAAGCGAAATTGATCCTGATGGGGCGGGAGTTTACCAGAAGAACGCTGAGGAATACCTTAATCAACTTCAAGAACTTGATAATTGGCTTATCTCGCAAATTAAATCAATCCCTGAAGAAAACCGCAGGATTATTACGTACCACGATGGATTCGGATATCTTGCGGAACGGTATGGATTGAGCGTGGAGGGATTTTTAGTAACTAATCCCGATCGAGAACCAACTGCTTTGGAAATGGCTAAGCTTACAGATATGATGAAGAAATTTAGTCGCAAAGTAATTTTTGTCGAACCGCAGATTTCTAGTAGTCATCGTTATGCCAATGCGTTAGCAAAAGAAGTTAGTGGCAAAATCAGTGTACTTTACAGTGATACTTTAACCGAAGAAGTTCCTAGCTATATCGATATGATGCGTTTTAATGGGAACAGTCTCGTCGAGGCTCTTCGTTAGTAAAAGGCTTAGTTTTAGGCATTAAGATAGCCCTACTTATTTCGGGTTTGCCCTTTAGTTCGCGAGCGTATCATCCTTTGAACGATAGGAAATAATAGTTTCTGAGGTGATCATAATGAGCGCTACTGGGCAAGCCCTAATTTGGAAGTTTCTAATGACATTCGCTATCGCATTATTCACACTCGCCCTCTTTGATAGCAATTCTTGGTCATTAGTACTTGTTTACGCGATTTTGGCAACAGTCGGAAATTACTTGATTGGGGATTTAATGATTCTCCCAGCTGCAGGTAACCTAATTGCCTCCATTAGTGATGGAGTGCTCGCAGCACTGATAGCTTATCTTTTTGATATTGCTACAACAGCCTTTCGGAGTACATTTGGTACATTAGCTGCTTTGGCCGTTTTAATCGCAATTGGCGAGTATTTCTTCCATGGATATATCCAAAAATCTGAGAAGGTTGCTCCTTGATTTGGCTTTATCCCAGGGAATACTAAGCTAATTCCCTCCTTTAGGTGTAATACTAATTCTGAACTACCGAAGGAGGGAATTCTTTGCCTAAGAATATGCAAAACAATCAACAAGCACTTCAATCAATTCAGCAAGCGCGTAACATCATAAACCAATTAAAGCAAGCTGAACAACGAAACTCAATGAGTGCTAACAAGCTAGCTGATATGGAAGCAGGTAACGAGTTCGCACTTAATCAAAACGATACTCTTAATGCCCAGGCAATGGCGCAAAGAGAAGGGCAAGCAGCTGGTCAATTACAGAATTTGGCCCATGCTGAGAAAAATGCTACTCATCAGCTAGATCAGCTGAACCAAATCCTCTCCCAATTAGAATCAAAATTACGGTAGGTTCAAAAATAGCCCCTAATCAAAGGGGCTATTTCTTAACTATTTACCATAAATCTTAAACTCGCTAATCAAACCATTGAGGAACTTAGTACCGTCTTGATTTCTACCGATGTAGTTAGCGACTGGACGGAGCGATAAAGGATTAATACAACTATTATGGGCCTTACCAATTCCTTTACCTTTAAGTTCGAGACTAATTACTGCACTATTAAAGACCGTTTTGATTCTTACCCATTCTCCAACACGCAGAGCTTGTTCACCAGCTACACTGACCCTTTCTCCATTTGCTAAAACAGCAAACTCTGGCTTTCCGTCCTGGTTGCATGGGGTGAGATACATTCTATCGGAACCGCTACCAAAGTCGAAGACTGGCTGATCTGCTTCTCCACCTAACCATTTAAATGTTACTTCAACCGTTAATTTATCGAATTCAGCTGCATCCCGTTCTAGAACAACGTACTGATCTCTTCCATTTAAGTTTATAGCAGATATTCCACAATCTACTACGTATTCTGGATTCCCTCTCACTACCCCGTCGGTATAATAAACACGATCTTTAACGACATATGGATTTTTATCACTGAAATCGTAGTGTAAGTACAGGCCACCAGGAACATATATTAGATCCTCATCTCTCCAAGGAGGATGCTCGGTGAAAATTCCACTGGTGATTGGTTTGTCGTTTCTTGGTCTCCATTCGGCATTAATTCCGATGATGGTGTTTCCAGTGATAGTTGCTTTTACATCTTTGGTGGAAGTAGATACATAACTTCTTCCTTTAAGAGTTGCTCTTCCATTTACCAACCCACTACCTTCAACCAGCATTCCATCAATAATTCTTGCGGAGTCGGTAACCGTTAATTCGCCTTTCAGCTCAGAACTTCTAATGACTGCATTTCCGCTTACCTTTACTTTGTCCCTTACCAAAGCATTTCCACCAATTACAGCAAACCCTGAGACTTCGGCGTGGTCAGTGACCACAGCGAAATCTTCAATGCGAGCGTTACCGCTCACCTTTGCTTCGCCAAGAACACAAGCATCCTTACCAACATACACACTTGGTTCAACCATCGCGGAGTTAGCCACAAAACCGCCACCATTTGGATGTGCACTTCCTTCAACTTGGTCGAAAGCAATACGATCTGGGACAACTTGGGCTGGAACAGCTCCTGTTAGTTTAACCTCGTAAGGATATTTAATAATAGCTCTAAAACCATCTTTTCTAGTGTTTACTGGTTTGTAAGTTGAAGGTGTAGCAGCAACTGTTAGATAAGCCTCAACCTCATCCCCTGTCAACTTTATCGAGGTCTCACCCTTGTTAATCATCTCGCTATAGCGAACATTGCATTCTTTATCTACCACAACTAAGGTAGCTCGCCAATCAGCTGAATCATCCACTTGAATTCCATGGAAATCTAGTTTAATCTCTTCCGCATCTTCTGCTAATTCTAACTCGATCACATTATGACCATATTGTTGTGGTGCAAAACCATCTGGACAACGATACCAACCTGGTCGATCCACTACTGGTTCAAGAATGACACGGTTATACCTCGTTGGCGGAACCGCTTGTTTATAGGTATATCCATAGACATAGTCCCATGTCGCATTGTGAGCAGCCATTTTTCCGATAATATCGCCAAATCCTTTGGCAGGATCTTCAAAAACTCCATCTTCTTTTCCAAACCGCATCCACGCTTGGAAAGGATCCTCAAGCGTTTTTCCATGCTCACGTCTGATTTTATCGTCATTTTCACGCTTTGAATCATAAAACAACCTGATCATATAATTAGGACCGATTTCGGGTTGTTCTGTCATGAATTGCATAAAGATATAGGCGATGTAGATGTTCATATTGGAGGATAGGTGGTAATTCCATTTGCTTGCATGGGTTGGCAGATGATTTACTTCACCAAGATTATATTGGTGAGAAACCCACTGCGAATGTTGTTCGAAGAATCCCCAACCACAATTGCGCATTCCTCCAGAGTAATGCTGAAGCACATGCGCAAACTCATGAGGAATGTAGCCCGATCCTATTTCCAACACATCAGCAGTAACCCACATTGAGGTACCACCGAAAGCCCAACCTTCACCCAAACCAGTATTAAGAACCATCACATCGATTTTATACTTTTCGGCTTCGTCACAGAACGGTCCAGGTGCCCCTAATTCATAAACGATAAACTCATACATCCAATCAAAGTACTGCTTAGTCTTTTCGCGAAATTCCTTATCAAACCACTTGCTATCACCTTTTTTTCCTGCAATAAAGCGGAAATATTTGGTGGTTTCAACAGTCGCTTCTTCTTCACTAGGTACAACGTTCCAGGCACCTCTACCATAGATACCAGGTTTTCTCGCGTTTGTTCCATCGGCCGAATTAGTATCTAAGCCACTTTTAGCTTTGTATGTAGCCAATTCTTTTCCAATCCGAGCTTTTTTCGTCACTTCGATAATTTCTTGTTGCAATTTAAGTGCATACTCTTGATCCTCAACACAAAACTTTGCTAATGGCAAAGCTCTTTTTTTTCCATCGTGTCTTAGAAAAACCACGTAAGACTGACTATGCGGTGTATCAAATCCCGACATTCCAACGAATGTAGCTTCAAATTGAGTGCCGTATCCTGGAATTTCCTCCTTTAAGGTCCATGTCCTTGACTCGTATGGAGAACTCCATTTATTCCCCGTATAAACTGGCATATCCCAATACTTAAGATCCTGTCCCAACTTCTTACCTCCTAACAAAGAATTAAGATCTTATCCATTATTTAACCTTTTTGTTAGATAATCCTTTCGCTACACGAATATTTTTCTGAACATAAAACGTATATTCGCAAAAGAATATGCCCTCCGTTTTACGGAAGGCATCGATATCGTTATTAAGTATTAAATTATTCACTCACTCATTCTTAAAATCCAATCGGCGATTGTTTCTAAGATCTCTGGTTCCACACTACGATCGGGATCTACATACGAAAGTGGCTGTCCGTACGTTTTTTTAAGGATATGGTCAACATCGTCAAAAATGAATAATTCGCGTTGTCCCTCAGGCAAAGCGGCTGCGAGTAGCAACGCATCATCTACTTCAACCTGAATATCAGCCGTACCCTGGATAATAAGGACTGGCACCGAAACCTTGCTCAAAGTCTTGGCAGGATCAGCTAATAGCCATTCCCGAGCTAAGTCCCTTTGGTAATAGAAACTGAGGAGTAATTGCTCGATTTTAACTGGTAATTGATAGGAAGATAGATTCAGATCTTCGTCCCGTAGAATCGCTTGATACATTTCATCGAGTGCGTTTTCGACTCGCTTAATCAAACTTTCGTCAAATAAACCTAAAGCCACAGCTTCCCTTGTTTGATTATCGAGTTGCCTCTTAATGGTATCGAAATAAGGATAGCCAGCACCCGCTAATAACCCGACGCCCCTAAGATCGCTACGTTCGGTAACTACTTCACTAGCTAACCAAGCACCCTCGGATGGATAACGTGGGAAATCCTCGTTTGGGAAAGTATACTTGGCGAGGACTTCTCCATTGAAGCTAGGATACTTAGCAAGTGATTCTAGGATAATGTTCCCGTTAATTTCCGAAACAACTATGCTAATCGAACCGATCTATTTGCCAACTTGTTTAATCACATACTCTCGAGTTAAAGCGGATGCCGAAACCAAGTTTGAAATTGCTAAACTCAATAAAATGACTAACCCAAGCAAAAGATACCTTCTTTTTTTCATTTAATACCTTCCTTTCTAACGCTATATTAGCACTCTAAAGTTATTACTAGTTTAATAAGCCCTCATACTACTCCAAATCTTTGCCAATCAATATATTAATGTAACGCTTTGGCATCAAGAAATATGCATGGATTTTTTCTTCGTTCTATTATATAGTGGTAATGGCGATTTTTGCTGGATATACTAAAACGATGGAGTGATACTAATGCTACTTGTCCTTTTTTGGATTATCGGATCTTTAACTTTAACTAGTGCTGCAGTGATTATAGGGAAGAAACACGGCGTTTCTTTTTTGATTGCGATCTATTCCGCTTTGGTCGTAATGGCTAATATTTTTGCTAATAAAATCGTTTTGTTCGGACCAACAACTGTTCCAGCGGGTGTAATAGTATATGGTATTTCTTTTTTGATCACCGATGCGATCAATGAATTTTATGGTGTTAAAGAAGCACAAAAATCGGTTATTGCTGGATTTGCTTCTTCAATCATTTTAGTATTTGGCGTATATGTAACCATAGCGTGGACCCCAGCACCATTTTGGGAAGGCCAGGAGGCCCTAGCAACCGTGCTTGGTTCGACCTGGCGAATTGTGTTGGCTTCCCTTATTTCTTTCCTTGTTAGCCAAAACTGGGATGTTTACTTTTATCATCAAATCCGACTTTATACAAAAGGAAAACATTTATGGCTACGCAATACTCTTTCCACGTTAACTAGCCAGTTAATGGATACCATTCTTTTTTGTTCGATCGCTTTTATTGGTTTGATGCCTTTAGAAAATGTCATTGGGGTAATGATCGGACAGTTAGTCGTAAAGTGGATTATCTCCATCTTAGACACACCTTTTATCTACCTAATGCGCTATTACTATGAAAAAAGTAACTAGCCCGTCAGTGAATACTTAATCATATTTTAGAACGGAAAGCGGTTTTTCCCCTAAGACATCGGCTATCGAAATCATGCCAACGATCGACGTAAATGCAATTGCTGCTAGTAAGAAGAGACCATTAAGTACCAGCTCAACTTGAAATTGTTCTTGGAGGAGAAGGTTCATTATCACTTTTACGATAAGATTTGCTGAAACAATACCTAGTACTCCTGATATCAAACCGATCATCGCATATTCGAACCAGTTAGCACCAAGTACTGTCTTAGTTTCTCCTCCAAGACATCGAATAATAGCGATGTCTTTTCGTCTTTGGTACTTTGTAAGAACGATAATTCCCGAAAGTATTATTCCTCCCGCAAAGACCGAGAATAATCCTAGGAATTTAACAAACTTGGTGGAGGTAGTAAAGATCTTGTAGACTAACTCGAATATTTGCCCTATATCAAGGATCATATTGGCCATCTGCGGAAAGTATGCCCGCAAATCTGCCGTTACTGCTGAACTAGGATAGCCTAGCGCAGTCCTAATAAGAACCGTCCCCATCGAATTATCATCGATACCCATTACCTCCACATCCGAACGCCTCATAGCAACCGAACTGGAAAGTCCAAAAACAACCCCCCGCTCTTCTTCTTGCATTATCCCAATAACTGTTAAGTCTTGTTCTTGCCCTCCAGTAATGAAAGTGAGAACATCGCCTACTTTTAATGAAGTTAATTCCGCAAAATCAGCGTGAATTACGATATCTCCAAAATTCCCCTCAGATGATAACCACTGCCCATCGATAACAGGAGTAATCAGAAAATCATCATTCGGCTCGAGCCCAGGGATGGACATCCTCATTAACATTTGAGTTCCGCGCAGAGAAATCCCAAGTTCATTAAGCGGAGTCCCATTGATTGCTAGAACACTACCGCTCACCATCGGAATGGGAAGCACTTTATCAACGTCTTCGCGTTCGTTGAGTGTTCTTTCCATCTCTTTTAGTTCCACTGGACTAAGACCAGCAACTATTATGTTATATGTTGCCGCGTCATTCAGAGTGTTTTCCAAGATTCCGATCACATTGTTTTGAAATAGTGTAATTAGCAGAATCGCCCCTAGACCGATACCAATAGAAATAACAGCTGAAGCGGTTCTGTTTGCCTGATGACGAATATTTCCCAAACCCAATCGAAGCGCCACTGAGCGTCTGATTGGTATCCGACAAATAAAAGCAATAAGTAATCGAGCAGGGATATAAAGAAGTGCAATAAGCACCAGCAATCCTATTGTAAAACCTAGTCCTACTGTCCAAGAATCCACCATTAAAGAGATCACACTGCCAAAAATTAGCGGAAGAGCTACGACTGCAAGGGTGAGTGTACCGAAACTTTTTCTGCGAGACATAGCATCGATATTTTCTAACCGATACACTAACAAAGGTTTGATCTTAAGAGTATCAATAACTGGTAAGAATGAAAATAGACCTGCAATTAGAAAACCCAGTATAGTTACTCGTCCAATCACAGCCCAGTCTAAGTAAAACTCTGGTGCAATATCGATTAATTCTTTAATCACATTAGGAACAAATCTAAATAGGCAGATACCAGCCGCGATACCTAATGCGATTCCGATTGCAGTTAAAACCATCACTTGTACTACAAATATTAGGATAATCTGCCAGCCTTTACCTCCATAGCACTTCATTACAGCGATATCGTTCATTTTTTGTTTGATCATCATACTAACAGAGCTATAAACACCTAAGCCGCCTAGCACTAAAGATGTTAAGCCAGCTATCAAAAGAAAATTTTCAACTTGATTCGCCATCTCGCTGATTTGTTCACTAGTTTCAAGATAAGTACGCACCGAAAAACTTCTTCCTTGTCCCCTTTCTTCACCAGGAGCCTCGGAAGGGATGAAGCTTCTAAATTGATTAGCCAAACTATCTAACTGTTCTTGGTCAAATACTTTCACTAGGATAGTTCCTTGGGAAATTGTCTGAGGTAAAGCATCATATGGAAGAACCATAGTACCAAAAAGACTATTAGCAAAAAGACCAGAACTTGTCTCATGTACTCCGCCAACTACCAATCTTTCATTACCATGCCTGACGTAATCACCGACTTCCAAACCCATGTTCTCCATCGTTGTTGGATCGATTAGGACTTCTCCAACATTAATATCCAATTTTTCACCGTATAGAGGATACTTTTTAAGATCTACTTTTGTAATGTTTACAATCGCACTTTTTAAGTAATCCTCCTCATTAAAAACAACTGATTGCTCCTGTTGAACATAGGTCCACTCAAACTTACTATTTTTGACACCAGCCTCCAAAAAGGCCACCTGGTCGTCAGTAAGATCTGTCCTCGCTGAAATTACAATATCCCCACCAGCAATTTCCTTGATATTCTTTTGGAAGTAGTTCTCAATCGAAGACGAATAAAACTGAATCGCTGCGATCGAAGAGATGCCTACCGCGATGCACATAATAACTAGAAAAGAGCGTTGTTTTGCGAGCATTATTTCGCGAATCGCTCTTTGCCAGACAAACTTAAAAAACTGCACCGTCACTCACCTCCATCTCGATCTTGCCATCCTTAATTTTTAATACTCTATCCGCTCTTTTAGCATGTTCAAGATCATGGGTGACTACGATCAAGGTTTTTTCAGTCTCTCTGACGGTTTTTTCCAAAAGATTCATTACTTGTTCACCTGCAGCACTGTCTAAATTGCCTGTGGGCTCATCGGCAATAATAATCGGTGGATCGCAAGCTAATGCTCGGGCTACTGCAACTCTTTGTTGTTGTCCACCAGACAATTGGCCAGGCAAATAATGAAGTCTATCCTCTAAACCTACCGCCTCCAGTAACTCCCGTGCTCTTTTTCTAGAACCAGAGGTCTTTCCATTTAGAATCAACGGAACCTCAACATTCTCGATAGCGGTCATAGTATTGATTAAGTTAAATGTTTGAAAGATGTATCCTATTAGTTCTCCTCTTATCTTGGTTAACTTATTCTCATCCAGATTCGAAATATCGATCCCTGATAAGAAGATCTGCCCTGATGTAACTGAATCTAATCCAGCTAGTAATCCGATCAGAGTACTTTTCCCACTGCCAGAGGGACCGACAATTGCAACAAATTCACCTCTTTGGATTTCTAGATCAATCCCTTTTAATACTTTGGTTTCGACTGGACCATTTACAAATGTCTTAGTTAAACCTATTGCCCTGATCATCGATTCAGTCATTAATACTTCCTCCTATTTCGTACAATCATTATGTATCCCAATTTATTTTTAATTCGCTCAAAATCCACTAACACCTTGTAATAACGGCAGGAAGAGAGTTAACTATGCAGAATAACCTCGGTAGCACAGGTAATGGGGGTTTACTATGTTAAAAGAGAAGGTAAAACTTGTACAGGATTCATTAATTGATTTTCGAATTCATAATCCTTTCCCAAAATATCAAGACCGCGAAAAATGGGGATCCATCCCACAAGAGGTTTCGAAACCGATTCTTGAAGCAGCTAATATGTATTTGAATTATAGTTGGGGCACTTTGCCCCCAACGCGCTACATGGACTTTTTTCGTGATGGAAATCGTACCCGTTTTGAAGCAATCTATTTCTTACGCCGAACAGTTCTTGGTTCTTTAGTTCTGGCTGAATGCATCGAAGGTAAAGGAAGATTTCTTGATGATATTATCAACGGAGTTTGGTTGGTCTGCGAAGAATCAAGTTGGGTGCTACCCGCACACAACTATGGTCTAATTCTTCCCGATATCAATCGAAAGATTATTGATCTCTTTGCGGCGGAAACGGGTTCTCTGCTTTCCTGGATCCATTTTCTTTTGGGTTCAGAATTTGACAAGATAACCCCTATCATCACCGCTAGGATCCAGCACGAGATTAAACAGCGCTTGATTAATCCTTATCTAACTGAAAATTATTTTTGGATGGGATTTAATATCCAGCCAGGTAGTTCAGTCGGTAATTGGAATCCGTGGATCAACTCCAATTGCCTGACAGCCTTTCTCTTGATCGAAGAATCGAAGGAAAAAAAGCTCGCTGGCATTGAAAAAATAATGAATAGTCTAGATATATTTCTAGACGGGTATTTTGCTGATGGTGGTTGTGACGAAGGACCAAGTTACTGGAATCGTGCAGCTGGGTCCCTCTTTGACTGTCTTGAACTTCTTATTCTCTCAACTGACGGTGCGGTCGATATTTATAACGAAGAACTTATCAAGAATATCGGTAGATACATCTATCGGGTAAATATTTTTGAAAACTATTTCGTAAATTTCGCTGATGGAGATGCCAAAGGATGGCCTGATCCCGCAGTTACATATAGCTATGGTAGGAGAATATCGGATCCAAAGCTCATGAATCTAGGCAAGAGAGCATTTCGAGGTTTATTAAAAGAAAGAAGATTAGCGGATCAACATTTTTCGCTTTTTAGGATCCTCTCCGCCCTGTTTTGTGCCCCCGATCTACTTTCACCTAATCCTGAAGGAGAAGCGGTGTATGAACGTGATTCCTGGCTCGATGGAATTCAGGTTATGGTAGCTCGCCAGCATGAAAACGGTTCTGGACTAACCCTAGCAGCTAAAGGTGGTCATAACGCTGAACAACATAATCATAATGATGTTGGGAATTTTGTAATTTTTTCAAATGGGCTGCCAGCTATTATTGATGTCGGGGTAGAGTCTTATACAGCGAAAACCTTTAGTAGTAGAAGATATGAAATCTGGACGATGCAATCTTCATACCATAATCTACCTACAATTAATACTTATCAACAATGTGCTGGCAGAACCTTTTGCGCTAACGATGTTATCTATCAGGTTAATCCCGATATCGTAGATTTCTCTTTAGATATTTCTAAGGCTTATCCTGCCGAAGCACAAATAGTGTACTGGCACCGCCGATTTTTCTTTGAACGATCAAAAGAGCCATATATAAAAATCCTTGATTCCTTCCAACTTACTGGCGAGCCAGTGGAAATCTGTCTAAGTTTGATGACTCCTTGCTCAGTAGAGCTCTCTTTACCAGGCAAAATGCTTTTCAAAACTTCCGATCAAGTTGTCTTATCGATGGAATATCAAGAAGAAATCTTATCACCTAGAATTGAAACTCTGCTGATTTCTGACGAGCGTCTAACCCCGATCTGGGGAAATAAATTGTATCGAATACTGTTAACTACCAGCTCTAAGATCAATAGTGGAACTTGGGAACTAATTTTCTCGGAAAAAGGCTAGTCAAAATTGACTAGCCTTTTTCGGTCCACCGCCTTTTGACTGTGACAAATACAATCAGAATAAGCGAGGTAATAAATAATAAAGTATTTTCAATCAAGAAGCGGCTATGTTCCATGAGCTCAACTCCCATGGTATAGCGGAAACTTTTTGATACATAACTAAGTGGCAAAATAGCGCCGATGCGTTGCAGGTGTTCAGGAAGGAAATCAATAGGGAAATATACTCCCGAGAAAAAAACCATGATCGTCAACATAATGGTAGATATCTGGACCGCATTTTCAGCAGTTTTAGCAATCAAAGTTACCAAACAACCTAGACCCATCATACAGATGGTCGCTACAACCACGTAGGGAATAAAAAGAGCCCAGTTTATCTGAAAATTTATTTCGTAAACGAATACCCCACAAGCTAAGACTAATGCAGTACTGATTATACTCGTGAGAAGCCTTGTGGTAAGTAAACCCGCAACAAACTCCGTTTTTCTTACTGAAGTCGCAGCTAATCGCTTAAGAATCTTTTTATCCTTATAATGCATGAACGAAGAAGATATTGCAAACAAACCAGAGGATAGAACCCCTAATGCGATTATCCCTGGAAACATAAAGTCGAGGTTAAAAAGCGACCCACCCATGATATGATTACGTTTGGTTCGCACTAATTCAACAATCCCCGTTCGATTTTTGTCTAAGGAAGCCTTGATTACTTGGGCAAGCTGCTCGAAATAGGCATTGTCCTGGATTCTAACAGGATTTGTATATACCCCAAGGGAATCACCGTCCCACGTTAATCCTAGCCCAGCTCGAAACATCTTGACATCATCTTGTAATTCCTCTAAAGAATTAACTTGATAAGAGCTGATCGCTGGAGTGGAATCCAAAACCAGCCACAATTCCTCCGAAGTTTCAGCCCCATTAATATAGACCGCGACGTTTGTAATTCTATTCTCGTCCATCCCACTATAAAGGGAACCGAAAATTAATAAGAATACTAGAGGAAGCGCAACTGTGAAGAATAAATCCTGCCAATCCCTAAAGAAACTAGCGATCAATGTTTTTGTTATGACTAAGTAGCGTTTTATCATGTTATCTAGCGCCCCCCTTTGCTTCCCAGCGAAGATTACGTAGCGCGTAGCCAAGTGTGATTATGATCCATATGGCTGGCACAATAATGTTTAGTACTGTTGATGTAGGCGATGGAAAAACGCCTAAACTATCGCGAAGTCCGTTTATTAGGTAAGTTACTGGATTAAGTGCTACAAGCAAATTTATTGGGAAAGGCATATCAGTTACTGGGAAATATAGACCACCTAAAAACATAAAAGGATATACACAAGCGTTACTTAACGTATTGGCGGAATTTGCGGTATTGCTAAGTGCTACTATCGCTAAACCTACGCAAAGGAATGTAAGTAAGGCGAATGCCAAATAACAGAGAGGAACAAGGGTGAAGGTAGCTATATCAACTCCAAAAACATACCTTGCAAAATAGTGGATTAAAACTACCTGAACAAATGAAAAAAGAGCGATATGTAGGATCAAACCTGTACAATACTGAATAGCCCGTAATGGCGTAGCAAAGATTCTGCGTAATACTCCTCTTTCCCGAGCTAATGTTAATCTCTCAACCACTAATTCCAAGCCACTTCCTAAGAATGCAAATAACATAATTCCTGGAACCAAGTAATCTGCCATTGAAAAAGTTCGTCCTACGCCATTAGCTGGTTCAACATAATTTCGCTTTAATTCTACCGTATTAGCTGGATCTGCTAACTCTGCATCAAAATTCATTTGCATATTTAGCTCGTAAACGATTTGAGTAATAATATCCTCAGCGATAGCTGACATTTGATTTACTGGATTCGAATAAACGATCAGTTCACCTGGTTCGGATTGCGGCGCTAGAGGCATATAATACGACATTACCTTTTGGTAAACGTCTTTATCGATCGTATTCGGTATTACTATCACCGCATGCCTTCTACCCATCTCCAAATTCTTAAGTTCTTGCGCTAAGAACTCTTCGGGCGATTGCCCTTTTTCCGCTTGGTGCAAGCGCAACCAGCTAGCATCCTCCGCTGATATATCACTAACAACCTTACTAATCACGTGTGAAAAACCTGTAGATTCATGCGATAAATCGGTATTCGTCTGATTGACGATACTAATATCTAACACTACTGATTCGGCAACTTCTGTCATGCCACCAAAAACCTGAATCAGAATTACGAGTATGATTAAAGGAAAGACCATGTTCCAAAAAAGTGAAAACTTATCGCGTAGTTCGATCAGAAAAAACTGACGAAACACCGCCAATATCGCATTCATTAATCCCTCAACCCCTTCCCTGTAAGGGTTAGAAATACGTCTTCTAAATTTGGGCGGCGAATGGCAAAGTCCTTTAGTTCAAAACTATTGGATCTGGCCCACTCCAGTAAACCACTCAGCGATTTTGTTAGCTCCGAAGCATAAACCGAAATCTGATTGTGATTTATCGCAATGCGAAAAGAGTATTTCTTAAGCTCCTCTAATTGTTCATCCGAAAGATTTCCGCGCGAAAATTCGAGGACATTATCCTTTCCAGTATTGTTGATCAGCGTCCTCGGAGTTCCATGGGCAATAATTTTACCACGATCCATTATATAAACATAATCCGATAACCGCTCTGCTTCTTCCATATAATGCGTTGTTAGGAATATCGTTTTCCCTTCGTCTTTTAATCGTTCGATCAGTTCCCAAATATTTCTTCTTGCTTGAGGATCCAGCCCTGTAGTTGGCTCGTCTAAAAAGACAATCTCAGGATCATTTACTAGGGCTAGTCCGATAGCTAGGCGTTGTCTTTGACCACCACTAAGTGTCTCTACATAAGCATCCGCTTTTTCAGTAAGCGCAACGGTTTCCAATACCTCTATCACTGGCAAAGATTTACGATAAAAAGATGCAAACAACGAAACCATTTCTTTTACTTTAACTCGCTCAATGAAATTTGTTTCCTGAAGTAAGACACCAATCTTTTCTTTTTCTTCGCGTCCGATCTTTTTGCAACATTTACCTAAGAAGAAGATCTCGCCACTGTCCGCTTCTTTTAAGCCTTCGAGAATCTCTACCGTGGTGGTCTTTCCCGCCCCATTTGGTCCTAAAAGCGTAAATACCTGACCCTTTTTTATGTAAAAAGATATTCCGTCAACCGCTTTAACATCTCCATAATGCTTCGTAAGATCGACAACTTCTATAGCCTTAGTAAGGTTATTTGGTACAAAATTTTCCATGACATGTCCTCCTACCAAAATATAAAAAGAAACCCCTCATTAGGTTTCTACAAATATTGGTTTCTTCCTTTAGCAAAACTGCCCTCCAATAAATTTAGAGGGCAGTATTTCCAAACTACTAAAACTCTATTGATCCTACTGTGCGAGGGTAAGGTATTACGTCGCGGATATTTGTTATCCCTGTCAGGTACATTATTGCTCGCTCGAATCCTAAACCGAAACCTGCATGTTTGTTTGTTCCATATCTTCTAGTATCTAAATACCACCAATACTCTTCTTTATTAAGTTGTAATTCGTCCATACGCTTAATCAAGTAATCTAGCCTTTCTTCGCGTTGACTTCCTCCAATAATTTCACCAACGCCTGGGACCAAAAGATCCATCGCCGCAACGGTTTTATTATCTTCATTTATCCGCATGTAGAAGGCTTTAATATCTTTAGGATAGTTAGTTACGAACACGGGTTTTCGAAAAATTTTCTCAGTGAGAAAACGTTCGTGTTCTGTCTGCAAATCTCTGCCCCATTCTACTGGATACTCAAAATCAACCTTTTCTTTCTGTAAAAGCTCGATCGCTTCAGTATAAGTTATTCGGGCGAAGTCAGAACTAACAACATTATTTAAGCGTTCAAACAAACCTATATCAATGAAGCTATTAAAAAACTCCATCTCCTCTGGGGCATGTTCGAAACAGTAATTAATTAGGTACTTAAACATTTCCTCGGCTAGATTCATATTGTCATTTAGATCAGCGAAAGCCATTTCGGGTTCTAACATCCAAAATTCAGCGGCATGGCGCGTTGTGTTAGAATTTTCTGCTCTAAATGTTGGCCCAAAAGTATATACATCCTTAAAGGCCATGGAAAATGGTTCTAAAGCGAGTTGTCCGCTCACCGTTAAATTGGTCTCTTTACCGAAGAAGTCTTCACCGAAATCGATATTTCCTTCTTTTGTTCGAGGTAGATTATTCAGAGCTAAAGTCGAAACTCTAAACATCTCACCCGCTCCTTCACAATCGCAACTGGTTATGATCGGTGTATTTACGTACACAAATCCTCTTTCTTGAAAGAATTTATGAATCGCAAAAGCAAGAAGCGACCGGACGCGGAATACAGCTGAGAATGTATTGGTACGTGGTCTTAAGTGTGCGATGGTACGTAGAAACTCAAACGAATGACGTTTTTTCTGGAGCGGGTAATCGTCTGTTGCAGGTCCTTGAATATCGACAGCGGTAGCTTTGAGCTCGAATGGTTGTTTTGCGCCTGGGCTTTCAACAAGTTCGCCATCAACCACTATCGCTGAACCAACTCCAAGTTTAGCGACTTCCTTGAAATTTGGTAACGAATCGTCAAACACGATCTGAAGATTCTTAAAGAACGTGCCGTCATTTATCTCAATAAAGCCGAAGCTTTTAGAATCTCTGACCGTTCTAACCCAACCTGAGACTCTTATTTTTTTGTTAATCCAATTCTCTGATTCCTGAAACAAGGTTTTCACCGTTACTTTTTTCACATAAATACCCCCATTCTATAAATTAAAGCTGTGTAAGCTATCCTTAACAAATTTTTGCAACAAGTTTAGTTTCTACTAATGATTAATGTTTCCTGCCTCCAATGTTAGCAAGTAATGGATTTGACTACTACGTCTATGTTTTTTATAATTATTACGAAGTTACTATTCAAAACCTATAAAGGAGCGTGCCGTATGAGATATAAGGC
>JAAYFS010000028.1 GCA_012728115.1 Bacillota bacterium | reverse complement strand
TTCCTTAGCTCTTATTTTACTTTTGACTTAAGAGCATTGTTTATTCTTTAGTCTAACAAACGTTAAACTAAAAACAAACTCCGCACTTCTGTTGTTTGGTTGTCAATGTCCAAATGTCTGCTCGACATCAAGGCTAGAAGCCCTTTTGCCGTAGCGACAGTGATTAATATATCATGGCCTGGTAGGATTGGCAACAGGTAATTTCTCCCTAAAATCGGACCAAACCTCCCAGATTCAAAAGTAAAGTAGTTTTTTCTCGATTTATCTCTTATTTTTACCGTTTCACACCAAAAATATGTAAGCGACTTCTAGTTTTTTGTAGTCCAAAGAACTTTCTTGTACTAGCTCCTTGGTCGCATATGTGGAAACAGCAAGACATCCCTAATGGATGGAGAATTGGTTAACAACATTACTAATCTGTCGATACCAATACCTAAACCAGCAGCTGGAGGCATACCATATTCCAATGCCCTAATATAATCTTCATCCATCATATGTGCTTCCTCATCGCCTTTTTGACGCTCCTCAACCTGCTTACGGAAGCGATGGGCTTGATCTATAGGATCATTCAATTCTGAGAAACCATTAGCCATTTCCCAAGTAACCATAAATGGTTCAAATCTTTCGGTCAATTTCGGATTATCCTTCTTCCGTTTAGCTAATGGACTTACTTCCACGGGATGCTCCGTGATAAATGTTGGTTGAATCAATTTTGGTTCAACATATCGATCAAAGAATTCTTCAACGATCTTTCCATAAGAAGTATTCTCATCCACTTCTATTCCCCTTGCTTTTGCCAGTCCTCTTGCCTCTGCATCATCCACACCATTTAAGTCCACGCCAGAATGTTCTTTAATTGCTTCTAGCATAGGTATTCTTGGCCAAGGCGGCGTTAAATCAATTATTTGACCTTGGAATTCTACCTTAGCGGTACCGAGTACTTTGTTAGCGATAAAGAAGAATAAATCCTCAGTCATTTTCATCATATCGTGCATATCGGCGTATGCTTCGTAAATCTCAACAGCGGTGAATTCTGGATTGTGTTTAGTAGAGATACCTTCATTACGGAAATTTTTACCTATTTCGAAAACTCTTTCAAATCCACCCACTAGCAGTCTTTTTAGATACAGTTCGGGTGCTATTCTTAAATAAAGATCCATATCGAGAGCATTATGATGAGTAATAAACGGTCTAGCGACCGCCCCCCCTGCGATAACATTAAGCATTGGGGTTTCAACTTCAAGAAATCCTCTATCTATGAGAAATTCACGAAGGGCTTGAATAATTTGACTCCTAATCTGAAAGACTCGTCTTACATCAGGATTCACAATTAAATCGACATATCTTTGTCGATATCGTAATTCAACGTCCTTGAGTCCATGCCATTTTTCAGGGAGAGGTCTAAGCGACTTGGCCATAAGTTGAAAATCCATCACTTCGACACTGATCTCACCGCGTTTTGTTTTAAAGACACGGCCTGTAACACCTACCAGATCCCCAATATCAAGTTTTTGGAATAGATTGTATAATTCCTCGCCAATTTGGTTTACTCGAACGTATAATTGAATTCGCCCTGATGAGTCCATTAAATCAGCAAAACTAGCTTTCCCATGAGTCCTAAAAGACATTAATCTACCAGCTACTACTACGTCTGAACCATCTAATTCCTCAAAGTTATTAATAATATCCTGTGAATAATGAGTTCTTTCAAATCTTTGGCCGTAGGGTTCGATACCTAGATCTTGAAGCTCTTTTAACTTTTCGCGCCTAACAGCCATTAATTCGTTTAACTCAAGCTCAAGATTTTGTTCACCACCATTGAAATCATCAGTCACTTCGATCCCTCCGCATTATCTGCTAACTTTTAATATTTCATATCGTAAAACATTATCAAGAACTTCTACATCGACTATCTCGCCGACATTCTTGTTAAGAATAGCTTGACCAACAGGGGATTCGTGAGATATTAAAGCTCTACTAGGATCAGCTTCTGCAGAACCTACAACTCTATATTCGGTGATCTCTCCTGTTTCTAAATCTTTTAGCTCAACTTTTTTTCCGACCGTTACAACATCAGAATCATCGCCATCATCTTCGATAATTTTAGCATTTCTCAGTGTTTTTTCTAAGGTTGCAATGCGTCCTTCAATGAAAGCCTGCTCGTTTTTGGCATCGTCATATTCCGAATTCTCACTGATGTCTCCAAACTCTAAAGCTTCCTTAATACGTTGTGCTATCTCATGCCTCTTAACAGTTTTAAGAAGTTCTAGTTCTTTCTCGAGCCTTTGTAGTCCCTCTAGTGTTAATAGAACTTCCTTCTCTGGCTTCATTAACCAACTCCCCTATTCCCACGCTCAATTTTTCTTTACGATTATCTTGAGCCATAACATTGATATATATCAATTCCAATATTTCCATGATCGATTGTATTAATATGTCTGGGAAATTGTGAATCTATACTATTGAAATTTTTTCCACATCCCTGGCCTCAAAAGTATCGTATACATTATAAAGAACCAAAAAAGAGATGTCAAGAATTGACACCTCTTGCCTCATCCTATATTAGGAGCAAATCCTTCTATTCTGGGTTCAAATCCCAGTTTATCTAACATTTCAAGGTAGTCCTCTGGAGTAACTTCACCAGCTTTCTTACCTAACAAAGCTACAATCAAAGCTTCCATAACATTGGTTCCAAACGATCGGCCATGGATATTTGGGGTTGTAGTAACCAGCTTACTAACTCCTCTAGCTTTAAGCTGCTCAACATCATTTGCTGTGACGGTATTGGTGATAATAACTTTACCACTCATATCTTGTGGCATATGTTTTTTAATCATATGAAAATCACCAGCGATTACATCTGCCCACTCATAGAATTTAAAGTATTTCGGATTTGGTTTTTCTTTCTCTTGTTCCTTGCCAGTTGGATACAAAAAGCTAATTGGTAACTGAACCGCTAGCGGTGCAAAAACTCTTACTAGTCGATCAAGAGCCTTTAGATTTCTAATGGGTAACGAGATTCCCAAAGCAAAAATGAAATCCCCGAATATGATGCCACAATCTAATTCCGCAAGTGACTCTGCCATACCAAATCTATCCATAGCACAAACCAACAAAACATTCTTTCCAGTAAAAAAGGTCGGGTCCTTCTCTACCAATTGTTTGATTACTCTTCGTTCAAGGGTGTTTTTTAGACCAGACCCATCTACCATTGGTGTTTTCGAAGCTGCTGCCGCAATTTTTTTGGCTTCCCGGATCATGTATCGGCGTTTCATTGAACCGATGTAAAGGTCAATTCCTCCCATTCCAAACGCATCTACTTTACCATCAAGTTCTTTGATTATCTCGATCGCCTTGCCGATATCACCATCGGTTCCTATTCTTTCGATAGTAATCTGTTGGCCTAGTAATTCCACTTGACTTGCGGCATTTCGCTTAGACGAGCCAATACTTACACTTACAACCTTTTTCATATTAATTCCCCTTTATGGCGGTGATGATCCTCTCCAGTTCACTAACAGGCAATTCGATATCCTCTTCAATTGGGGATTCGCCGATTTTAATTCCAACAGCTTTTTCTCCCAGTAATGCTTCTGCTAACTTAATGCGCATATCAGAGCCGATCATAATTACGGTGTCAAAATCTTGAAGTTTCGTAATTAGCCCCATCACATCATTTAAGAGTTCTAGTCCTGATCGAGTTTGGATGTATTCCCAGCGCTCCTTGTCGGTCATTAAGAAAGTGAAATCCACCCCAACCTTCTGTGCGTATTCCTCGATCTCCTTAGTGTTTTTTAACGGGAAGCCGATAATTCCAACACTTCCACCTTTACGCACTTGTGCTAAAGTTTCTAGCCTGGAAATAAAGGTTCGGTCGCAACCAATCTTCTGCGCTACTTCAACTTGAGATAGCCCAGATGCACGCAGAGTTAAAATCTTCTCGATGGTGCGATACAGCTTTTCCTCGCTGATCAGCTTATCGCCAACTCGATAAAAATCCATTGAACTCCTCCTTGGATGTGCACAATTCTGTGTTCACTTTCTAGTTCAATTCTAACAAAACAAAACCCTCTAAGCAATACTTTGATCACACCAACAAACTATCCAAAAGTGCTACTACTTCATCATAAGAAGTAATTTGATTAATCTTCGCTCTAATTGAGGCCGAATTTTTCATTCCTTTCAAATACCAGCCCAAATGCGGGCGCATTTCTTTTACACCTGTGACCTCACCATTAAGTTCAACTTTCATTCTTAAATGTTTCTTCGCCATTTCAATTCGAGCCGAATTTGAAGGTGGTTCTGGCAAAGTTCCAGTTTCGAGGTATCTCTTAATCCCAGTGAAAATCCATGGATTACCTAGCGCTCCCCGACCAACCATAATATGATCACAATTAGTTTCCTCAATCATTCTTTTTGCATCTTCAGGAGAGAAAATATCGCCGTTTCCAACCACAGGAATTTTTATCGTTTCCTTCAGTTTCTTTATCCATCGCCAATCTGCTGTTCCAGAATAGAATTGATCCCTGGTACGTGCATGCAAAGTTATCCAATGAACGCCAACACTTTCCAATCTTTGGGCAATGTCGAGAATGTTAATATTATCAGCGTCCCAACCTAACCTAGTCTTTACGGTAACGGGAATTCTGACTGCGTTAACTACCGCGGCAGCAACTTTCTCAGCCTTTTCGGGTTCTTTTAACAAAGCTGAGCCGTCACCGTTCTTCACAATTTTTGGGGTAGGGCAACCCATATTGATATCGATCATGTCTGGGTTAACGGTTTCTTCGATAAATCGGGCTGCTTCTGCCATAATCTCAGGCTCACATCCAAAGAGCTGAATAGCTACTGGACGTTCAGATTTTTCAATTTCTAAAAGTTCCTTGGTTCTGGTACTCTGGTACACTATCCCTTTGGCGCTTACCATTTCACTGATCACAAAATCGCAATCGAAACTTTTGGCGATTTTTCTAAATGGTATATCTGTAATTCCTGCCATCGGAGCAAGTATTATCATTCTACCACCTCGTATTGCATCAAAAATATAAAAAAGCAGGGTAGCTCCCCTGCCTTATTAAGACCATTTTAGTATCTTTTAATTCGCTTCTGCTTTTTGACCATATCGCTTCATAAAGCGCTCGATCCGTCCGCCAGAACTAGCAACCTGCTGTCTCTGGCCTGTGTAGAATGGGTGACATTTCGAACAGACTTCTACCCTAATTTCTTCCTTTGTCGATCTAGTCTCAAAAGTTTCGCCGCAAACGCAAGAAACTTTAGCATCTACATATTTTGGATGAATTCCTTCCTTCATCATTTTCACCTCACTCTCAGACTCCAGTTCAAACAGTAAACATTATAACACATTTTTTATTTAAAAATCAACGCAAATATTTTTGAGGATCATAAGCTTCGCCATTCAACCGAATCTCAAAATGTAGGTGCGGTCCAGTAGAAACACCTGTATTTCCACTGTATGCCACAACTTGTCCCCGCGAAACTTTTTGCCCTACTTGAGCAACCAAACGATCAAGGTGGGCATACCTGGTTTCGACACCATTTCCGTGATCGATGATTACAAGATTTCCGTAACTACCATTCCACCCACTAAATTTGACTTTACCATCAGCTGCAGCTTTAACCTGGGTACCAATAGGAACCGCAATGTCTAAACCTTTATGCATCCTTCCCCAGCGAGGACCAAATGGCGAGGAAATCCTACCTTGCAAAGGCCAGCTGAAAGCTCGTTGCAGTTGCCCGTTGACCACTAAAGCGTCCCGTAATTTTACCTGAGTTGCTCCAGGGATTACGATTTGAGTTTTTGGCTGAATGGTGGATGGGTTGGTAATTTCGTTAACCTTTACAATTTCTTTTAACGAGACACCATATCGTTCTGATATTTCCCATAAACTCTCACCAACAGCAACTTCGTGTAATACGCCTTTTACCGAGAGGATCTTTAGTTCCTGGCCAACTTGAATTCGATTTTGGTTGACAATATTATTGGCGGAAATAATTGATTCGATAGTCACTCCATAAGAACGTGCTATATCCCAGAGAGTTTCACCACGTTGAACCCGATGGATAAGAATCGGACCCTGGTCCTTCTCTTCCTTCTTATTCTCTCCTGAGCCACTTCCTTTACTATCTTCTGCTTCATTGACTAAGCTAGATTCAGTAGTCTCAGCTGTAGAAAGCTCATTTGAATCCTCTATCTTTTCATGCTCGACAGAAACTTCGGCCGCAATGGTTGAGAGGCTTCTAGGCTCAATCTGCAATTCTTCAGTTTTAAAGATATCATTGGCTCCTTCTAAACCAACTTCATTTAGAGCCATCTGCAAAGTATTATCTTCCCAATCACCGCCGCCAATGAAGAACCGGTTATCGGGCTTACTAGAGATCGTCACACAAAGCACGAACATCAGAATGGCGATCACTAGCGTTCTCGGGTAACGGTATCGGCCAACCATTACAATCCTCCTCTAACGAGACACTGTCTGAGCTCCAATTGAAAGGCCATTTTAAGCATTCCTTATCTCATTCGACAGCTATAGTGTAATACCCTTTATCGATTTTTTACATTTTCTGCAAAACTAGATTTAGTAATCAACTCAATTAATTCGGCATTAGATTTGGTATTGGCAATACGTTCAAGAAGAAGTTCTAATGTCTCAGTTGGTCCCATCGAACCAATGAGTTTACGAATGATCCACGAAGCATCCAATTCTTCGTCGGCAAAAAGTAATTCTTCCTTCCGAGTGCCCGTCCGATACAAATCTATTGCAGGATATATTCGGCGTTCGGCTAGCTTTCTATCTAGATGAAGCTCCATATTGCCAGTTCCTTTGAACTCTTCGTAAATTACATCATCCATCCTACTACCAGTTTCGACTAATGCAGTTGCAATTATCGTCAAGCTACCGTGACCTTCGAGTTTTCTGGCGGCCCCAAAAAACCTCTTAGGTCGATGCAACGCTGCTGGATCAACACCACCCGAGAGAGTTCGTCCGCTCGGGGGAACTACAAGATTATGTGCTCTCGCTAATCTAGTTATACTGTCAAGAAGAATCACAACATCCTTCTTAGATTCAACCAATCTTTTAGCTCGTTCCAATACAATATCCGCAACTCGAACATGGTTTTCGGGGGGCAAATCAAAAGTCGAGCTAATTACTTCGCCAACAACCGATCGTTGCATATCGGTAACTTCTTCGGGTCGTTCATCGATAAGTAATACAATAAGTTCAGTATCGGGATGGTTGGTTGCAATCGAATTTGCAATTTCTTTTAAAATCGTAGTCTTTCCCGCTTTTGGCGGAGCCACAACCATACCTCTCTGACCGAATCCTAAAGGAGACATAATGTCTATTAAACGCGAGGTATAGTTCGATGGGGACGTCTCCAATCTCAATCTTTCATTTGGATAAATTGGAGTAAGCTCGTCGAAATTCGGCCTTTTTAAAGCCAACTCTGGGTCAAGCAGATTTATCGCAATTACACGCAATAAAGCATAATATCGTTCTCCATCTTTTGGTTTACGTACCTGACCGAGAACCTCATCTCCAGTTCGCATTGAGAAACGCCGAATCTGAGACTGCGAAACATAAACATCTTCTGAGCCTGAAGCATAGTTTTCAATCCGCAAAAAACCAAACCCATCTGGCATGATCTCAAGAATTCCACTAATAAATAGTAACCCTTCTTGTTCTGTTACGGCTCTAAGAATTTCTATGATCAAATCTTTTTTCCGCTTTTTCGTATAACCAGTTACACCAAGTTCTCTAGCTATATCTTGCAATTCCTGACTAGTTTTTGCTTCTAGCTCCGCAATATTCAATCAACACACACCTCATTCAGACTAAAAGCAGTCTAAGCTTTATTTGACGAACCAAAGAGTCGCATCTTCTTTCTCACTACTTCGAACATTGCTTCCTTGGCTGGTCCAAGAATTTTCCTTGGATCAATCTCGTCAGGTTTTTCTGTTGCTACCCTTTTAACCGCATCCGCAAAAGCCATGCGTAACTCAGTATCAATATTGATTTTTACAATTCCGTAGGGAATGGCGCGCCCAATTGCTTCATCAGGAACTCCAGAAGCACCATGAAGAACTAGAGGAACATCCGTTTTCTTACTGATTTCTTCTAGTCGTTCAAAATCGAGTTTTGGTTCACCATGATAAACTCCGTGAGCCGTTCCGATAGCCACTGCAAGCGCATCACAATTCGTTCTTTCAGCAAATTCTGCTGCTTCATCTGGATCAGTGAAAGTTGCATCTCTTGCCGAAACTACGATATCGTCTTCAACACCGCCGATTTTACCAAGCTCTGCTTCAACCGAAATTCCATTTGGATGAGCAACTTCTGTAACTCTCTTGGTGAGAGCGATATTTTCTTCAAAAGGAAGTTTTGAACCATCAATCATTACCGCAGTAAATCCATGTCTCACACATTGAACTATTTGTTCAAAACTCGTTCCATGATCAATGTTTAGTGCAATTGGCACCGACGCCTTTTCTGCAGCAATTCTAGCCATTCCTGCAACATATTCAATCCCTGCATACTTTAAACCACCTTGACTTGCTTGAATAATAACAGGTGACTTCTCAGCTTCGGCAGCCTCAATAATTGACTGCAAAATCTCCATATTATTTAGATTAAATGCACCAACTGCATATTTACCTTTTTTCGCCTCTTGAAATATTTCTTTTCCTGATACTAACAAGTGGGCCCCTCCTTGACTTTTAATAGATTTGTGACTAATACAACCTTTGCTCTGTTTATGTAAACGGTTTGAGCCACTCATCTAAATAGCGATATGACGAACGCTCCATCAGGATTTCGTCTATATCATGTATTATGTCGATGTCGTTAACCGTTGTAGCACCCATTAGGATTGCACTTCCACAGTGCGAACACACCAATTCAACCCTATCGGGATAAAGATCAATCGCGATCGAAGGTTGTTCACAGTTACAGTTAATTTTACCAGAACCAGCCAATTCTTGCAAGCGTGCGAGGATCCTTGACATTATTGAAGGTTCTTGGAAGGTAACGGAATCAAAGTCATCGTTTAGGTATTCTACCTGCTCATCGACAAGTTCTCTTAAACCTAGGAATCCGATTTCTTCTCCGTCTAGAGGTGAGTAAAGTGTGAGTATTGGAGTAACACAAAATTCGCGAAAAGAAAAAAGCAGCCTTAATCTTTCTCCTGTCGGTGAAAGTAAACTTACTTCGTAATTGCGTCCTTTACGAGCAACATGTCCATTAAACAAACCGCAGTCACAGTGAACAGCCATTGGCTCACTGGAGACTTTAAAAATTGAAAAGGTATGGTACTGTATTGATTCGCAAGCTGGACAATACAGCGCCATAACTCTTTCTCCTTCGAAAACCACTACCATTCCTCCATTTCTTCCTAAATCTATAGTTCGGCAGAAATGAGGCGATTCCTTGTACACATTAAAGGGGAATTATCTTTTTTTCCTTCCCAAATATGTCGCTAAAAACTAGTTCAGTTCCATTTTTACTTTTTCTTTCTTCACATTTAAAATTGATATGTAGAATAGTCACTACTCCGTCTTGGTTTATGTAAACAAGCGCATCTTGATAAATACCCTCAGCAATCGGTCTGGCTGAAGCCAGCGTTACTTGTTGCTCTCCCCTTAAAATCAATGCATCCGAAGCAACCTGTAAATCAAGTATACTATCCTTAGTTGTTACTTTAATTTTTAAATTTTCTAAGTCAATATCGATTATCTCTACATGAAGAAAAGTCACAGATTTCGCACATACAAATTGAGAGAAGACTAAAATTATTAGGAGGAAAGATAGTAGTGCCGAATTCTTTAACATTGGCGGTTCCCCTTTCCAAAATGAGCATACTCTTTCATCAAAGAGTATGCTCATTTTCTGGAAAGATATTCAAATTATGCTAGTAGTACTTCTTAAAGTCTTCTGGGCTTACCTCATCAAGGAATTTACGAAAATCCTCCATCTCTTTATCAACCAACATCTCAGTCTTAATCGATGTATTCAAAACTTTCTCATCAGCGAAAATATCTACATTCAACCGCAAAGCTAAAGCAATTGCATCGCTTGGTCTGGCATCTACTTCATGAACTTTGCCATCTGCTTCTATATAGATCTTTGCGTAGTACGTGTCATCAATCAAATCTGTTATTTCAATTCGTTTCACTTTCCCGCCGAGAATTTCAATGAAAGAGATTGCTAAATCATGTGTCAATGGACGAGAAACTTCAACGTTATCAAGAACCATACTAATAGAACGAGCTTCGGAATATCCAATTAACAAAGGAAGAACTCCTTTTTCTGCTTCATCAGTTAGGATCACTATTGGAACACCTGATTCTTGTTCGATTCCAACAGCCTTTACTTTCATCTTAAGCAAATCAATCACCACCTAACTATTTACTGATTACACACTAATACTTCCATTCTTAACAGCACCAACCCTTTTCCGTTCGAGTGCTGCTGCGATAAAATCTTCGAATAACGGATGCGGATTATTTGGTCGGGACTTAAATTCTGGGTGGAATTGTGATGCAACAAACCACGGATGATCCTTTAGCTCTATGATTTCCACATAATGTTCATCTGGCGAATGCCCGCTAATTATTAAACCATTTTGGACAAGAATATCTTTATAAGCATTATTAAATTCATAACGATGCCTGTGTCGTTCTTGAATGAGATCGGTTTGATAAGCTTGGTAACTCTTGGTACCTTCTTTTAGAGCACATGGATATAAACCTAATCTCATTGTTCCGCCCTTTTCAGTAACATTTTTTTGTCCACGTTCAAGATCAATTACTGGGTGGGGTGTTTCACCAAATTCCGAACTATTTGCTCCTTCCAAACCACAAACATTACGGGCTAATTCAATTACTGCACATTGCATTCCTAAACAGATTCCAAAGAATGGGATTTTATTTTCCCTCGCATATCTTACAGCCTCGATCTTTCCTTCAACTCCTCTGGAATCAAATCCACCTGGAACTAATATTCCATCAACATCCTTCAAATATTTCCCTGGTTGATCTCCTATTTTTTCTGAGTCAACCCATTCAATAGCGATATCAGTGCTGTGAGTAAATCCACCATGACGTAATGCCTCTGCCACACTTAAATAAGCATCAGGAAGGGAAACATATTTTCCAACGATGGCTATCCGAACTTTGTGTTGTAAGTTTTTAATTCTATTTACCAAATTGTTCCATTGTGAAAGATCGGGAGGAGCACATTCGATTCCAAGTCGCTCGATTACTATTTCGTCCAAACCTTCCTTGGCGAAATGGAGTGGAACCTCATAAATACTATCAACATCGGTATTTGGTATTACTGCTTCTTCATCAATATCACAAAAGAGAGCAATCTTTGCTCTTAATTCTCTAGGAACTTCATATTCGCTTCGACAAATAATTATGTCAGGTTGAATTCCAATGCTTCTTAACTCCTTAACGCTGTGCTGTGTTGGCTTGGTTTTCAATTCCTTCGATGCACCCAAGTATGGGATCAAGGTAACATGGATATACAAACAAGAATCTCGCCCTACATCGTTTTTCAACTGTCGAATAGCTTCTAAGAATGGTAAGCTTTCAATATCGCCAACTGTACCACCAATTTCAACTAGCACAACATCAGCTTGGCTTTCTTTTGCTACTAAGGAGATCCTTTCCTTGATTTCATTAGTAACATGTGGTATCACCTGGACGGTACCGCCTAGGAACTCGCCTTCTCTTTCTTTAGAGAGAATTGACCAATATATTTTTCCAGTAGTAACATTACTCATTTTGGATAAGTTGGTATCAATAAATCTTTCATAGTGTCCTAAGTCTAAATCGGTTTCAGCTCCATCATCTGTTACGAAGACTTCGCCGTGTTGAAACGGACTCATTGTACCAGGATCTATATTCAAATAAGGATCGAGTTTTAAAATGCTTACCTTTAAACCTCGATTTTTCAATAGACGCCCGAGAGAAGCAGCTGTAATCCCCTTACCTAAGCTAGATACTACTCCGCCAGTTATGAAAATGAATTTCGCCATTTAAAAGACCTCCTACTTGAGCCCATCATAGATATCAAAAATTTCTTTCAGCATCATATTCTGGATAACTGCAACAACAGCCATGAAAAAGAAAACCATTGGAACCACAAGAAAAACTCCAACATTTATCAAGATAGCGTTAACTATCGTTATAATTAAACTTGGAACGAAATTATGCAACGAGATAAAAAACGAGTTTTTAAAAATCGAAAATATCTGTGAGTCCTGTTTGATCAACAGCGGAAAATTATATTGAACCTGAAGCCCCCATAAAGCTAGTAGATAAATCCAAACAAAACTCAAATAAAAGATAAATTGATTTTCACTAACTAAACTAATACTGAGATTAAAGATCAGAATACCTACAATCAAGAGATTTACAGCGGTCAAAATGATGCTTTTTTTGAAATATTTTTTAACCCCCGTTACGAGTGTTGAGAGCGAGAAGTCTTGAGCAGTGACGATATTTTCTGCCAAAAAATATAAACCTGCAGTAATTGGTCCAAAAGTGAAAACGTTTAATAAAACTGCAATTGTGATTAGGATAGAGTTCTCGATTTTAGCCAGTAGTACGATTAAAAGAGGTGCAAACGCTAAAAACACCCAGACTAAATTGGCGGGTAAAAAGATGGTCACATACTCATATACTTTTTTGAATGCTCGTCCGATTATTCGAAATGGTAACACAAAGCTCATTTTGACCTCCTTGAAAACTACATTCTTTCTGGAGCATCTATTCCCAGTAAGTCGAGTACCTTGCTCAAGACTACTTGGACGCTTTTGATTAGATTTAACCTACTTTGTTTGATAGGTTCTTCTTCGCCTAATACACGACAATGATTGTAGAAAGAGTGAAAGAGACTAGCTAGATCCAACGCGTAACGAGCAATTCGATGCGGTTCGCGATTTTCCGCCGCAATTCTTATCTCATCAGGTAAATCGGCAAGTTTTTTCATTAAATCAATTTCTATATCCTCAGTGAGTACGTGTAAAGGGGCTTGGTCAATGTTAACTATCTCAACTTCCATTTCTTGCGCTTGGCGTAGTATACTACAGATTCTAGCATAAGCATATTGAATATAAAAAACTGGGTTTTCATTTGTTTGTTCGCTTGCTAGTGTTAAGTCAAAGTCCAAGTGACTTTCGGGACTTCTCATCAAAAAGAAATACCGTGCAGCATCCTTTCCTACTTCATCAAGGAGATCTTGCATCGTTACAAATTCCCCTGCTCTTTTTGACATTTTAACTTGCTGCCCATCTCTAAGCAAGGAAACATATTGTAAAATCAAAACCTCCAGAGTGTCTTCTGAATAACCAAGTGCTTGGATAGCTGCTTTCATTCTAGCAATATAGCCATGATGATCGGGACCCCAGATATCGAGCAATTTTGTAAAGCCTCGTTTTAGTTTATCATAATGATAGGCGATATCAGCAGTTACATACGTATAAGAGCCATCACTCTTTACTAAAACGCGATCCTTGTCATCACCAAATTCCGTAGACTTAAACCAAGTAGCGTCTTCTGCTTGGAATATGAAACCTCGTTCATCTAAAAGAGCCATCACTTTTTCAAGTGCCTGTTCCTTATGCAAGCTTTGCTCGCTGAACCATCGGTCGAATTCCACCCCGAATTGTGCCAGATCAGCTCTTTGCATTTCAACCATTTGGTCAATACCCCATTGGCGAATCACTTCTAACCTTTCTTCCTCTGGAAGGTTTAATAAACCAGGGTTTTCGTTCCATAAAACTTCAGCTAATTCAGTGACATATTCACCTGGATATCCGTCCTCGGGAAATTCACAGTCTATACCTGCTACTTGAAGGTATCTTGCTTCAAGAGAACGGGCGAACACATTAGTTTGGTTACCTGCATCATTAACATAGTATTCTGTAGCAACATCGTACCCAGCTGCTTTAAAAATTCGAGCTAGCGTATCTCCAATAGCAGCAGCACGAGCATTAACAACGTTCATTGGCCCTACAGGGTTTGCGCTAACAAATTCTAATAATAGTTTTTTACCCCTAAACAGATCGCTATTGCCGTATTGATTACCTTGATTTTGAATGGTTTTTAGCACATCATACAGCCAATTATTTCCTAAATAAAAATTAATGAATCCAGGTCCCGCAACCTCGACTTTTTCTAGAAACTCGCGGTCGTTAATATGGCTTACGATTATTTCTGCGGCTACACGCGGAGGTTTTTTTACAAACCTTGCCATTGTTAAAGCGATATTTGAAGCAAAATCACCATGTTGTTTTTCTCTAGGAATTTCGAGTTCAATTTCAGGAATTTCCTCAAAGCTTAACTCTCCACTAGATTTTGCATTTATAAGCGCCTCTTTAATCAGTTCAGCCAGTTTTTCTTTTTGTTTTGTCACTAGACTCATCAAATTCACCCTTCCTGAAATCCACGAATGCAACAAATGTCGCAGATTGCTCATAATCATAGAACACCCCTATAGGAAATACCTACAGGGGAAAAAATACTAAACCATTTTTGCGCGGTTATGAACTTCTTACATAGTATATCAAATATGTAAAAGAAAATAAACCACAATTTTGGGTAACACTATTAACAGTAACTAAAAAGAATTATACTAACCCCAGGAGCTGGTGAAAATGGGTTTAATGAACAAACAAGAATATACACAAGCTTGCCTTTTTCGCGTTCGAGAAGCATTGGAAACCACACAGGCTTGGTGGAACAATAGTCCCACAATCAGCGAACGAAAAATTGAAACTACGATGGCTATGTTAAAGGATATTGTACATGAACTAGAATATTTTCAACGAAAGTTATCTGGTGAATTTACCGATGATGATTAATCTTGTAAATAATATGCCAACCTCTGCAACTCAAGACTTAAATCGGAGCTAGCGACGTGCACATGGGGCGGAACATTCAATTTGGTCGGTGCAAAATTTAAGAAAGCTTTTACTCCATATTTTACCAATGTATCCGCCACTCTTTGGGCTTCCGAACCAGGAACAGTTAGAATTGCCATTTGGATACCTTCTTGAGGAATTATCTCCTCTACTTTAGAAAACGGATGGATTTCTATACCTTCCACAGTATTACCTATTTTATTTGGATCATCATCAAACAAAGCTACTATATGTAGGTTAAAACTATCATCTTCACTATATCTTTTTACATTGTAGCGCGTTAATGCTAAACCCAGGCTACCAACACCGACTAAAGCCACCTTTATTTCTGATTCCAGGTTGAGAATTTTTCTTAATTCTGAACGAAGATACTCCACTTCGTATCCTACACCTTGTTTCCCGAATTCTCCAAACCATGCTAAGTCTTTTCTAACTAAAGCTGGTCCAACGCCAGCCTTGTTTCCAAGTTCCTGTGAGGAGATTAAGGCTGATTCATCATTTTGAGCTATTTCGTCTAATACACGTAAGTAAATCGGTAAACGCCTCACAACTGCATCTGAGATTTTCCTCCAACGCACTGTTTGTCACTCCCAACAATAATAACTAATTTTTTTGATTCACAGTTTCTTCCTTTCGTCAGTTTCAGAAAGAAATCCTTCTTATCTGGTAAATTACAAATTCTTACTTATGATATTTTTCACCTCGAATGATCGTCAACGCTCGATAAATCTGTTCGGTCAAAATTAAACGAATAAGCTGATGAGGGAAAGTCATTTTTGAAAAAGACACGACTAGGTCTGAGCGGTTTAACACCTCTCGCCATAATCCAAGCGCTCCTCCAATGATAAATACCACTTGATTGGTACCTTGCAAAGCAATATCTTGAAACTTTTGTGCTAATTCGATCGAACCAAGGCTTTCACCCAAGCGATCCAAGGCGATAACGAAACTTCTTTGCGGAACTTGTTCAAGGATTCGTTTACCTTCCTTTTCCATCACCTGTTCCAACTCTTTACTTGATAAAGGTTCCTTGAATGACTCTTCCTTTACTTCGATTACTTCTAAGCTTCCATAACCACGGATCCGCTTTTTATACTCATCGATTCCTACCTTTATATATTTTTCTTTGACCGTTCCAACAGCAATTATTTTTAAGTTCATACCTTCCTCCTAAAAATTAAGAACCAGGTTTTTCACCTGGTTCCTTAGGACAAGACCAGGAACACCTCTATTAATTCACTCCCTCGATAAACCTGTAGTCTGATCTCGCCACCGTAACCAATTTTTTGGACTTCTTCCTGAAGTTGTCTCATCCCTGAAATCTCGGTTTCATTCATTTTGACTATAATATCTCCGATAGCTAAGCCACCTGCTTCAGCATTACTATTTGGCAGGACTCTAGTAATAAAGGCTCCTGAATCAACCGCGATAACCATACCTGTTTGTTCTCGCAACGCGCTGGCTAAAGCTGGAGTAAGCGTACCTCCTAAAACACCTAAACGAATCGGTCTTCCATGCTCGATAATCTGACTGGCTATTAATCTGGCAGTTGTAGCAGGAATAGCAAAACCAATTCCTTGAGCCTGTTGAATAATCGCTGTATTTATTCCTATTACTTGACCATCCTGATTAATCAATGGTCCGCCCGAATTTCCAGGGTTAATTGCAGCATCCGTCTGAATCATTCCAAGTAAGTAACGATTATTCTCAGGATCTACCAAGATATCACGATCTAAGGCACTAATCACTCCTGTTGTGACAGAGTAATCCTGGCCGAGCGGATTTCCAATGGCTATAGCTATTTGGCCAACGGCTAAGTCATTTCCCTCATAAAAAGAAGCAACTGGCAATTCATCCTTCGATTCGATTTTTAGAATCGCTAAATCGGATAAAGGGTCACGACCAACAACTTGACCCTGAAAATTCCGACCATCAGGAAGCCATACCACGATTTCATTAGCATCAGCTACAACATGATCGTTTGTCATCACGTAGCCGTCGGGGGTAAAGATCACGCCAGAACCAACACCCTCTACTCGCTCCAATTGTTGAAAGAAAAATCTATCTATTACAACTTCGCGTGCCGTTTGAATCTTAACAGTTGCAGGGCCAACGTTTTTAACCACTTCCACAACTGGCTCGCTTGTCTCTGTCACTGGTTGTTGCGATTCTGCTTCTTCCTCGATACCGACCCTTTCAGGAAGCTTTGTCAATAATGCAAAAGAAATCACCATAATAATTAATAAAACTAGTACATAGCGTCTTTGTGCCAAGGTACATCTCTCCTCTTTATTTTTCAGATGTACCTTTAGTATATCCACTACGGACAATTAGAATCGTCTTTGAATTCCTAACCTTAGTCCGCCATCTGCTCTAAAGACGTTGTCAGCAGACAAAACTACCCACCAATCGGGGATCCACTGATAATGCGCTTTTAGACGAAGCATTGGGTCTGAAAGATCACGCAAATCGGCCGATAAAAGCCAACTATCGGCTATTGTACTATCAAAACCGATTCCAAGCTTGGTGTCGATTAAGCCGTAACGCTGTCTAATAGTACCCGTTTCTCTACCATATTGGAGATGGAAGTGATTTTGCCCGCCAATATCACTCCAACCAACAACAAAGAAATTCGAAAGTCCTTCAGGCTCTAGTTCGAAACGAACTTCAGCTGAAATTGGACTTGAAGCCTCAGAAACCAAGTTATATGATAGTCCCCATTGGGACACGATTTCCACCTTTTCGCCCATTCCTTTGAGCGCTTGGATGTCCTCATTGATTTTTTGGATACTATCCATCGTATTAAATAGACCCTCAAAAGAATCAGCTGAAAACGGAAATTCTGTTCTCACTAATTCAATAACATCTGATAATTCTCGGGTACTGCTTTGTACATTCGCCAGAGTGGTTTTAAGAGCCTCAGCAGTCTCACCATCATCAATCACATCTTGCACAAATAGTTGGACATCATCCACCATCACTTGAACATTATCAACTACTCTTTGGAATTTTGTCAGGGTAATTCCAGCTTCTTTGGTTATTGTACCCGCATCTAAGCTTAAATCATAAACCATTGATGCGAAATGATTCGATGCCTCTCTCACGTTAGCTGATGATTCTTCTAAATCGGCAAGAATGGTTCGAACTGTCTCGGGTTCCACTGCTTGGGCCAAAGCATTTAACCCATCAACAGTGGATGCAATCGAAGTATATAAACGCTCCACATCAACTACAGCTAATTGTTGAGTAAAGCCGCGCAGATCCTGCGTTAATTCTTCAAGCATCATCTCCACGTCCAAAGCTGCTAGCTTCGAGGAAAACTCTTTGAAATCGGTTGCTAAATCATCCATACCTAGATCGACTAATTGTCTTGTAAGAGTTTGCAGATCCATCACTATTTCATTGATTGGAAGTTTGGTTAAGTCTTCGGATACAATTTGCAGGTTGTTCGCTATTTCATCGATAGGTACCTGGTTGATCTTTGTTGCCAATACTTGTAACTCCTCACCAAGCTCCCGTAGTGGAAACTCCGCTAGTTGGGATGTGAAATTAGAGATTTCCTTACCTCTTTGTTCGAGATCCCAACTGGATAAGCCTTGAGTAATGATGGTTAGCTCTTCTACTAAAGGAGCTATATTCAATTCCGAAACCATCTGGGTAAACTGACGAATATCCTTTTCGAGTCCCGCATAATCGATCGCATTAATCTGACTACTAAATGAAGCTAAGTCAGTAGCTATTTGCTCAAGCGGCATGGTTTTTAGACTTTCGGAAAAATCCTTCAGATCCTTAAGCGTTTGATCAATCTCTATAGAAGCTAATGTTTCGGAAAAGGAATAGATATTATCGATTATCTCAGCCACTGGTGCATCTGCAACCTGTACTGCAATCTGTTCAACTTGCCCTACAGTTAGATTAATTGACTCCGCTGCTAAATTTAATTGCTTTATGGTACTATTCACGCTCTCCATCGCTTCGCCAAGGGCAATTGAGGTTTGCGAGACTAGATTCTGCAGGTCACCTGAGCTAGTCAAATCAACCAAACCATTTGCTAATTGATTTAATTGGGACAAAGCTTCTTCGACTTCCACCAAAATATCATCAATCACCACAGGACTTTGTCCATAGATAGTTGAATTCGCGGCGATCGGTGTTTGGGCTATTCCTGGATAGATTTCAACTATTTTATCGCCAATTATTCCAGCCATTGCGATAACGATTTTAGAATCTTGAGGAATCGGCATATCGCGCTCAATTCGAATTACCACTCGAACACCTTCGGGGTCTAATACAACTGCCGATACCTTTCCCACATTTACCCCAGCGAATCGCACAGGTGCTCCTTCGCGCAATCCATCGACCCGCGAATAAATTACATCAAACTCATAGCCGCTTGTTTGACCAAAATCTATCTGCCCAATCGCCATACTAATAGATGTTAAGATCACTAGACTGATTACTATTGTGAGTCCGACTTTCACTTCAGGTGTTAAACGCATTTTTTCACCTCGCTTCTGATAAATGGCTTTCATGCACTTCCAGTCCATTAATAAAACTCTTCACCAATTTATCAGAGGTATTTTTTATCTCTTCAACGGTACCAACATAAGCAATCTTTCCTTGGGAGAGAATAGCAACTTGATCAGCAATGGCTAAAGCGCCTTGCATGTCGTGAGTCACTACCACTGAAGTTACACCCAATTTTTGACGCAATTCTTTAATTAGTCCCAATATTGTATTGCTCGTTACAGGATCTAAACCTGAGGTTGGTTCATCATAGAGTAGTACCTCTGGTCTCATTGCAATCGCTCTCGCTAAACCCACTCTTTTTTTCATACCGCCACTTAGTTCCGAAGGCATTCGATCTTCAATTCCTTCTAAACCCACAACTTTAAGCGTATCTGCTACTCTTTTTCGAAACTCGGCTTGCGAAATCCGATCTTTTCGCCAAGCAAACCCTACGTTTTCGGCTACCGTTAATGAATCGAAAAGTGCGGCAGATTGAAATACCATTCCGACTTTCTTTCTTATCTCTATTAACTTCTTTTCGTTATAACCACTAATTTCCTCTCTGTCAACGAAAATTTCTCCGCGATCAGGTTTGATTAATCCATTTATCAGCCTAAGAATGGTACTTTTACCTGCACCACTCGTCCCCATTATTACGAAAATCTGCCCCTTTTTTACCGAAAAAGATACACCGTCTAAAACGGTAATACCATCTGGATAATACCCGACATCCCGCAACTCTAACACGATACAACCCCCTACTTAAATAGTAGAGCAGACAAGAAATAGTTTGCGATAAAAACAGCTATCATGCCGCTTACTACACTAGAAATTGTTGAATCCCCTACCCCTTGAGCACCATCTTTAGTGTTTAATCCTTTAAAGCAGCCTGCTATTACAATTACGATACCGAAGAAAAAGGCTTTAAAGAGACTTGCGAAAAGATCATATGGGCGTAGGAAAGCTACCGTTGATTCCCAGAAAACAGCTGGAATCACCCCCACCTGATAGACAGAAACTAAATAACCGCCAAAAACTCCAATCAGATTAGCAAAGATTGTTAGAATCGGAACCATGATCGCACATGCTAAGAATCGTGGAACAACGAGGTACTGAACTGGACTGGTAGCCAGAGCTTTCAGCGCATCGACCTGTTCAGTAACTTTCATGGTACCAAGTTCAGCCGCGATCGCCGAGCCAGCTCTCCCTGCTACCACAACTCCTGTTAAAACAGGAGCAAGTTCCCGCACAACTGCTAACCCGAGTAATTGACCAATTAAGGAAGCGGCCCCGAATCGAGCAAATTCCTGAGAAACCTGTAGAGAAAACACCATCCCTGTAAAACCCGAAACGATTAGGACTATAAAAATCGATTCAACGCCAAGGGCAACCATCTGCTTGATGGTTTCTTTAAAATCAATATCCCCTCGGAAAATATGGTACAAGGTTTCGCCAATTAGCCGACCTATTAAGCCCACTTGCTCAAAAAAAGCAAGTGATGTGGCAAAGATTCTTTGTAACAATTAAGAAAACCCCTTTAGCAATTGAATACTTGAACACTAATATATTCGTGTTCAATATATTAAATCCTGCGAAAAAGACGCCCAGAAAGTGGGCGTCCATGCTGAATTTGAATGTTAATATTTACTCATCGATCCCATTAAAACGTTTAAACGAGGTGACTGTATTTTTCAAGAGCATGGCGATTGTCATTGGACCGACTCCACCAGGAACAGGGGTGATCGCACTCGCTTTCGCAGATGCTTCTTCAAAATCTACATCCCCTACTAATTTACCATCAACACGATTGATTCCAACGTCAATAACTATTGCTCCAGATTTAACCCAATCGCCTTTTACCAATTCTGGTCTACCAACTGCTGCGATCAAAATGTCAGCGGTTTTGGTTTCTTCCATGATACTTTGGGTTCTTGAATGGCAAATAGTAACGGTAGCATTTTCCTTTAAGAATAGATGCGCAACTGGTTTACCTACGATGTTACTTCTTCCGATTACTACCACTTTCTTACCTGAAATATCAACACCTTGGCGTTTAACTAATTCTAAAACGCCAAGTGGGGTACAAGCGACGAAGCAATCCTCTTCTCCAATCACTAATTTTCCAACATTAACTGGATGGAAGCCATCTACGTCTTTTTTTGGATCAATTCTATGTAAAACTTCTTTCTCATCAAGTCCTTTTGGCAGTGGAAGTTGAACTAAAATTCCATGAATTCTCTCATTCGCATTTAAATCATCGATAAGATTTAATAATTCCTCTTGGCTTGTGTTTGCTGGAAGTCTATGCTCTTCGGAATAGATCCCGACCTCGTTGCAAGCTTTTCCTTTCATGCTAACGTAAACTTGTGAGGCTGGATCATCACCAACCAAAACCACTGCTAAACCAGGTACCTTACTACTTTTTTCCTTAAACGAAGCGATTTCCTTAGCTAATTCCTGTCTAATTTCGCCTGCAATTTGTTTTCCGTCTATTAACTGAGCCACATTACTACCCCCTCGATAAAAATAGCTTTATTTTTGATTACTTTCTACAATTGTATTTAATACTCCTGTCACAAACTTTTCTTTTGCCAATTTTTCAGCATGCGAAATGCGAACGAAATACCTATTACGACCAACAGGATTATTATTGTAATAATGTCAAAATTTGCTTTTATCCATTGAGCCACATCTAACCCGAATCTGGCGACCAATATACTAACAAGCATAAAGCGGGCTCCGCGACTAATAAAGGATGTTATCACAAAGCGAGAAAAATTAATCGAGAAAAGACCTCCCCCAAGGGTAAAAAGCTTGTATGGTATAGGTGTGAAACCTGCAATAAAGATAGCCCAGGTATCGTATTTATGAAATAATTCTTCAACATAATGAAGTTTATCCAGAAAACCAAACCTTTTAAAGATAGAACGTCCACCGAGATTACCAATTATATAGCCGATGATTCCACCAACCAGTGAACCAATTGTGGTAGTAAGCCCATAGATTATAGCTCTCTGAGAATTAGTCAAGGCCAAGATCATCAAGAGACCATCTGGTGGTATTGGGAAAATAATCGATTCTCCAGCTGACCAAAGGAAAAGTCCAATTAACTCGTACATTATGCTCATCCTCCTGAAGAACCATATTCGCTATTTTTAAAAAAATGACTGATAAAACAATAAAAGCTCAGGTACTTGACCTGAGCTTTTTTCTCAATCTGGCGCGCCTAGCAGGACTCGAACCTGCGCACCTGGCTCCGGAGGCCAGTGCTCTATCCTCTGAGCTATAGGCGCAACTAAACTAATATTAACAAAAATATTGTATCAGAGAATGGTGCTGACTGCAAGCAAACTAAATTCTCTTTATAAAAATATTGATATCACACTTTATTTTGTTATAATATTAGTATGCGCTGGCGTGGCTCAGGGGTAGAGCAGTCGATTCGTAATCGACAGGTCGAGGGTTCGAATCCCTCCGCCAGCTCCATTTTTTTCGGCTATTTTTTTGCTGCTTTTTCCAAAGCATTTGTTGCCGCATCTTTAAACTTCTCACCAGTTGTGGTTGCCCCAGAAATTATTTCAACCTTCTTTACGTCCTGTTTGTCCATTAACTGTTTTTCATACTCTGGCATCGATTCTACTGCTGGTTGGTATGGATATTCCGCCCCTTTTGGATTTCCACTACTGTCTATCTCGCTATAATTTGCTTCTACTATTTTTCCATCCTTAATTTCGATTTCGATCCGTCCATACTGATCTCTTTCATCTCGTTCAGATTCACCCACATATGTTCCATCTTGCCAGTCCATTTTGCGATTCTGGCTCATATTTAAGACCAAAGCGATTCCAACAATTGCCACAAGTGCAATTGCTGCTATTATTGTTCTTCGCATATTCGCACTCCTTTCTCTACCAATAGTGTTGTAATATATAGGAGTCTTTTATACATGAAAAAAACTCTAGCCATATCGACTAGAGTTATTTTTATTGGTACCCCCAAGGGGATTTGAACCCCTGCCTTCGCCGTGAAAGGGCGGTGTCCTTGGCCGCTAGACGATGGGGGCATGGTGAGCCATCCGCGATTCGAACGCGGGACACCTGGATTAAAAGTCCAGTGCTCTACCGACTGAGCTAATGGCTCATTGTGGCCGAACTCGACTCGAGTCAGAAGCGCACAATGAGCATAATACAACAAATTTTAACCGATGTCAACCTCTATAAGCTAAAGAATTTTTCTGTATTAGTTTTTGTAATTTCCCGTACTTTCTCGAGCGATATCCCTTTGATTTCCGCTATCATTTCAGCAACATGAATTAAGTACGCTGGTTCATTTCTTTTACCGCGATAAGGTGCAGGAGTAAGATAAGGGCAATCGGTCTCGATCATTAGTTGCGATAACGGAATCTTACTTACTACATCCCTTAGTTTAGATGCATTTTTGAATGTTACTGGACCTGCGAACGACAGATAATGTCCCATTTTCAGGTACTCTTTAGCAGTTTCGTAGCTCCCAGAGTAGCAGTGAAGTACACATTGAACATCACTGTTTTTTTTGACAATGTTCAATGTATCCATAGCTGCATCGCGTGAGTGGATCACTAAGGGAAGTCTCGCAAGACGTGCAACTTCAAAATGTTTTTCAAACGAATCCCGCTGTACATCCCTAGGAGAATTGTCATAATAGTAATCAAGCCCGCTCTCGCCTATCGCTACCGCCTTTGGATCTTGAGCCAATTTAAGAATCGCATCCAGAGATTCTGTGGAGGCGGTTGTTGCGTCGTGAGGGTGAATTCCCACTACCGCGAAGCAACCGCTATATTCATTTGCAATTTTAACTGCTAATGCTGAAGATCTTACATCCCATCCGACATTAATGATGCGATCGATTCCCGCTTGATTAGCTCTTTCGATTACCAAATGTAGGTCGTCCTTAAAACGTGGGTCATTTAAATGTGCATGACTATCGATCATTTTCTCGTTTCTCCCAAAACTATTTAACTTGGCTGCCTGGTGGTATCGATTCGGAAACACTTACTAGTTCAAGTTTGGAACCATCAGCTGTGCTCGCCGCCAAAAGCATTCCTTGCGATAATTCACCGCGCAGTTTAACAGGTTTTAAGTTCTTAACTACAATGATTCGTTTATTAATCAAATCCTCTGGCGAATAAAATTTCGCGATTCCAGCAACGATCTGACGTTGCTCGTTACCCAAATCTACTTGGAGTTTTAGTAGCCTATCCGCACCCTTGATCTTCTCGGCCTTTAGTACTTGAGCGACAACAAGTTTGACTTTGGCAAAATCATCAATGGTAATGATGCCTTCCACCTCTGTTTTTTCCTCTTTTTCTGCATCTTTAGAGGCTTCTTTAACCACTTCAGTCTTTGGTTTCTCAGACTCGCTCTCTGGCTCATCTTCTACTTCGATCCGAGGGAAGATTGGATCGCCTTTCTTGGTAGCAGTTCCTGGTTTTAGCCCGCCCCATTTGGTATCATCAAAAGTTTGTTGTCCTAGTCCAGTGTCTATTCCAAGTTGTTGCCAAATTTTTGCAGCCGTCTCTGGAATAAAGGATTTTATCAACAAACAAATGATCCTTTGAACTTCCAACAGATTGTACATTACCGTGCCCAATCTATTCTTAGTACTCTCGTCCTTAGCAAGAGTCCATGGAGCACTTTCATCAACGTACTTGTTTGCCCTCGCAATTAATTGCCATATTTTATAAAGGGCTTCGTTAATCGCTAGTCTGTCGATTAATCTCTCAACTTCTACTCTTGTTTTTGCAGCCAGTAATTTTAATTCTTTATCGATACGCTGTTCATCACCGAGCTCTGGTTTGGGAACAACTCCCTTGTTGTATTTTTGGAGCATCGACAAGGTTCTATTTAGTAGATTCCCTAAGTCGTTAGCCAAATCTGAATTAGTTCTCTCAATCAGCGCTCTACGACTGAAGTTGCCGTCCTGCCCGAAGGAAATTTCACGAAGTAAGAAGTAACGGATCGGATCGACACCAAATTCATCGATTAAAGCATTGGGATCCAACACATTTCCTTTCGATTTAGACATCTTATCGCTATCGAATAATAACCAGCCATGACCAAAAACAGTCTTGGGTAATTCTTCTCCAGCAGCCATTAAAATAATTGGCCAATAGATGGTATGGAAACGCATTATTTCTTTACCCACTAAGTGAAGGTCAGCTGGCCACCATTTTTCGAGAACTTGCCGATCATCGGGATAACCAACTGCAGTCAGGTAGTTAGTTAAAGCATCAAACCATACATAAATTACGTGTCTTTCGTCAATCGGGACAGGAATACCCCAATCAAAGGTTGTACGCGAAATGCACAGATCCTCCAGCCCACTCTCGATAAAGTTAATCATCTCTCTTTTCCTACTTTCTGGGCGAATGAAATCTGGGTTCTCTTTTATATGTTTTAGAAGTCGGTCAGCATATTTACTCAGTTTAAAGAAATAGCTTTCTTCCTCAACTAGTTCAACCTTGCGACCACAATCAGGACAATTTCCATCTTCTAATCTGCTTTCAATCCAGAAAGTCTCGCACGGGGTACAATACCAACCTTTGTATTTATCCTTGTAGATATCCCCGTTAGCATAGATTTTTTTAAAAATCTCTTGCACAGCTTTGTGATGACGTGGTTCAGTTGTTCGTACGAAGTCATCATACTTAATATTTAGTCGTTCCCATAATTGTTTGAACGTGGCTACGATCTCATCAACATATTCTTGTGGAGAGACTCCTTTTTCTTTAGCAATTCGTTGAATCTTTTGTCCGTGCTCATCTGAACCTGTTAGAAAAAACACTTCTTTGCCAGTAAATCGATGCCATCGTGCAAGCGAGTCTGCTATTGTAGTTGTATAGGCATGCCCAATATGCAATTTATCGCTTGGATAATAGATCGGAGTTGTTACGTAAAAACGTTCCTTAGTCATAAAAAGCCCTCCTAATTCAAGATAAAAAACAAAAAACCTATCATCACCAACGACATGGGACGAAAGGTTTACTTACGTGGTACCACCCAAATTCGCTAAATCGATAGATTTAGCCTCTTTCAGACACTTTCGAACAGTTTAAGGACTGTCCTACTTATACCCTTGTGCGATAACGGGCACTCCCGGCTGAACCTACTACTATTTCAGTCTGCTACTCATGGGCCATGTTCGATGGTATTACGTCGCTACTAGTTTTCACCAAATCCCTAGCTCTCTGTTAAAGCTTCAATACCATTTACTCTTCCCAGTCATAGTATTTTACACACTATTTCTTCATTATCTAATATTAGCCTTTATGGAATCCTTTGTCAAGAGTAAGACCTATCGTCCTTCAAATACTAATGAGAGAATAACGAAAGGATGGATTGTCTTGAAAAAATCGACTGCTTGGCAATTTGCGATTCTCTGCGGAGTTCCATTTATTATGGTTCTCGGAAACTCAATGTTAATTCCAGTATTTCCTCAAATGCAACAAGCTATGGATATCACAAAATTCCAGGTGGGTTTAATAGTAACTTTCTTCTCAGTCCCTGCTGGTCTCCTGATTCCGTTTGCTGGGTTTTTATCGGATCGTTATGGAAGAAAAGTTATCATGGTTCCCGCTCTATTATTGTATGGAATAGGGGGTTTAATCTCAGGGTTTTCTGCCCTTTTATTACCCAAACCTTACATACCTCTTTTAATCGGTCGGATCATTCAAGGAACTGGGGCTGGTGGAACGTATCAACTAGCGATGGCACTTACAGGCGATATCTTTCAATCCGAAGAAAGAACAAAAGCCCTCGGTCTCTTAGAGGCCTCAAATGGTTTCGGCAAAGTTGTCAGCCCCCTCCTGGGATCGGCAATCGCTTTAATTACGTGGTTTGCACCATTTTTTCTTTATGGAATTTTGACCTTTCCAATAGCACTAGGGGTATGGTTTTTAGTTAAAGAACCTAAAGGTAATACAACCAAGGAGTCCTTTGCGGAATATTGGAAAAAACTAAAAGAAGTTTTTAGTGAAAAACTAGCTACTCTGTTGGGTTGTTACTTTGTTGGTTCAGTATCCCTTTTTACTCTTTTTGGTGTTCTCAGCCATTTTTCCGATATCTTTGAAACAGATTATAAGATCTTTGGAATCATAAAGGGTTTAGTACTAGCTATCCCAGTATTTGCAATGGCCGCTAGTTCATATCTAAGCGGAGTAATTCTCAGTAGTAAGAAAAACCTTTGGAAAATAATAATCGTCTCTGGCATGGTTTTAACTACGATCACACTATTGCTGATTCCCCCCTTCGATAATCTTATTGGGCTCTTAATCGTTCTCTTCTTTTTAGGTGTAAGTATTGGAATTATCCTACCACCCATCAATTCCTTGATTACTGGAGCTACAAGTGCTGAAAAGCGAGGAGTTGTAACTAGTTTATATGGGACAGTTCGGTTCTTTGGAGTAGCGATCGGTCCACCTACTTTTGGTTTAGCTCTTGCACTGGGAAATTGGGGAATGTTTATTGCAGCAGGTGCAATAGCCTTATCGGCAGCGATAATTGCTCTTTGTTTTATCACCCCTTCAAAAGATAAGGAATAGGATAGTACGGTAAGAGAAAGCGAGTACAATGTCTTTATGGGGGGACCATTATGTCATTTAATCAAGAACATGCTTGGGACTTAGTCCTTACCCTGCCTGAAACACGCAGGAACTCCAAACCGCGCACCAATGGGAAAACCATGGTGATCGATAAAGGACTGGGAATAAATGAAACAAGAGATCTTTTGGAAATGGCTGCTGATCACATCGATTTTCTCAAGATAGCTTTCGGTAGCTCCGTGCTATATCCATCGCGCCTAATGAAGGAAAAAATAGCTATTGCCAAATCGTTCGGTGTAGACGTATATCCTGGAGGCACACTGTTTGAAATAGCTGCTTATCAAAAAAGAATGAAGGAATTCTTTGGTCGGGCTAAAGAGCTGGGCTTTACGTATATTGAAGTGTCTGAGGGAACCATTGACCTATCAAAAGAAATGAGAAAAAAATATATTCGTTGGGCAATTGAGGAAGGTTTTGGTGTGGTTTCGGAGATCGGAAAGAAAGATACATCGATCAAACTGGAATCTAATCAAGTAATCGATCAGGTAGCTGAGGATATTTCCAATGGGTCCTACAAGGTCATAATCGAAGGAAGAGACTCTGGCAAAGGCGTTGGAATTTATGATGAAGAAGGAAAAGTAAAAGGGGATTTGCTTGATGCGATCCTTGAAGGTGTAGCTAACATTGATGATTTGATTATTGAAGCACCACAAACAAGTCAACAAAATCATTTACTCTTGAAAATCGGGCCGAATGTAAATCTCGGTAATGTGCAACCCCAGGATGTCCTGACCCTTGAATCAACCAGGGTAGGGTTACGGGGTGATACCCTAAAAAGATGCTTACAAAATGCATAGTTAGGGTTTTAGCTGGTATTTTCCAACAAGAAGAAACATTTGACTTTAAATGGAAGAATAATTATAATATTAGGTGGCCTTAGGACTTTGTCGATATGTGTCGATTTTTGATGGAGGGGAAATGATGAAATCTACAGGCTTAGTTAGAAAAGTTGATGATCTTGGCTGAGTAGTAATACCTATTGAACTGAGGAGAACCTTAAACATCAATCAAAAGGATCCCCTAGAGATTCATGTGGACGGAGACCAAATTATTCTTCGCAAACACACCTCGATGTGCGTCTTCTGCAACAGCGAAGAGCAATTAATCGAGTTTAAAGGTAAAAACATTTGTCCTGCTTGTAGTGAGGAGATTTCTAAAATCTAGCACTTAATACATCAAATTCTAATCAGAAGGTGTATAATACACCTTCTGATTAGAATAAAATCTTTTAAAGGTCTAGTACCTCTTGATAAACTTCATTCTTACTAAGTTTTCTTTCCCGTGCCACCATTTTAATGGCATCCTTTTTGGTGACCCCTTCTTTAATCAAGTTTTTCACCGCTTCACGAATGTCTACCTCTTTTTCCGCTGGTTTATTACTCTCTTTATAACCTTCAACTGCTATAACAAATTCACCCCGTGGTTCTGTAGCTGCAAAATATTGCAAATGTTCCGTTAATAAACCTCTGCGAACTTCTTCGAATTTTTTCGTTAACTCTCTCATAACTGCACAGTAGCGATCACCTAATACTTGATAAATATTGTTTAATGTCACCGACAAACGATGAGGTGATTCATAAAATACAAGCGTGGCCTCTAAGTTTTTCAATCCTTCTAGTTCCTTACGTTGCAACGAATTTCGTCGGGGTAAAAACCCTACAAATAGAAACTTTGATGTATTTAACCCACAATGAACTACTGCTGTTGTTAAGGCACTAGCCCCAGGAAGTACCGTAAACGGAAGATTTTCCTCGATCATCCGCTGCACCAAGCGCCCGCCTGGATCAGAAATACCAGGCATCCCCGCATCAGAAACAAGAGCCAATGTCTTCCCTTGTTTGATTAGTTCAATCACCTGTTCGGTACGTTCAGCTTCATTATGTTGGTGCATGCTAATTAGACTTGTTTGGATCTGGTAATGGCTCAAGAGTTTTCGGGTATGGCGGGTATCTTCCGCAATAACATGGTCAACCTCTTTTAAGATTCTTAGTACCCTTAGGGTAATGTCCTCTATATTTCCGATAGGAGTTGCACAAATATATAGCATAGCAAACCTCATTCCTGCAAAAACTTAAGGGGACGGAAAAAGAGAGGTGACCAAATGCAACTTTATTCGCTACTAAAATCAGCCAATATCCCAATTCCCTCTCAAATGGAAAACCGCCCTGTTTTATCTCAGAGCATTTCTAGAGTTACCGATAAATCCTTTGAGATCGTCCCCGCAAGCTTGTTTATTGCGATCAAAGGATTAAAAAATGATGGCCATCACTACCTTGCTGAAGCCAAGACTAGGGGTGCCTGCATGGCAATTGTCGAACGACAAGTCGATGTTGACCTACCACAGATCGTTGTAAGTGATTCCAAAAAGGCTCTTGCAACACTTTCTTCAGCATTTTTTGGACATCCCGCAAAAAAATTAAAATTAATCGGAGTTACTGGCACTAACGGAAAAACTACTACAACCCATATAATCCATCACATTCTTAATCCAACTATTCCCACAGGTCTAGTTGGTAGCCAAAATATAAAAATCGGCGCAAATGACTTCGATTACTCTAGCTTTACAACACCTGAAGCCCCCAAACTTCACTATTATTTTCAAAAAATGAGGGAAGCGCACGTTTCCTGGGTTGCTTTAGAGGTTTCTTCACACGGAATTTCTCAAAAACGAACTAGCGGTTTACAGTTTGAAATCGCAGCTATCACCAATATTAGTCCTGATCATTTGGATTTTCACAACTCGCTAGAAAACTACATCGAAACCAAAGCAGCGATATTTTCACAAGTAAAGCCTGATGGTTTCGCCTTTTTTAATGGCGATGATAAATTCGCACTAGAATTACTACATCAGGTTAAACATCCCAACAAATTTACTATCGGTCAAAGTCCCAACTGCGACTTTATCCTTACCTATAAAGACCAGAATAGTATTTTAATCACAGGAAGAAATTCGCTTTTCCCGAATAAAATCGAGTTGTCCAACCTATTGATATGGGGGAAACATAATCTTTACAACGCGGCTTTAGCATCCCTCATTGCTCTATATTCTGGCATTTCAAAGGATAACGTTATCGAAAGAGTTAAAACCTTTTCTGGAGTCAGAAGAAGACTGGAAACGATTTTTAAACAAGAATTTACTATCATCGATGATTATGCGCATAATCCTGGTGGAATAACCTCAACCATTCAGACAATCGCAAAATTAAAACCCAAAAGACTCTTGATCGTATTTTCCATTAGAGGAAATCGAGGTGTAGCAATTAACCGAGAAAACAGCAAAGCATTGGTTAATAATCTAAGTAAGAAAGCGTTTCCAATTCTCTTATGGCTAACTAGTTCAGACGATGTGGTAACACCAAAGGATAAAGTGAACGTCCAAGAGAAAGAGGCTGTGCTTTCCATACTTAAAAATTCTGGCATTACCACCGCTTTCGAGCCGACTCTTCATCGGGCACTAGAAGCAGCGATCGCCGAAGCGAAGCCTGGCGATCTCATTCTCCTTCTCGGGGCCCAAACGATGGATCCTGCTCAACGAATCCTTGGAACCCTGTTAAAAACCAAATCGCAATCCGAAGTGGTTTTTAGTAATTAATTTTCGTCTATCGAGTCCTCGTCAACCGCTTTTAAATCAACTTCATCCTCATCAGGAACATACGAAAAATCATCGTCTTTAGAACCATATTTAGGTAGTACAGCTGCAGGTTTATCCTTATAAAGCTCTGATTCATATTTCAGACAACACATTAGTCTACCACAGATACCAGAGATCTTCGTTGGATTAAGCGATAGATTCTGCTCCTTCGCCATTTTGATCGATACTGGTTCAAAATCCCCGAGAAAAGTTGAACAACATAGAGTGCGTCCGCAAGGTCCTAACCCACCGAGCATTTTGGCCTCATCTCTAACACCGATTTGACGAAGTTCTATTCTTGTTTTAAAAACACTAGCCAAGTCCTTTACTAACTCGCGAAAGTCAATTCTGCCGTCAGCTGTGAAATAAAAAATAAGTTTTGAGTCATCAAAAGTATACTCAACATCGATTAACTTCATCGGCAATCCATGTTTTTCAATTTTTTCTAGCCCAATCTTCATTGCTATTTGAGCTTTCTCGATATTCTCCTTAACATGCTCTTCATCTTCCTCGGTTGCAATCCTTACAACTTGTTTTAATGGTTGCACCACTTCTTCTTCACTAACTTGCTTCGGACCAACCACCACTTCGCCAAATTCTAACCCCCTGGCGGTTTCTAAAATTACTTTATCACCTAAATCTATGTCTAGATCACTAGGATCGAAATAATATACTTTTCCTGCTTTTTTAAATCGTACTCCCACGACTGTTACCATTTTATGGCATTACCCCTTTTTTCATCTTTAATAATAGGTATCCTAAAATAAACCGCGGACGAGCGTTCGCTCGTAAGGCTGGAATTAACTCCCCAAGTAATTCAATTAATTCAATAACACTTTCAAGGGAATATTTTTCGCTTAATATCCTTAATTCATTCTCATAATCCGGATTACTTAATGGCAAGTCAGAATCCGTCTTTAGAATTAGAATATCCCGAAACCATTTTAGCATAATGGCGAGATCAGTTATTACAGTTTCGCGGTCTTCTTCCCATTCGATACTGAATCCTAAAACTCTTGCAAACGGGGCCCTAGAAACTTCAAGCAATTTCTCCACTACTAGATTCCTTCTTTGCAGAATTGGACCATCCCACAATTCAATTGCATCACCAATTGAGCCATTAGCCATCCGCGCAACTACCATGCATTTTTCGTTATCGTCTTTTGCTTGCGGAATGATTGCTTTTAATAAACCAAGCAGCTCGGGTTCATGTAGGCGTTTAAACGGCACACTTACACAACGTGACAAAATTGTCGGAAGCAATCTATTAGGGCTATCCGTAACTAGCAAGAAAATGTTTCCTTCTGGTGGTTCCTCAAGAATTTTTAGCAAACTATTCGCTGCTTGAATGGTCATTCTCTCAGCTTCTAAAATAATCCAAATGGTGTGTTCTCCCTGTTTTATCGCGGTTTTTTTCTTTATTTCACGGATCTCATTAATACCGATAGAACTCGTTGTCTCCACAATCTGGAGATTTGGATTGCCCTCATTGGCAATAGCTATGCAATTTTTGCACATTCCACAACCGTCTTGAGTGTCACAGAGAATGCATTGGGCAAAATATTTCGCGGTAGTCGCTTTGCCAACTCCCCGAACACCATGAAAGAGATACGCATGATGAATTCGATTCTCTCGCAATGAGTTTTTCAAACTCGTTATTACAACATCTTGACCAACTATTTTATCTAGTAACAATCAATTCACCTCAAGAATAAAGATCAAGAAGCATCCCGCGTATTTCATCAAGACGAGTAGCCAGATCGATATTTCTGCTTTCACGTTCCAAAAAACCCTTACTCAATTCTTCTAACTTTTCATCAATAACCTTGACGAGCGTAAATACCCTCCGTCGACCTATTCTGTCATAGAAACTATTTTCCGTAACATGATAGGAACTAGAAAGCAGGATTTTAAGGCAGCTTTTTACCGCCCGTTTATAATTCATTAGATTGATGTATGTTGGGCTCTGCCTTAGTTTATTTGCTAACTCATCGACATCCTGTAAAGCAATGTCCAGATCTATCTCCGTCGTTTTCTCATGGAAGACATCACGGAATTCACGCTGTCTGATTGCAGCCTTGCTTGACGTTGTTCTTCTTTGGATATTTCGTCGCCTATCCTTTACTCCGTCGATTCTCACCGCAAGACCCCCATCGACTAAATTTTTTCAAAACGTTCAACATCAAGTGAAAAGATGGTAGCATTGCAGGTGGATTTCACGATCTCTAAGAATCCTTCAACTTGATCATCAGATATCCCGCATATTATCGTAGTGTTTCCTTCTCTTAGGAAACCACCAGTACTAGCAAGTTTGGTTACGCTAAACCCATGGCTTGTCATACGTTCTAACAAAGTTGGAACGCATTGATCTTGTACAATTGCCATCATTAATTTCATTTTAACCCCATCCTTTTTTCAAGAATAGCCAAAATTTTTTGATGAATCGCGTTCGCCGAACCCGTAGCTGGTATCAAGTGGAAACGCTCTGGCTCCTGTTCTGCGATAGCTTGGAAACCTTGGCGAACACGATTGTGATATTCCAAGGTGCGACTTTCAATTCGATCTCCTTTGGTGCGCAACAGCGCTTTTTGAGGCTCAAGATCGAGACAGAATGTAATATCAGGCTTAATACCACCACTGGCCCAATCATTAATTTCGATTATAGATTGTCTATCCCAACCCAAACCATACCCTTGGTAAGCAATCGAAGAATCTATATAGCGATCAGAAATCACTGTGATTCCTAATTCTAAAGTAGGTTTAATCACTTCTTTAACGTGTTGTGCCCGATCTGCCGCATAAAGCAGTATCTCGGTCTGATAAGCCATTTCTTTAGACGCTACATTCAAAAGCACTTGCCTTATCGCTCGTCCAATATTGGTTGCTCCAGGTTCAAATGTTAAAAGCACTTCAATACCTTTTGCAATCAGTGCTTCTTTTAACATTCGTGCCTGAGTAGATTTACCTACACCATCGATTCCTTCAAACGTAATAAAGACACCTTTTTGCATGTTATCGCTCCTGATTTTAGTACCATAGTTCTTCGCTAAAAGTCTTTAAATGTCCTTTATAACCGCTATTTTTCCTTCACTGAAGCCACGAATCTCGCAACCATACTTTATTGCTACGTGAAGCCATTCGATAACATCTGAGGTAATAATCTCACCTGGGATAACAAGCGGTACCCCTGGCGGATATGGTATAAGATATCCAGCACTGACCCGATTTTGACACTCCGTAAGTGCTACTAACTCGGTTTCTGCATAAAACGCCTCTCGAAGAGTCATTACTCCAGGGGAAATTTCTGGATAAGTGAGAATGTCTAAACAAACTTCATTTTGAGTTCGGTATTTATTCGCTATATCCTTGATTGCAAATAATAATCGGTCAATCGATTGTTCTGAATCTCCAATAGTTATTAAAGCAACGATTGAAAAATAATCACTCATCTCAACCTGGATCCCATATTGTTTTCTCAGTAAATCTTCGAGCTCAAACCCGCGCAATCCTACCTTTTTCATACTAATCACAAGTTTGGTAGGATCATGTTGTGCTTCTCGGTGTAGCACTTCAACTCCAGGTATCTTTTCAAGCCGAGCTCTCGCACTTTCTGCTAACTCAATTGCCTTCTCGACAAGACTGTTACCGTGAATTGCAAGTTGACGACGAGTTTCATCTAGGATCGCAAGAAATATCAATGATGGGCTAGTAGTTTGAATATGCTGGAGTGTTTTTCTTACTGCCGGTGTCCAATCCTTATTATTACAATGTAACATCGAAGTTTGCGTTAACGAACCAAGATATTTATGGGTGCTTTGGGCGACAAAATCAGCACCCAAGGCGATCGCTGATTCTGGCAAAAGTTTTGAGAAATGGAAATGGCCACCATGAGCTTCATCAACTAAAATCAGTCCGTTATTAAAAATTGTCAGATTACTTATCTGTTTTAAATTGGGAATCTGACCATAGTAGGTTGGATATGTAAGGATGGTAGAAATGGTTTCTTTTTTGTTTTCATTAGTAGAAAGGTTTTTTGCCAGGATGAGCCGATTGAACTCTTCTACGGTAGGTGGCTTTGGAATCATCCATGTTAAATCAAATTCTGTCGGCATAAAAATCGGCTCAACAGCAGCAAATGTTAATCCTGTGTATACCGATACATGGGAAAACCTTGGTACAATTATCTTGCCTTGCAATGGTTTTAGCATGCTGTGGATACCAGATGTTGTTCCATTTACCAAAAAAAGCGTATCATTTGCACCAAACAACTCAGCAGCCAGTTTCTCAGCCTCGGAGAGGACCAGTTCAAAACTATTATTTCTTTCAAAATCCATTACTTCATCCGATGAATCTAAGCGGAAAAGAGTGTCACCAAAAGTTTCTTTAAGAGATGAAAACACTCCTGAACCTAATTTATGCCCAGGAGTATGAAAAGGAATAATCTCTGCCTTCATATAATCAGTTAATGCTTGCCACAAAGGGGCTTGGTTTTGTCTTTGCTTGATTGGAATCGCCTCTTTCTTGTTTGTTACAGAACATACTCCTTCTCAAGGCGCAACTGTCTAAACCAGAGTTCTTTTATCCGATCCACTAATTCCTGATATTGTTTATCTTCAACATGCGAATGAGTTATCGATTCTTCACAGGCCACACAAATTGTCTCATTCAAAACTGAAATACCCTCAGAAACCTCGTTCTTACAAATTACACACTGCATTTGATCACCCCAATACAGGATATTCCCAAACTACAAATTTGTGTTGGTCCTATCCCTGAACTAGTAAATTTCAAAACCAAGGAGGCTTATCCTCCCTAAAATAAGAATTAAATTGTTAATTTTTTGTAAACCCACAAACCCCAAGCTAGTTTAAAAGGTATGTTAGTGAATTTGTCGAAGTTACACATTTGAAGACATAAGTCGAAATTGACGAACGATTTGTTCGATCAGGAGGTTTAGCTATGTCCTGTATGGGTGATACCCTTGAATCGCTGCTTGAAAGTTCGCCCTACGGAATTTTACTTGTTGACAGGAACAGTCACATAGTGGATGCGAATGATAATTTTGCAGCTATTTTTGAGACTGACAGGTCCAAAGTTATCGGAAGACCTTTAAAATCGTTGCTTGCAGACCTTCTGTTAGATATTACATGGAAACCTCTTCTAGCCCTAAATTGTGACTATTTTTCTATCAAAGACACGACAACTCTAACCTTGACCAGCGGCGTAGAAAAGACAATTTCCTTTGCTATTCATCCAATTTATTGCGACCGAGCAAACGACAACGTGCTAATGTTCACCATAGAGGATATTACCGAACAAACTCTTCTAATAACATCCCTAAAAAAGGTACTTTCGATATATAAAACAGCGTTAACAACAATGAATACTGTCGTAACTATTATAGGTGCAGATGGAAGAATACTACTTTGTAACTCCTTACCTGACTCGTTTGAAGGGAAAGATTATGTATCTACTCTCTACAATGGAAAAAAATTTGACAATAACGGAAATTACATAAGCGAAATAATAAAGGTTTTGGAGACTGACGAGGAAATTATAGACAAAATTTATTCTTTTGGAGGTGCAAAAAAGCGAGTTAACATTCGCCGATTCCACGATTCGAATAATGAATTTTTTGGAGTAATTGCATGTTATGAAGACGTTTCTGACGATCGTTTTGCCACTAGTCTCAGCGATGATATTTTTGGCTGTTTTAGTGAAATCGCTTCTGTGACTGTTCACGAGATCAAAAACCCATTAACGGCAATGAGAGCTCTAGCGCAGATGGGCACCTTGCTAACGGATTCCGAAAAAAAGAACGATTCTTTTCTGCGGATTATTAAAGAAATCGATAATTTAAATTTCTTTCTTAGTGGAATTAGTTCCGTATGCGCAGGAAATGAAGATTTTGATTTGCAAGATCCAAACGACTTAATTAAAGAAGTTATCGACTTAATTCAAGGCGAACTTCAATTAAAAAACATTGATCTTGAGATCTATTTATCGCCCGAATCCTATAAAGTTCAATTATATCCACAGTTATTCCGCCAGGCATTAATTAACATTCTAAAAAATGCGATCCAGGCTTCAACAGAAAATGGAAAGTTAATTGTTACTTCGTGGCAAGAAGACGAAAAGTTTTATATCAAAATTACTGACCATGGCAAAGGCATTCCACGTCATCTACTTCCCCACGTTGGAACACCATTTTTTACAACTAAGGAGACTGGAACAGGCTTAGGACTCGCAATCACCAAAAAAATTATTAAGGATAAGCATAATGGCAATTTATACTTAGAAAGTGAGATAAATAAAGGAACTTCACTTGTAATCGAAATACCTTTATGAAACTGAACTTACGAATGTAAAAAACACCTTACTTAACTGAGTCAAACTCAATTAGGTAAGGTGTTTTAAGCACAAAAAAATTCCTGGCAACGAGTTACTCTCCCACTACGAGATGTAGCAGTACCATCACCGCTGAAGGGCTTAACTTCTGTGTTCGAGATGGGAACAGGTGGATCCCCTTCGCCTTTGTCA
>JAAYFS010000027.1 GCA_012728115.1 Bacillota bacterium | reverse complement strand
TATTAGGCACGCCGCCAGCGTTCGTCCTGAGCCAGGATCAAACTCTCCATTAAAATTTCGAGTTTTCCTTAGCTCTTATTTTACTTTTGACTTAAGAGCATTGTTTATTCTTTAGTCTAACAAACGTTAAACTAAAAACAAACTCCGCACTTCTGTTGTTTGGTTGTCAATGTCCAAATGCCATTGATTGGCTGCTGCCTTGCGACAGCGACTTTTACATATTACCACACAATTTCTGTGGTTGTCAACTGGTTTTTTACTAGAAGTTTTTTCTAGGACAACTCACGGTAGTGTGATAAGCGCACCAGCTTTTCGTGGTGGCAATTCAAAACTATACCAGCGAAAAGTAACTATGTCAAGAACTATTTTGCTTTTATTTTATTTCTTTTGAAATAGTCTTTTGATGGAACAATCACTGTTCATATCGAAATTAGGCGTCTACCACGAATATTGTAAGAAAAGGATATGAGCCTCTCAACGATGGAAAAGTGGAGTACGGACGCAAGATGTGAAGGACATCTTCCTGTTAGACGCCGATGCAGAAGCCGAAGCTATCGCAACTAATTCTGGATTTGCTTGAATCTGCAATCTTAATGGTGATACAACATTGTTGTTTGTAAAAACCTCAATCTTTAGACCTAGCCCCAAACCATACTATAGACTGTAGCAATTGAATCGATCCTATATTACAATTGAATTAACAAGTAGAGGATTAATGCAAATAATTGCGTAAATGTCTGTTTATCAAATGGGAGGAATTAGGAATGAAAATCTTTGGCTTTAATATAATCTCTGTCCCAGTCTTATTAATCCTGATCGGTATCGGATATTTATTAGCTAATCTAAACATTATTCCCCTTACACCATGGCAAGCCTTTATCCGCTATTGGCCAGCTATTCTTGTGATTTATGGCTTAAACGGATTAATTAAATGTTTTTCGAACATTAAACACTGGCCTTTTTCATCAAAAAAGGTAAACTTATGGTACTATCTGGCTTTTTCCATTATTGGCATTGTCCTACTGGCACCACGCATTGGTTTAGAGTTCTCAATTAATTGGAATATGATATGGCCTGTTTTACTCATCTTTTTGGGGCTCTACCTATTATTAAAGGATAACAAGAAATTCAAGAAGATTGTTGCTTCAAAACCAGTTACCAAAAGCGTTACTTTTGTCGGTGAATATTATCGAGCTGGGGAAGCCTGGTCGTTAGATGATATGCGACAACATTTCGGGATCGGGGATATTACCTTGGATATCACTAAGGCGATCATTCCTGATAAAGAAGTTTTCGTACAGATTTCTGGAATTCTAGGCGACGCTACAGTCTATGTCCCCTCAGATCTGCCAGTCAAAGTTAATACTAACATTAAACTCGGATCTATTACACTATTCGGTCAAAGTGACAGTGGTTCAAACTGTTCCATGTACTACGAAAGTCCTGATTATGAAAGGGCATCGCGCAAGCTCAATCTTGTTCTCGAATGGACCGTAGGCGAAATCAATGTACGAAAAGTTGGGTAGAGCGAGGTGTGGAAAAAATGTCGAAGCTTCGCTGGAAATGGATAGGATATTTTTTGGTTTGCACAACCACCATGGCATTGTTGGTTGTCCTACTTTTCATTTCGTTCTCATCTATTCCACTTACATCATTGATCCTTTTTCAAGTTAGTTTAGCTTGTATTCCACTCACACTGTTTTTAAGTACCTTTTTTGGTTATTTTCTCACCAAGAATATCCGCAAACGTCTGGAAGAGGTGTCTTTCGCAGCCAAAAATCTAGCCTATGGGAACCTTACCCATCGACTACCCTATACAGACGATCGAGAGATTGGGGAGATCGCCCTTTCATTTAACGAAATGGCGGATAGGATCGAACAACAGGTTAGAGAATTACAAAGACTTGCCGCAGAAAACGAAGCGCTTATTAATCAAGCAAAAGCTGCTGCTGTAACTGAAGAACGCCAGCGCTTGGCTCGTGATCTTCACGATGCCGTCAGTCAACAACTTTTCGCAATTTCAATGACATCTGCCACTTTGAATCGCCTAATAACCAAGGAGCCGCAAAAAGCTATTTCATTGGTAACGAATATTGAAGAAAGTGCTCGGAAAGCTCAAGCAGAGATGCGCGCCCTTTTGTTACAACTCCGACCAGTAACTCTCGAAAAAGAAGACTTCCATACAGCGATTATTAATTTGGGCAAGGAGCTTATGGGAAAACAAATTATCGACTGTGAAATTGATATCCAAGAAAACTTGCAGCTATCGATGCATATTGAAAACCAATTGTATAGGATACTTCAAGAGGGTTTTTCAAATATTCTTCGGCATGCCCAGGCAACAAAACTCAAACTAACCATTAGAAAAAACTCAGATCAAACAGCTGTCCACTGTAAATTAGAGGACAATGGCATCGGATTTTCGATAGATGATGCAAATTCAAAAACTTCCTATGGTATGAAATCCATTCGGGAAAGAATTGCCCAATTAGGCGGAACGGTTAATTGGTTAAGTTATCCAGACAAGGGAACCGTGTTAGACGTAATGATACCTATTACAAAGCAGAGAGGCAGTGAGGTGAATTGAAAGATAACAGTTCAAAGATCAAAGTTTTGATCGTCGATGATCATGCAATGGTCAGATTAGGATTAATTAACTTTTTGGAAACTGAGGAACAAATCGAAGTAGTAGGAGAGGCAGCGAATGGAAAAGAAGCAATTTTATTATGTGCACAAACATCCCCAGATGTTGTCCTTATGGAACTGGTAATGGAAGGGATGGGCGGAATCGAAGCTACCAAAGAAATCACCAAGAGATTCCCAAATATCAAGGTGATCGTACTTACAAGCTTTGTAGAAGAAGAAAAGATTTTACCAGCTCTTGAAAACGGTGCTTTGAGTTATCTTTTGAAAACATCTAGTGCCGAAGAAATAGCCAATGCAGTCTACGCTGCTGTCAGAAATGAGTCCATAATTGAACCCAAGGTAGCTACCAAGATCCTTAGTAGCATGAGAGAATCAAACACCGCTCTTCACAGCAAATTAACCAATCGTGAATTAGAAGTATTGAAACTGATCGGCGAAGGGAAAACCAATAATGAGATCGCCGAGGAACTTTTCATTGGCATAAAAACAGTGAAAACACATGTAAGTAATATTCTAAATAAATTGGAAGTTGAGGATCGGACTCAAGCAGCCATTTATGCTCATCGCCATGGCTTAGTTTAAGCACCTTTTTGATTGGAGGTATTCAAATGTGCGGGCGTTTTACTTTAACCACCACAATTGAAAAAATCTTAACTCACTTACAATTACCTTTTGCGGAGAATTTCGACTACAAACCACGCTACAATATTGCTCCAACCCAACAGGTGCTTAGCGTTATCGGTAGCGATTTAGGTAAAACACTAACGTATTTTAAGTGGGGTTTAATTCCTACCTGGGCTAAGGATCAAAGTATCGGTTCAAGGATGATCAATGCCCGTTCGGAGACCCTTAATGAGAAACCCAGCTTTAAACCACTGATTAGTTATAATCGCTGTGCTATTATTGCAGATGGTTTCTATGAGTGGAAGACCACTCAGCATGGTAAACAACCTTACAGAATACTAAGGCATGACCAAAATCCTTTTGCCTTTGCTGGCTTATGGACCACGTGGCAATCGCCAGACGGTGAAAAGATTCGTTCTTGTACGATTATCACCACAAAAGCTAACTCCCTAGTTGAACAAGTGCATGACCGCATGCCCGTTATTCTAACCGCAAAGAGTTTAGATCTATGGTTGGATACTTCGTTAAATCGCTTCCTGGATTTGGAAGAGGTTCTGATACCCTATCCTGCGGACCAACTTACAATGTATCCTGTTTCTAAATTAGTTAACTCGCCAAAAAATGACACGATCGACTGTATTAAACCTGATCACTTGGCCTAAACACCATTCTATTTATCACACGATAGTTTTTCTTTAGATATTCGCTGAACTCAGTCATCGACATCGGCACTAATTGTCCGTTTTTCACATACATCGCTACCATTCGTTTGTAAATCACTGACATACTTCGTTCAGGATCAGCTTGAAGTTTTCCATTACGATGTCGCTTGACGGGTAGTTTGCTGAGGTATTCCTCAAGATATTCATTTATATTTTGCACCGAATTTGAATATATTTCATCAGATACATCGGGTTTGGTAGTTAAGTTTTGTTCGTCCTTAGTCGGCTTGTAGGCAGAAACAACCAGGTCCCGTTTTACCGCTATATCTGTTGTTACCACTTTGAAACTTCCTTGCTTCTTATCGAGCATTGACACCTCTTTGATTGCAAATCCCGCTTTCAGAATCATTTTCTGCAACTCATTCCAAACATTGGCCTGTGTATTACCAAATTCAATAGTCATCCATCGTCCTGGTTTGAGAATCCGATAACACTCTTTAAAACAACGAAATAAAAGTTGCCCGTAATCTTTAACATTCTTACCTTGCTTTTTATTGATTATCGCTTCTTTTTCATTATTAGTAAATATTTTTAGCCATGACTCCCACAGAATGTTTAATTCCGAATACATTAGATTTGCACCAAAAGGGGGATCAAGGAAAATATAGTCGATAGATTCATCTTCAATTGGAACCGTTGTTGATGACTGACATGAAATTAATGTGGATTGAGGTATACTAGGTGGGGTAACAACTGGTCTTTTTTCGATCTTTCTCTTAAAAAAGTCAAGCACATTGATTTCTCTAACCATCGAACTAATATAAAGGGTACCAGGAAGCTTGCTTGGTAGACCGAAAGGACGCTCACGATTCAGTAATGAACCACCTTCGCTAATCGCTGTTGCGAACCATAGGAGCTCATAGTCGTTTTGAGCTTTTTCTAAAAATGAAGAAATAATTATGTATGCTCGTTTATGAAAAAAATGATGAACGTACGATAATCCATGGCTTTTTACAGGCTGATTAATGCTAAATCCATCGTATAACTTCTTTAGTATCCACGGAGTGGTCTTCAAGCGATCTACTCGATCTAAAAGTTCAAGATCATGAGAATTGGGTTTCCTGAAAAAACGTTTACCATTGTATTGGTAGCAGATCTTAACAGGAACTTGCTTAGCAATCGATATTTCTTGATTGAGGATATTGTCCCATTTATTCATCCATTTTCTTGTCAATTCTGTCTTTTTCCAAGACAAAGAGCAGCCAGGACACGTAATCTCTTTCCTTACCTTATTTTGTTCCTCATCAATAGCTTCATGATAGAATACAATCTCATCTTTGCAAGTTGGGCAAATGAAGACATCGCTCCAAACCACATGGACAATCTTTCCTTTTTTCTCAACATCTTTTTCATAATGAATGGTTTCATACATCCAACCCCATTCAGCTTCCAACTCTTTAACGATTTCTCGCGCTTTCATTTTAATCCTGTCTAATTCTCTAGGCAGCGTATAATTAGCAGCTATCAAGCAGGCAGCTGGCGAAATATCAAAAAGGATCGCCCTTCGACTTCCTAAGGAAGAAAAAGCGACGTCATGCTGATTGAGAATTTCTCCCTGATCAGTTACTTGAAAACCAAGGTCTTGGACCTCATGCTTATCACCGCACAACTGCGCAGCCACGCCCGTCATGCCAGTTCCCGCAAATCCGTCGAAAACAATGTCACCTGGTTTTGTGTAGTGTAATATATATCTCATAATTGCTTTATGAGGTACTTTAGCATGATAGCTATGCGCTGTATAAATAGGGTGGTTCTTTCCCTCAGAGACATCACTTGTAAAAGCCATTTTGGGGAAAAAGGGTTCCGAACACTCTGATTGTTTTTGGTCGTTCCAGTCTTTCACAACTTCAGCAATAAACGGATTTGGACAGAGCGTAAAGTAAGGAGGTTTTGAAATAGAAATAATGTTGTCGATATCCCCATCAGGAAAACCTTCAATTTCTAACAGGTTAGGAATATATTCTTTAAGTCGTTTCCTAAAACCATTAGTTTCAAACACTCTGCCCACCGCCTTGTTTAAGCCAATTCAGCTAATTCATAAAGCAAGATTTCGGAATCTTGCCAACCCAGACAAGGGTCAGTAATCGACTTACCAAAGACTTCCCCATCAACTGGTTGCGAACCTTCTTCTAAATAACTTTCGATCATCAGACCCTTCACCATTTTCTTTAACACTAAGGAATGTTTTCGGTCTGACATTACTTGTTTCGCAATTCTAGGTTGCTCCGCATACTGCTTTCGGGAATTCGAGTGGTTAGTATCAACGACTATTGCTTGATTTTTTAAATTCGACATCCGATATTGAGTTGCTAATTCGATTAAGTTCTCATAATGATAGTTTGGTATATGCTGACCATAGCTATTAGTAGCGCCGCGCATCACAGCATGAGTCAATAAATTGCCACTAGTACTAACTTCCCAATTTCGATACATAAAAACATGAGGGATTTGTGCTGCTTTAATAGCATTTAACATTACAGAAAGGTCCCCACTAGTTGGACTTTTCATTCCGACAGGCACATCTAGGCCACTTACTGTTAAACGATGCTGTTGGTTTTCTACCGAACGGGCACCGACAGCTACATAGCTTAACAAATCTTCAAGGTAAGAATAGTTCTCTGGATACAGCATTTCATCAGCTGCTGTAAGACCTGATTCTTCGATCGCCCTGATGTGCATCCTCCGCAAGGCCTTTACACCAGCGACCATATCGGGATTTTTCAAAGGGTCTGGTTGGTGCGCCATTCCTTTGTAGCCTTCACCTGTGGTTCTTGGTTTATTGGTATAAATTCTAGGCACAAGAACTAGTTTGTCCTTTACCTTTTCTTGTACTTTACTTAAACGTCTTACGTACTCATAAACAGCTTCCTCACAATGAGCAGAACAAGGACCAATAATTACCAGGAACTTGTCGCTTTCGCCTTTAAAAATCGCGGCAATCTCCTGATCCCGCTCTTTTTTTATCTTTTCAATTTCGTTATTAATCGGTAACTCAGCAATAATTTCTTCAGCACTAGGAATCTCTCTAATAAACGTAAAAGCCATTTACAACATTCCTTTTCCCATATTTATGACTACCATTATATAAAAAATAAATTTATTAAACAACTCTGATTGATAAAAATAAAAAAACCCTACCAGCCTTTACGGCAAAGTAGGGTTTAATAATGGTTTTACATTATTTACGGATAAAGACTTGGGTGACATAATAGCTTCTACCATACTGCACGATACCTACCCCGATGTGGGTGTATCCAGCAGAAAGAATATTAGCTCTGTGGCCCGAGCTATCCATGAATAGTTCTTGAGCTCTAGATACACTTCCCGCTCTGGCGATATTCTCGCCAGCGCGTTGATAACTCACTCCATAGTCCGCCAACATTGAGAACACTGTACCATAGGTTGGTGAGACATGGCTAAAGTAAGCATAAGCTGCCATATCATAGCTCTTTTCCTTAGCAACTTTAACCAACTGCATGTCCACTTCCAAAGGTTGTAAGCCTCTGCTAGTGCGTTCTTTATTTACTTCTTCGATTATGTAGCGTTCACTAGCCGATAGAGCAGGACTAGGTCTTTGTACATTGCGAATAGGCTCTGACGGATTAACAGGCTGACTTGGTTGACTTGGTTGACTTGGTTGACTTGGTTGAGTAGGTTGTGAAGGTTTTCCTGGATTAACTGGTTCGATAGGTTCTCCTGGTTGTTGTGGTTGTTGTGGTTGTGTTGGTTGACTAATCGATTTTGGCCACCACCACAAAACGTTTGAACCACTAGGAGTTGGGTTTAAGGTACCTGTTGATTGACTCCACCAGTTCCAGGAGCTTGCATTAGCGATTAGGGAAAATGAAAGTACAATTAGAAGAGTTATAGCAACTGAACGTTTCATTGATTCACCTCCCTTGTAAGAAAAATAAAGCTAGGAATAAATCCTAGCTTTATTATACAGCAGAGGTAATTCTTATTGCAAAAGGTAATAGTTACCATTAGAATTATGCTTTATCTAAGGCAGTATCGAGTTTCCCAAGAACATTTTTTACATCTAAATCACCCATCGAAACAATTTCTCCATTCAAAGTGATTATAGGTAATGCTGAGCTATTTCTATGAGCCATTGATAAGATCTCTGCACTTCCTCTTGAATGGTGTCTCGGGTTAAATACATCAACGAACTGAACTACCACATGTCTATTTGGAAATCTTCTAGTAAGTATTCGCCTAAAATAGAGTACTGCCTCGCCTATCGACAGGCTCTTACCACAACCTTGACAGAATTTCGTATAAGTTCCTTTTTGCCCATATACTAACAGTTCTATCATACTCTTCCCCCACTTCAAATTCTTCTTAGTGGTATATTATAAGAGGAAAGAGTGGTTTGTGACTATAATTTTCGTAAGATCTTTCGAAATGCTGACTGTTTTTGAGGGGTTTCCTGCTCAGCTCTTGTCTGGTCTGCAAGAAACTCGTTGAATTTTGATTCGAGCCGAGAAATTCTGACTAATAACTCTTGATATTGACCTCTCGTTGTATCCTGAATGGTATTGCCAATTCCTTTTTGTTGCTTACTTTCTAACTCACTGACACGCTTCTTTAAACTCTCAAAATCTGATGTTCGTTGCTGCTGACGCCAGGCGCGCCAATCATCGCGTAACGAAAACAGCCTTTCCTCTAACTCTCTAACTCGTTCATTTAGAACCGTTATCTGTAAATCCTCAAGCGTTTGTTTTATCTCTAGAACTAGCCTTTTTAATGACTCTACTTCTCCAACTGATAATAACGCCTCCTCAAACAACCGTTTTTCTAATTCTTGTTCTCGTTGTTTAATGTTAGGTGTAGGAGCGGATACTTCAGTATGTTGTGTAGTCGGTTGTTCACTTTCCCCAACTACCTCTTCTTCGGGGCTTTCTTCTGTCGATGTTTCTATTGGTGTTTCTATTGAGGGTTCTACTATTGGCTCAGTTGATCGCTCAGTCGGTGTTTCGGTAGCTGTATCGAGTGATTCTTCAACTGATTTTTCAATTACTTTTTCACTTTCTACTCGGGGAGCTAGCATTTCCTCAACTTCCTCTGTGTGTTCCTGTTCTACCTGATACTTCTCTATTAATATAAAATTATTTGTCCCAGCACTTGCACTGACCAAGCATGGTTCATGCCGATAGATTTGCGCTAAACCTTCGGCCTCGGATCCAGGAATATCACTTTGGGGCCAAAGCAATATCTTGAATAGCTTACCTTGTTCCATCCAAACAGCGCTCAATGAACCATCATTTTCAAGTAACCAACCTGGAGAATAAACATTGTTGTTTAGACCAGATAGTGTTCTTACGGGTTGCCATTTGGTATCTATCTTTCCCTTGTATCGAAGAACTACCACTCCACCCATTTCTTCTAACCATGTAATATGTAGTTGCTGAGTTGCAAGTATTTTTGGTTCCGAACAGATATTCTTACTAAAGGGCACTCCCCCACTCCATGTCCTAATTACAGGATCATATACTCGATAAAACAGGTGACCTTCTAATTCAGTGCAATAAACAAGATTTATTACATACTCTGAATCGATCGCTACAGCAAAATTTTTGGGATCGGCACTCACATTGGATGCAACTACAAATGGTTCGCTCCATTGGCGGTCATATATACGATGTACTAAAGTACGCGCATTTCTCTTGGAAATTTGATTGAGATAGAAGAGATGAATCTGATTTTCTCCTGGTATTACTCTTAGACCCTCTGGAAATTGAACCGCTCCAGGGATTTCTGCACTTGTTATCTTGGTATCATCGATGAAATGGATTAAATTATTTTCTAAAGCGACAACCAGGTGTAACCTGTTATTTAGAACCGCTACAGAATACTCCTTGGCCCCTTCATTTACTAAATGAGTTATTAAATCATCTTTTTTTATTTCAATACATGTTTCCTTTTGCTCCACCCATGAATATCCTGGAATAGGTATAGTCAACCGCAATTTCCTCTCTCCTTTAAAAAATGCGATTATACTACAAGCTATGCAAAGAGCGAAAAAATAAGACATTTTTTCCTGGAAATTGCACCACCCTGACTTATTTGCATAATATAGTTTCAGAAAGGAGGGTTCAGTTAATGTCAATAATTAACCACTATGAACCAGATTTTGAGCGCGAATGTATTTATGTACCTAAAGTGTACAATGAATGTACCATTACCGACTGCCCTATCTATCGGATTCCTATTCCTCGGACATTTCCACCAGCAGTAAACGTTGTCGAGTGTGAGATCACTCAAATCACTACCGAAGGAACTGTAACCGCACCAGGTGAAGTTTCCGCAACCGTCAACTTCGTAATCAACATCGAGTATGATAGCAACGGGGATACTCAATTCATCCAACAAACTGCTCAGTTTAGACGTCGCAGGATCGCTCTGGAAGGAGCTTTAGATGGTATGGAGGTAGTTATCCTTCCATTGATTCGATGCTTGAATTGCCGACCAGTTGACGGCGGAACTGTAATCGAATGTGATGTCGGCGTCTATATCGTAGTTAAGGTAGTTGCATTAGTACAATTAGAGGTTCTCGGTAGATTCTGTCCAGAGCCTCCTGAATGTGAAGATGTTTTACCAATCGGTTGTCCCGAGTGGTTTGAAATGGCTGAATCGGGAGCGTTTTGGCCGCCATTTCCACCACAACCAAATCGTGTACGCAGATAACGAACCTGAATCCAGCAAAACGCTTGCTGGATTCATTTTTTCACAAATTAAAGGGAGGTCAATATGCGAATTCTATTACTTACTCGCTTCTACCTAAATGGTCAAAACACCCATGTTTTATCACTAGCTAACCAACTCAAGCGCAAACGTCTTTTTGTATACTTAATAGCTAGCTACCTTGACAATCCCGCATATATCTCATGGTTGAAAAGAAACGGAATTCAGTTTTCTCGTTCCGCAGATGTGTTAAAGCTTGAATCACATCTAAGAAAGTATAATTTTGACATTATCCACACCCACTCCGCTCACACGCTCGAACCAGCACTCGAACTAGGTGAGAAATGGGGAGTTCCAGTGGTTGCTACCTCACATTACCTTGATTTTTGTTACTTAAATTCGCTCGGTAAGACCGATCACATTATCGCAATAAGCGAAGAAATGAAAAATTTACTTAACCAAAAGTTGGGGGTTAAAGTTCCTGTAACCGTTGTAGAAAATGGCGTCGAGATTTTTCCTTATCGCAAAGTACGTAAAGAACCGCGGATTATCACCTGTTTAACTCGGATGAGTAACCAGAAGGAACCGAATTTTGAATTGTTTTGTGAAACAGCCTTAAAACAAGGGTTTAAGGTTTATTCAGTAGGCAACTGGAGACCACAAAATTCGAATATAACTAGTTCAAATTGGGTATCTAACACCCGACCGATTCTAGCCAATTCCGATATTGTGGTAGGTACGGGAAGAACTGTAAGAGAAGCAATGGCGGCAGGATGTGTTCCCATTGTTCTAGGAGATTTCTGGGATGGAAGTGTGAATGAAGAAAATGTTGAGGAGCTTCGAGCTTTCAATTTTAGCGGAAGAAAGTCAAAACAAGAGCCTACCATGGAATTGATTACGAATGAATTAGAGCGGCTTCGAAATGGTAATTTTATATACCAAAGTAGGTTTTGCCATGAATATGCCAAACAAAACTTTGCGATTTCTAGAATAGCGACAGAAACGATTTTGGTTTATAATAAACTGTTATGATTTAAGCTTCTTTTTCAGTTTTTTGATCTTATCCGCAGAAACGATAATTAAATCAGATATCGGAGCATCGGCACATAGCCTCTTATGATAACCTGATAGCTCAACGATCTCACCACGGATTTTACGTACCACAAAATATGTGTCGCAATTATGAGATCGTCTTACCACAATATCACCTGTTTTAATAGGAACTCGCTCATCAAATCTATGCATAAACTCTCCACCTGCTCTAGTAATCTGACAATAAAATACTATGCAATTTAAAGGAAAATGACCTTGATTGTCAAATATTTATCTTGTAAGAGATAAAATTAAATGAGGGATAACCGTGAAACTTATTATTGCTGTTATAGAAGATAGTGATGCTCATTTACTGATGGATGTACTTAAAGAGAATAATTTTCAGGTAACAAAACTGGCCAGTACAGGTGGATTCTTACTACAAGGGAACACCACATTATTAATAGGCATTGAGGACAACGAGGTTGAGCAGGTACTGGACCTAATTCGCAAGACATGTGTGAGGCGAAAGAAACTGATTCCGCACACCGCGACGGAGTTGCCTACAGTGATCAATCTGCCGATCGAAGTTGAAACGGGCGGAGCAATTGTATTTGTACTGGACGTTGATCAATTTTATAAAATATAGCGGAAAGGAAAAGGGAGACGATGTCTCCCTTTTCCTATCTTGTTCTAGGCGTCCTAACAACTGGTCTTCTCACTTTGTTGAGATCTTGTGTCAAAATTTTCCACCAGTACTTGTAACATTTGCCTTGTCTGACGTCCTCGAAAAACGTCCAATCACAATATGACATTATTCCACCCCCTAGTAATAGATACGCTTGGGTGTATTAAAGGGGAATAGTAATGCCCTCCTAAATTCGGTAATTTGGTGCTTCCTTTGTAATTTGTACATTATGCGGATGACTTTCTTGGAAACCCGCTGGAGTAATTCTAACGAATTTTGCTTTTTCTTTTAAATCTTTGAGGGTTGGCGCCCCACAGTAACCCATGCCCGAGCGCAACCCACCGACAAGTTGGAATACGCTATCTGCTAAGCTTCCTTTGAAAGGAACTCTGCCTTCAATTCCTTCGGGAACAAGTTTTAGACTATTTTCTTGGAAGTAACGTGTCTTACTTCCTTTCTTCATCGCACCTAAGGATCCCATACCACGGTAAACTTTGTAACTTCTACCTTCAAAAATTTCAATCTCTCCTGGGCTTTCCTCGGTACCTGCTAATAGGCTACCAAGCATCACCGCATCTGCTCCAGCAGCAAGAGCTTTTACAACATCGCCAGAAAAACGAATTCCACCATCAGCTATCACTGGTATGGAATATTCTCTCGCAACTTTGTAACAATCCCAAACAGCTGTCAATTGAGGGACGCCGATACCAGCAATTATTCGAGTAGTACAAATCGATCCAGGACCAATTCCTACTTTAACCGCATCTGCTCCAGCTTCAATTAACGCTCTCGCGGCATCGCCCGTTGCGATATTTCCTGCAATAATATCTACTTTAGCACCGAAGAGAGATTTAAATTTCTCTGTGGATTCGATCACTCGCTTTGAATGACCGTGGGCGGTGTCAATCACTAATGCATCTACTCCCGCTTCTATTAATGCTGTCGCTCGGTCAACCGCATCAGCACCCACTCCCACCGCAGCTGCAACACGGAGACGACCTTTACTATCCTTAGCGGCATTAGGATATTTCCGAGCCTTTTCAATATCTTTGCTGGTGATTAAACCTTTCAGTTTAAAGTCTTCATCAACCAATGGTAACTTTTCAATTCGATGTTTATGTAGAATTTTCTTTGCTTCTTCTAGTGTGGTATTTACTGGTGCAGTAATTAAGTTCTCCTTGGTCATTACATCGGCAATCGGTTGGTCAAAATCTTCTTCAAAGACCAAATCACGATTTGTGAGGATTCCAACTAGCTTTCCAGACTCATCAGTAATTGGAACACCAGAGATCCGATAACGTGCCATTAGGGCAAGTGCGTCCTCTATCCTATGATTTGGCGACAAAAAAATCGGATCCACGATAATACCGCTTTCCGAACGTTTTACCTTATCCACTTCGCCAGCTTGGTCCTCAATAGGTAAGTTGTAATGAATAACACCTATTCCACCCTCTCTAGCGATCGCAATCGCCATTCGCGCTTCAGTCACTGTATCCATACCAGCACTCATTAGTGGAACATTTAATTTTATATTTTTTGTCAAAAAGGTAGAAACATCGACGTCAGCAGGTACAACTTCAGAAGCCGCTGGAATCAACAACACGTCGTCGAACGTTAAGCCTTCTTTTCCAAATTTCTCATTAAAATCCATTAATTTCATCCTTTCCGAAGACCTACTATCCCGTTTAAATCATTTATTGTAGGTATTCTACCATAATTCCGAAAGAAGACAAGACCTAAGCAAATATTTAGCAGAGTTTTCTTAGATTTTACACAAAAATAACTTCCGAGGAAGGGTATTTCCATTCAATTTTAGAATACCAACAATGATAACATTTCTTTTTTAGATCAATACTATAGACGCAGATATTTTCACCAATGATTATACAATTGGTGAAAAATTTTGCCCGATTCATAGGAGGTTTTGTTATGGACATTCGAAAAATAGCGGTCCTCGGTTCTGGACGTCTCGGGAGAGGAATCGCTGAAACTGCAGCTAGTTCAGGGTTCGATGTATTGCTGTTTTCCCAAGGTGCTGGCACTCATTATGCTCCGAGTCAAATAGAGAAAAGTTTGGACAAAAAACTTGCAAAATGGGGCATAACCGAATCCGAAAAACGTGTTATTTTGAGTAAAATTAGCTATACGTCCGACCTAAAAGAATTAGCAAATGTTGATCTGGTTGTTGAAGCTACTGTTGATCATTTCTATACCAAGCAAGAATTGCTTCGTACAGCGGACCATCTTTGCAAACCAAATGTGGTTTTTATCACAACCTTGACTACACTCAGTATTTCAGAGTTAGCTAGAGGAATTTCAAGACCCGAATCACTTGTTGGGTTACATTTTATTCCGCCTGTTCCTGAAACTCCTGTTGTTGAGCTTAGTAGAGGTTTCGACACTTCGGATGAGGCAGTGGCTGTAGCCACTAGGTTTGCTAAAGCTTTAAAGAAGGAAATTGTCGAAATTGCTGAATCACCAGGATTAGTAAATACTCGTGCTCTTCTTACCCTCGTAAACGAAGCGGCATATATGATCGACGAAGGAGTAGGAGATGCTATTGCGGTTGAAAAAATTATTAAACAAGGCTGGGGCTTGACCCAAGGACCTTTAGAAATGGCGGACAGAATAGGTTTAGATAACGTGCTACATCTAATGAATCAATTGCGCGAAGAATTAGGCGAAAGATTTACGCCGTGCCCATTGATCCGCCGTTATGTTCGTAGCAACCGCTTGGGCGTGAAAACTGGCAGAGGATTTTTTACCTATGCACGAGACAATATTTTTGAAACCCCAATAGAACAGGAGGATTAGTGATACTATGAAAGTTTTTGTTCTCAACTGTGGTTCTTCCTCAGTAAAATATAAACTCTTTGACATGACCGACGAATCCGTATTAGCTGATGGAAAAGTTGAACGGATCGGACAAGAAAATGCTGTTGTTACGCACCAATCCAGTGGAAAGGAAAAAGTCACTAAGACACTCCCTATCCTTGAACATACCGTTGCAATTCAAGAAGTCTTGAATTTGATCGTAGATAAAGAACATGGATGCATTAAAGATGTTTCTGAAATTAATGCTGTGGGACACCGCGTAGTACATGGTGGAGAATCATTCTTGGATTCAGTCTTAATTACCGATAATGTAAAAACAACTTTAAGATCGCTCACTGATCTTGCCCCCTTACACAATCCAGCGAATATAGCAGGTATTATTGCAGCAGAAAAATTGATGCCCAACATCCCTCAAATTGCTGTATTTGATACCGCTTTCCATTCGACAATGCCTAAACATGCTTATCTTTATGCTATTCCTCATTCACTTTACTTACGTCATAAAGTTCGCCGCTATGGCTTTCATGGGACTTCACATAAGTATATCTCTGGACGTGTCGCCGCCTTAATGCAAAAGGATATTTCTGAACTGAAGATTGTTTCGTGCCATTTAGGTAATGGTGCTAGTATTACAGCAATTAAAGGTGGTCAATCCATCGACACTTCCATGGGCTTCACACCGCTTGAAGGTCTTATGATGGGAACGCGTAGTGGTGATATCGATCCAGGAGCAATCTTTTATATAATGGATAAAGAGAAACTACCCGTTGCTAACATCAATTCAATGTTAAATAAACATTCGGGTCTCTATGGCATTGCTGGTGTGAGCGACATGCGCGATATCGAACGTGGTGTCGAAGAAGGTGATGCAATGGCTAGAACTGCTTATGATATTTTCGAATACCGCATTCGTAAATACATCGGTGCCTATGTAGCTAGCATGGACGGCGTGGATGCAATCGCATTTACCGCTGGTATAGGTGAAAACACTCCTTCACTTCGCTCCCAAATTTGTCGCAATTTGAGCTACTTAGGAGTTGAAATCGATGAAGAAGCAAACAAAATTAGGGGTAAAGAAACAGAGATTTCTACTCCAAACTCAAAAGTTAAAGTTTTTGTGATTCCTACTGATGAAGAGGTAGTAATCGCTAGAGATACCGCAGAAATTGCGAAAATGGTTTAAAACCCATGGTAGAGAAGCTAAGGAAATTCCCTTAGCTTCTTTTTTATTGCAATCATTATTACTGCATATTATACTTAAGAAAAGAAGGAGGAGCTGACTCGTGAACTGGAGAGAGATTATTACGCCTCGAAATCTTTTAAAAGTCTTTCTGGCTACTGCTGTGCTTGTTTTCGTAATTGTTTTTTCCAGGCAATTACTAACTGCTATCTTTCCATTTGTTGTTGGGTTAGTTCTCGCTACTTTGATTGAACCGGTGGTTAATTTCCTTGAGAAACATCTTAAACTTCCTCGCTTCCTTGCCGTAATGGCTACTCTAGCTGGCACTGTAACTATTGTGGGATACTTTTTCTCGGTAATTGTTGCGACTTTAATCTCTGAATTAAGTGATCTATATCATCTGCTACCGACATACAGCAAAGCGATTATTGATATTTCATCCGACCTTTTTGAACAACTTGAAGCACTAAATGATAATCTCCCAGCATTTGTCACTACTGATGTGATGGGCAGTGTCGAAACCTTTCTTAAAACGATTGAAGAGGGAGCACGCGACTTAATCTCAAGAGCGTTGAGCGCCGTAGTAGGCCTTCCCACTTTCTTGGTTGTCTCCATGATAGTCTTAGTTTCAACATACTTTATTTCTAAGGATAAGGACTTATTATTTAGTTCATTAAGAAAATATGTTCCTGAGAGAATGCATTCTAAGCTTGATTTAGCAAAAGAGAAGATTTCGGTGGACTTAGTTGGTTTCATTAAAGGACGAATGGTTATTTTGATTATTGCCTTTCTGATCTCCAGCATCGGCTTGTTCTTGATTGGAACCAGGTACTGGTTAATCTTAGGATTGATTCTTGCGATTCTTGACAATATACCTGTAGTTGGACCTGGCGCCATTATCTTTCCCTGGATAGCCCTAGCTATTATCGTTGGTAACCCTTATCGAGCAATTTACTTAGCTATTCTCTACATAGTGATTTTCTCAACTCGACAACTGATCGAACCAAAGATTATGGGGCACTCAGTTGGCATCCATCCACTAGCCATGCTTTTGGCTATCTATGGTGGGATAATATTCTTTGGGGTACTCGGTTTGTTTATCGGACCTATCATTCTCATAATAATAAAGGCAATACATTCAACAGGGATTCTAAAAATACCTAAAGGTGAATAATTGATTTTGGGAACGTAAGACCTCTTCGTATAGAAAGAGGTCTTTTTTCTTACACTAAGGACAGAATAATGAAAGTACCATTAGGAGGCAAATTATGATTTCACTACCCTTTAGTGTGGTTCTTTTGGGAATTGTAGTTATTTTAATTTTTCTTGGTTTTGCCGAACGAGTATTAGCTAGAATGCGATTGAGTAATGTATCTGCTATTGTGCTTCTTGATTTAATGGCACTAGCTCATTTTTTACCTGCGACAAAAATCACTCAAAATCTAGAATTCAAACTGGGCATTTTAGTTCCACTTGGAGTTTCGCTCTACTTGTTGTTCACCACATCACCCAAGGAAAGAAATATTGGAATACTTACTATTGCTCTTACAACGGTGGCTCTGTGGTTAAGTGATGTACTTCTCTCCATTGATCCAGGAGAAGGATTTGATCTCGATCCACTTTATATTGGCGCTGTTTTTGCGGTTATTTGCGCATATCTCCTGGATAGATCTCGACGGGCAGCATTTATCAGTGCAACTTTAGGGATCCTTCTTGTAGACTTAATTGCAGCCTATCGAGTTAGCCTAATGTCCTTACCCCAAACCATCACTATAGGGGGAGGTGGAATATTTGACAGTATTGTGATCGGTGGAATTTTAGCAGTTCTTTTGACAGAAGCGGTGGGAGAAGTGTTAGAACGCATTTCGCGTGGTCCCGCCAAGCAAACTAATCAGGAAGGTAGTGACGATAGCAATGACTAGAAAAAAGGCCCTACTAAGCTTGGCTTTTTCTTTCTTGATACTTATTAATCCAACTCAAACAGTCTTAGCCTTTCCCGCATACTTTAGCGACGCGGTTGATCTTGAAGAAGAATGGGAAGATTGGTTGGAAGCGGATACCTATTATACAATGATCGCTCCTGATGGAACTGTTATTGTGCAGACTGGGCGAAAGATTTATGAAGGCGATCAGTATCTAACTCAGGATAATATGTTGTATGAAGTAGTTGAGGTACGTGAAAAGGACGGGGAATATTTCGCTTACACGGAATTTGTTCGTGAAGAGAAATTGCCAAACCGCAGAATAACTCTAAATCAAATTAGGGAGCAAATGGGCTTACAAGCAGCCCAAGGGCAAAGTGTCGGAAAAATTGGTATCTATCACACTCATAATGCTGAATCATACGTACCAACAGATGGAACCGACAGCATTGAGGGTGCAGGAGGCATTCATGCAGTCGGAGAGGCTTTTGAAAAGGCACTGGAAGGGCTAGGTATTGAAGTAAACTATTCTCAAAATCTCCACCTTCCACATGATCGCGGCGCGTATCGCCGATCCAGAGAAACGGTTTTAGATCTTTTGAGTACTAATCCAGATGCCATTTTCGACGTTCACAGGGACGCAGCACCAAAAAACGCCTATGCTACTTTCATTGATGAAGAATGGGTGACTCAGATTCAATTTGTTGTGGGTAGACAAAACCAGAACCTCGGTATCAATCGCCAGTATGCCACTTCCTTAAAGGCAGTTGCCGATCAGATTTTTCCTGGTTTAATCAAAGGAATCTTCTTTGGTAGAGGAAACTATAATCAAGATTTAAGTCCTTTAAATCTTTTATTAGAAGTCGGTGCCCACACAAACTCCAGGGAAGCCGCCCAACGCGGAATAGAATTATTCGCTGAAGTCGTTGACTTCTATTTCTATGGACCACGCGAAGAACGCAACGCTCAAAACCAAAGTTTCTCGCTCGGTAGCATCAGTACCATCCTATGGATCCTCGCTTTTCTCCTTGCTGGAACTGTTGTGTATTATGTAATTAACGCAGGCGGTTGGAAGGAAGCGTTGGCGAGGATTCGTAAACACCTTACCCGCAACTAAAATAACGTCTTCATCTTAATCAGAAGAAAGGCGAGGAAGTTTTTCTGCCGTTGACTTTCTGCCTGAAAAAATTCTGTATTCGCGATACCCATATTTTCTTGCTAGAGTCACTGCCTTTTCCCATTCATAACCGACATCGTCAGGTCGGTGGGCATCAGAAGAAATCGTAATCGGAATTTGAATTGCAGCAATTTCCTTCAATAACGCTTCAGAAGGATAGATTTCACCAACTGGCTTTCTTAAACCAGCGGTGTTGATCTCAATAGCCAAACCATTGTCTTTAATTGCGTTTAATACTTCTTTAATTAGTTCTAAGTTTTCGGCCGAAGGACGAGCACCGAACACTTTGATAACATCGAGATGACCTATAATGTCAAAAAGGCGCGACTGGGCAGCTGCTTTTACAAGATTGTAGTATTCTTCATAAACTGTATCTATATTTCTTCCTTCCCAACCACAATCCTTATCATAATCGAAGCCCCATTTTCCGATCACATGAACAGACCCAATTACATAATCAAAAGGGTACGACCCCAGAATCGTTCTAATGGCTTCTTCCTGGCCTAATAGATAATCCACCTCTAGACCAAGTTTCACGGGAATACCTTTTTTTCGAGCTGCTAGTACAAAATCTACATATTCATCGAGATCATGCTTAAACTCTTGATCCATCCAATCTCTCATAAATTGATAACTATCTTGTCCTACTGCTAGATGGTGGAAGATTTTGCGAAACTGAATGAATCTATGCGAGTGCTCTGCGATTCCAATCTCAGATATTCCGCGGTTTCGTCCACTATTCCAGAATTCTTCAAGCCATTCCATCGAAAACGGTCCAGCTTCTAAATGGATATGATAATCAATCATAGTTTTCCTCCAGTATTTCACTCTTTCAACATAGAATTATATAGCATTCTATCTTGTAGATTTTACCATTTATGCTTTTTAAATTCAACTATTATAGAAATTTGATAATCAATATTTAACAAAAAACCATAGACCTTTGTCTATGGTATAATTAAGCACAAAAAAATTCCTGGCAACGAGTTACTCTCCCACTACGAGATGTAGCAGTACCATCAC
>JAAYFS010000026.1 GCA_012728115.1 Bacillota bacterium | reverse complement strand
CATCCTACCGGTCCTGAAACAAGCGGGCGTTGTCGATGCTGGAGGCAAAGGACTGATTGTGGCGCTTGAAGGAGCGTACAAAGCACTTGTGGGTGAGATTGAGGTTTCGGGCAAACCTGTACCTGTTACCTTTGCGCTACTTTTTGTTTCTACAAAAGTGTGGTCGAATACTACTTACGGCGGTAGTTTCGTTAATGGATTGCGCTCTGGTCTTATTGGCATTTTTGTCTATGGACTTGCCTTAGGGTCAATTTATCTCTTATCAGAGGAGCCTATGGGGGATCGATTCGCTGCACAGAATTTCGGTTCAAGGCGGGCTAAGCAAGGTGCGGTGATCATTATTGTTATTTACATATTCATCCTAGGCTCAATTGTGGATCGGTTGCAGAGGCAAGGGCTTATGCCAGGACATCCTTTGTTTTCATTTATCCCTGGATGGACCCTTTGGTATAATTTTTTTGATGAATTTTCAGGGGGATATATGATTACCAACGTTTTACGTGGCTTACCATTTTTCGTATTGATTCCTGCCTTCGTTTTGTATAAATTAGGAGTCAGGAAGGGAGAGTTTGGTTTTTTTAGAGGTGATCTGAAGCCCGCACTCCCTTTTTTAATTATCTACATGGCCGCATTCCTCTTTAGTGGCTTGACTATTGAACGTTGGATTTTTCTTGTTTATGCCATTATGTATGCTGGATTCCAAGAAGAGTTCTTTTTTCGTGGCGTGATGCAACCTTTATTCATAGCCATCACCAAGAAACCAATTTGGGGAATCGGTCTATCTACATTGTTGTTCGCTCTCTTGCACATTCCAGATTTTGTCTTTCGAGTTTATCCCACTGTACCATTGGCTTTAAGTAGTGTTGCTAGTACTAGTTTGTTTGGAGGCTTGATGGCGTACGGGGTATATCGTACGGGAATGCTCTGGCCTTGGATACTAATTCATGCCCTCAGTAATGTGGTAGGCTTTTAGGCGTTACTATGGTTATGAGAAGAGTTCGGTGATCGTCTAATCTATTACGGGAAAATTGGAGCTGTCAATGAAACTGATATGTATCATGGAACGACGGTTGCCAGTGTGTTCGTGGGAAAAAGATGTGGTACGGTACCGGAAGCAAACTACACTTTTTCGCGGCTAATTTTCCCAATCACACCTGGTCCCATGTGGTTCAGAAAGTGCTTGGTAATAATTGAATCGAAATTACCGTAGGCAACTATGGACATGTGTTTCCTGATTTGCAGGAGGATGTTGGAAAGATGCCAGAGTAAATAATTGAATAAAAAAAACGGCTTGATAAGCCGCTTCGCTTAGCCCGACTTATCCATTTTTTACGGAGTCGGGCTAAAACAAATTTCCTGTCCACATTCAATCTATTATCTTGAAACGCCCTACAATAAATCGGGCTGTAGATATCTATGGTGCCGAAGGAGGGAATCGAACCCTCATGGGATAATCCCACACGATTTTGAGTCGTGCGTGTCTGCCAGTTCCACCACTTCGGCAAATATCCTTTTAACAAAATATATCTTACCATGCCAAACGGAGATTTGCAAGTATAACTGCTAAAATTTTTTGTTATCAGTAGGTGTGTTGGGTGTTGCAGATTTATGATCGGTTGACATTCCATTGGGCGAGATCTAAAATGTAAATAGTTATTAATTGCTTTTGGAGGGAATGAAGTGACTAAGAAAGTATTTCAACGTAATACTAAACAGAGGGAGGTAATTCTTTCAGTCCTACGCGAGGCAGATTGTCATCCGACTGCGGATTGGATCTATCAAGAAGTACGAAAAACCATGCCCAATGTCAGTTTGGGAACTATTTACCGCAATCTAAAAGCGCTTACTGAAGCTGGTTTAGCTTTGGAATTATCTTATGGCAGTACATACAGTCGTTTCGATGGAAATCCAGAAACGCATTATCATTTTGTTTGTGAAGATTGTGGCAAGGTCGTTGATCTGGAAATCGATGTAGCGAAAGAGCTTGAAGAAAAGGTGGCTAAAGGCATCGGCGCTAAGGTTCATGATCATCGCCTAGAGTTTTACGGAGTGTGTAGTGAGTGTTTGCAGAAAGAAAGTAAAGTAAATTAGGACGGTTTCCTAGGACGGTTTCCTCTGAAGATTTCCTAGGATGATTTCCTAGTTCGTACCCTTGGGGGGGACAAGATGCGCTTAACGAAGAACGCTATTGCCATTTTGAAGGAACGTTATCTTAAAGTAACTAATGGTATTCAAGAAACGCCTGAAGAAATGTTTCAGAGAGTAGCATCAAATATCGCTGAAATTGAAGAAAGATATGGCAAAGATGTATCCTCGGCAAGAGAGAGTTTTCTTGCAATTATGCGGGAGCTAGATTTTCTTCCTAATAGTCCTACTTTAATGAATGCTGGGCGTGATCTCCAGCAACTTTCTGCCTGTTTCGTCCTACCGATTGAAGATTCTCTGGAAAGTATTTTTGATACTTTAAAAAACGCTGCCTTGATTCAGAAATCTGGGGGAGGAACAGGGTTTAGTTTTTCGCACATTCGACCAAAGAATGATCTGGTAAAGACTACGGGAGGAAGAGCTAGCGGTCCAATTTCATTTATAAAATGTTATGATGCCGTCACTGAAGCAGTTAAACAAGGTGGCGTACGCAGAGGAGCAAACATGGCAATTCTTCGTGTCGATCACCCAGATATTCTGGAATTTATTCGAGCAAAAGCCGACACCCAAGAGATTAATAACTTTAATATTTCAGTTGCTTTAACCGATCATTTTATGAAAGCAGTAGAGAATAACGAGGATTATCCATTGATCAATCCTGCAACCAACCAAGAAGTCCGAAAGATTAAAGCCAAACAAGTATTTGATTTAATTGTGGAAATGGCTTGGCAAAACGGTGAACCAGGAATTGTTTTTATTGATCGGATGAACGAACACAATCCAACACCGAAAGTTGGTCAATTCGAAGCAACTAATCCTTGTGCTGAGCAACCTCTATTAGCATATGAAAGCTGTAATCTAGGTTCCATAAACCTTGCTAATATGGTTAAAAGTGGTTCCTCTGGTTGGGAAATCAATTGGGACAAGCTTGAATCTACGATTCAGGTCGCCGTTCATTTCCTCGATAACGTTATCGATGCTAATAGGTATCCATTGAAAGAAATCGAAAAAATGACCAAGGGTAATCGGAAAATTGGTCTTGGTGTGATGGGATTTGCTGATTTATTAATCAAACTTGATATCCCGTATAATAGTGAGGAAGGTGTTTCTTTAGCGAGAACGCTGATGCAGTTTATCGAAGCTAAAGCACATCAAGCCTCGGGCTTTCTAGCAAAAGAACGTGGAGTATTTCCTAACTACGATCAAAGTGTTTATCCCGCTAAAAGTAAAGTAATGCGAAATGCTACAGTCACCACGATCGCCCCTACCGGAACGATCTCAATAATCGCCAATTGTTCTGGCGGAATAGAGCCTTTATTCGCTTTGGCTTATACTCGTAGAGCTTTGGATGATCAAGTTTTTTATGAAGTTAATCCGATGTTAGAGAATTTTTTGCGCGAAAAGGGTCTTTATGTTGAAGAACTGATCACAGAAATCATTAGAACTGGCAGTTTAAATAATGAATTATGCCGACAAAGAATTCCTGAAGACATAAGAAAAGTATTTGTAACTGCCCACGAGATTTCACCGATCTGGCATGTGCGGATGCAGGCAGCATTTCAAGAATTTACGGATAATGCAGTTAGTAAAACAGTGAACTTTCCTCAAGAAGCCACGAAGGACGATGTCCGCCAGGTATTCCTAGAAGCCTACCGTAATGGATGTAAGGGCGTAACTGTCTATCGTTCTGGGTCGCGACCAGGGCAAGTGTTGACAGTAGGCTGTGGTGAAGACTGTCTTCTATAAAGGGGTTATAAAGGGGGAAGTAAGTTGCGTAAAAAAAGAATGATGCTGTTGTTGATGGTTGCGTTTCTTTTTAGTTTGACCCTAGGAGCGTCCGCTTCAAAAGAGATCGTTATTAACATTCCTGAGTTTCGTCTCTACCTTTACGAAAACGGTGTTCCGCTCAAACAATATAGAATCGGAGTTGGCAACGTTCTTAATCCATCTATTCTAGGATATACCGAGATTATTAATCGAGTAGAGAACCCAACATACTATCCGCCGCGATGGTGGGAACGTGGGTTAGAACCTATTCCACCTGGTCCAAATAATCCTGTTGGAACAAGGTGGCTTGGACTTGGTTTCCCAGGGTATGGAATTCATGGAACTAATAACCCCGATTCCATCGGTAAAGCAATGTCAGCTGGATGCATTAGGATGCTTAATTCTGATGTGGAAGAGCTGACCGAGTTAGTGGATATTGGGACTCCTGTGAAACTTATCTATGAAACAGTTATTTTATATCAGGATCCGCTAATCAGTTCGAAATTGATTACGATCCATCCAGATATCTACAAGTTGGGCAGTAATTCGCTAGAGAAAGTTGCTTCGAAAATAAAAGAAAGAGGTTGGGGTAATTATCATTTGCCTGGTCTAGAGCGCATTGTTAAGGAAGCTGCAGCAACGGCTCAACCTATTCCTTTTGCAGTGCCGATTAAGAAACAAGGCGAGATACTTGATTTAAAAGCAATTCAAATCGGGAATACATACTACGTTCCTTTTGAAAAAGAAATTTATGAGGCAGAGTTAAGTAAGAAGCCGAAAATAGCTTTTAGCATCGATCATGATTATGTTAAACTCAATGAACTAGCTGATCTCTACCTTCTTTCATACCAGGTTTCTGACGCGATTGAAATCACAGTTCCGCAAGTATATGTTGATAATTTATATCTCGGTCGAGCGATCATTTTAAATAATGGCGAAATATTGATCCCAGTTAATGAGATAGCTTCATTACTGGATATTTCGATCGAATGGTTGGAAGATGAAGGATTAGTTCTTATTGATGGTCATTATGGAGTAGAGGCGTTAGAATTTGGCGATCAGCTTTTTGTGCCTGAGTGGGTAATTAATTGGATTATGCCTGGCGGTAAGGTGCAAATCAAATAAAAAAAGGGGAACCGCAGCGGGTTCCCCTTACGCTTTAGAAAGAAAATCCTCCTGTAAGCAATCTTTGAGCAAGTTCAACTTGAGCATACTCTAAAGCTTTCTCCCAATCTCGTTCGACGATGGAAAATACCAACTCTGGAGTTAATCCAAGAAAATCGGAAGCTTCATATGCTAATCGGTCAAGACCTAAATCTTGAAGCGCTTCCCAGTCCCGAGAAAGAATTGAATCTGCTTCCCATGGTGTGAGTCCTAAGTCAATTAATTGGTTGAATAACTCACTGCGAAGACCGTCGTTTAGTTTTGACCAATCGCCTTGGACTAAAGCAAGGATCTCATCAGGACTAATATATTGAGTTAGATTTTGAGCAATATTACTTATTTCCTTTAAAATAGCGGCAGTATTCAATTCGCTTTCTTTTACTACATTGACGAACTTGAGTTGGTTATTAGTATCATATATTGCAAATAAACTGTCTCCTGTTTCAAGTTGCTCGATGTTTGAACTCATTCCATTTCGGAAGACGAGTGTATCTGCTTGGAGAGGTAAGGATACTGTTTCGGCATCCAATGTCTCAACAAGAATACGATTTGAGTTGTGATGAAAATCAGCGATTTTTCCTTCAATAGAATTTAGTTGCATAGCAGAATCTAACAAATGAGCCGCCTCGGCACGAGTAACTAATCTACTTGGTTCAAATCTGTTAATAATATACGAAGGAAGAATACCAAGACTATTTACTAGTTCAATGTGCATATAGGCTGGATGATCCTTGTCAACATCAATGAATGTTGGGTAGAGATTTTCGGGAGTAACATGGCTATCAGTTAAACCAAGAAGTTTGGCAATTAAACCAGTTAACTCACCTCTTGTAAGATAATCTCCAGCATAATCAGCATTCTCATCCATTGGTAAGAAATGATCTAACCAGGTGTAAAGGTTTTGTTTATCGGTTGGGCTTAGCTCAAACACACGCGATGCAACTTCAATAGCTTCTTCACGAGTGATATTATCATTTGGTAGGAAGTTATCATTGCTCGTAATGATTGGATCAAGCATTCCGCGTTCGTCAAGGTTGATTATAGCTTCTCTGGCCCAATTACTTTGAATATCCGTAAATGAAGCTAAGGTAGTAAAGGACGAACCGAGTACTAAAAGTACTGCAAGTAGGAATATAGAAATAGAACGCAAAGCATTTGCTCCTTTCTGTAAAGTATAAGTGCTACTCTGATCTTACACTCATTAATTCGCTAAAGGCAAGGTACAACCTTTATGTAATGTTAGGTGGATCAGTCAAAGCCTAACTATAATGGGAATCCTATCCAGCACACTGTCGATTGTGCAGGGTTTGTTTCCTAAAGTGTGGAATAAACTGAGGAAGAAAAGAGGGATAGTAAGTGGCAAAAACACTGTTTTTAATTGACGGGCATAGCTTAATTCACAGAGCATACTGGGCACTTCCGCCTCTAACTACTAGTCAAGGAGAACCGACTAATGCGGTTTATGGTTTTCTGATGATGCTCAATAGGTTGAAGGAGGAGTATAACCCAGATGAAATATTTGTGGTGTTTGATGTTGCCGCGCCTACATTTAGGCACGAACAATATGCGGATTATAAAGCAACTAGAAAACCGATGCCTGATGATTTGAGGCCACAAGTTGGAACCTTAAAAGAGGTACTCGATGCTCAAGGGATTAAAAGGCTCGAACTAGAGGGTTATGAAGCAGATGATATCATCGGTACTGCAGCAAAACAAGGAGAAAAACAAGGGTTTGATGTGTTCATCGTTACAGGTGATCGGGATGCTTTCCAGTTGATTTCCGATAAAATTAAAGTGATTCTTACGAAGAGAGGAATTAAAGACACTGAAGTCGTGGACCGGAAGGCACTTTTAGAAAAACATAATCTTACTCCAGAGCAAGTTATTGAACTTAAGGGCTTAATGGGGGATAGTTCGGATAATATCCCAGGAGTACCAGGTGTAGGGGAAAAGACTGCAAAAAAGCTTTTAGAGGAATACTCAACGATCGAAAACTTGTATGAGAATATCGAACAACAAAAAGGTAAACTTAAAGAACGGCTGATCGAACATAAGGAGCTCGCCTTTAAGAGTAAAGAACTGGCAACGATCGATTGTAAAGTCCCAATTTCCATAAATTTTGAGGAAGAAAGACAGGTGGATCAAGAAAAGCTTTTTAAACTCTACCAACGGTTAGAATTCAAAACCTTGATTGAAACTCAATTATCACTGGATTTAAAGACTGAACCAGTGGTTAACCATACTGAGCCACAAGAAGTCGCTATTAAAGACTTAAACAAAGATGGCAAAGATGAGTTTTTGGCTGGAATAAAAAAGGTAGCAACGATCGCGATTGATTTAACCGATAACGAGGAGTTACTGGTAGCTTTCGATAATGAGGTTTGGAAAGTTGGCAAAGTCAGAACTGATAATGTGGTTGGTCAACTTATTCAAGAGTTGGTAGAAATTAGGGATTTAAAAATCACCGCCATTGATTCCAAGTTAATCTACCTAGCTTTCTATGAAATAATTGAGGATTTAAGGATCGATTTTGACCTTAGCCTTGCTGGCTATGTGCTTGATCCAACTGGATCCTATGATGTGGACACGCTATCAAAAAAATATACAAATCTTCCTGCATTTGATTCTCAGGCAGAGTCACTGACAAGGAATGCTAGACAATTACTACGTACTTTGGAATTAGTGCCAGTACTAGAAAAGTTAATTGATCAGGATGAATTGAGTGAACTTTACTATAAAATCGAGCTACCTTTAGCTAAAGTATTAGCGAAAATGGAGCATCGTGGTATTTTACTCGATACTGAGAGACTGAATATGATGTCCAAAGATATGGAAGAAAAACTTTCTGTTTTGACCGAGGACATTTATCTGTTTGCGGGAGAAGAATTCAATATTAATTCTCCGAAACAGTTGGGGACCATCCTGTTTGAAAAACTAGGTTTGCCAGTAATAAAGAGAACCAAGACAGGTCCTTCTACCGATGCAGAAGTCTTGGATCAGTTAAGCGATTATCCGATTGTAGCAAAACTGTTAGAATATCGCCAGTTAGCTAAACTGAAGTCAACGTATGTTGATGCGCTTCCAGAGTTGATTTCGAAAAAAACCAACCGAATCCATACCACTTTCAACCAAACAGTTACAGCTACAGGTCGTTTAAGTAGTACCAACCCGAATTTACAAAACATTCCGATTCGGACTGCTGAGGGAAGAAAAATAAGGGAAGCATTTATTCCCGAAGAAGGGTTTATGATTATGTCGGCGGATTACTCGCAAATCGAATTACGGGTATTAGCCCATATTTCTCAAGATGAAAAGATGATCACTGCTTTTAATTCTGGAATCGATATTCATACTCAAACTGCGTCGGAGGTCTTTGAAATTCCCCTACAGAAGGTTACGCCTGACGAGAGAAATGCGGCAAAAGCTATCAACTTTGGTATTATCTATGGGATCAGTAGCTTTGGCTTGGCTAAAGGAACAAATCTTTCTCGGGCCCAAGCCCAAGAATATATCGATGGTTATTTCAATAGGTATCCCAAGGTAAAGCAATACTTGGACGATGTCGTGAAGCGAGCCAAAGAAAAAGGCTATGTGACAACTCTAATGAATAGACGTCGTTACTTGCCTGAAATATCCTCGCGGAATTTTGCTCGCCGTAATTTCGCCATTAGAACTGCAATGAACACTCCGATTCAAGGAAGTGCTGCCGACATCATAAAAATGGCAATGATTGATGTGGAAAGAACTTTGGTTGAAAGAACCTATAAATCGAGACTCTTACTTCAAGTTCATGACGAGTTAGTGCTCGAGGTTCATGAATCAGAATTGGAAGAAGTGGCTTTACTAGTAAAAGAAAAGATGGAGCAAGTGATGAAACTTTCAGTAACACTCGAAGTTGATGTCAAAATCGGACCGAATTGGAAAGATGTCCAACCTTATTCAAGTAACTGAGGTGACAAAATGCCAGAATTACCAGAGGTAGAAACCATTAGATTAACGATTATGCCCGAAGTGGTGAATAAAACGATTAAAGAAGTTTCGTTTTTTTATCCAAGAATCTTGCCCAAAAACACTCCCGAAGAATTTATCGAAAATGTCCAGAATAGGAAGATAGTGGATATTAAAAGGAGAGGGAAGTATCTTTTATTTGAATTGGATTCAGAGCAGTTAATAATAATGCATTTGCGAATGACGGGAAGGCTTTTAACATATAAGAGTACGGAAGCGGAGGCAACTATTGAGAAACATACTTCTGTGATCTTCACCTTTACCGATAATTCCCAGTTAAGGTTTGTGGATCAACGAAAATTTGGTACCATATATCTTATCGCACCAGAGAATATTTCGATCATTGCTGGTCTTAAAGATATAGGACCCGAGCCTTTGTCTGGAGATTTTAGTTTGCCTTATCTTAAAAAGATACTCGATTCAAATCGTACCATCAAATCACTCCTACTTGATCAAAAATTGATAGCGGGCATTGGAAATATCTATGCTGATGAGATCTTGTTTAGGTCAAGAATTCACCCAACTAGGACAGGTAAGAGTATTACCTTACAAGAACAAGAACTATTGCATAAAGCGGCCCAGGAAGTGTTAAAAGAAGCTCTTTTACATGAAGGAACCACTATCAGAGATTACCTCACAGGATCAGGTATGAAAGGTAATTTTCAAAATCGTTTGAGGGTGTATGGAAAAACGGGAGAGAAATGCGTAAACTGCGATTCCTTAGTGGAGAGAATTAAAGTCGCTGGAAGAAGTACGCATTATTGCCCTAGTTGTCAACGGAGTGATGAGTTGTGATCGGTTTAACTGGAGGAATTGCTTCGGGAAAAAGTACAGTATCCAAGATGCTTAAGGAATTAGGAGCATATATTATCGATGCAGACAAGTTGGCTCGCGAAGTAGTGCTTCCTAATCAGCCTGGTTGGGAAAGAGTCAAGGAGGAATTCCCAGAAGTTATTGGGGAAGATGGTACGATAGATAGGAAAAAATTAGGTCAAATTGTATTTGTAGATCCTGGGCAACGAAAAAAGCTTGAGCAAATAATTCACCCTCTTGTACTATCTATTATCCAAGAACGTGGTAGAGAGCTTGAACAGGAAGGGAAAATTGTAGTCGCGGATATTCCGCTTTTGTTTGAAACTAACTCGGAGACTTGGTTAGATGAGGTCTGGCTGGTTTATGTTGATTTAAAAACTCAACTAGAACGGTTAATTAATCGTGATCAACTCACAGAGGAAGAGGCCATGCTGAGAATTAATGCTCAGATGTCGTTGGAAGAAAAAAAGAAACTGGCTGATGAAGTAATTGACAATACTCAAGGATTAGGACATACTTTTAACCAAGTGAATAATCTTTGGAGGCGAAAGGTAATTGAAAATTGCATTGATCGCTCATGATAAAAAGAAAGATGAAATGGTAGATTTTGTTTTGAAGAATCGCGAGTTACTCGCTGATTTTCAGATAATAGCTACAGGGACTACGGGACAAAGGATTTCTGAAGCAACAGGGCTTAAGGTAGATCGAGTATTATCTGGTCCCTTCGGAGGCGACCAACAGATCGGAGCACAAGTAGCAATGGAGGAAGTCAAGGCAGTAATTTTCTTACGAGATCCATTAACGGCTCAGCCCCATGAGCCAGATATCACTGCTTTATTAAGAGTATGTGATGTACATAACGTGCCTTTAGCGACTAATGTGGCAACAGGACAAATGATCCTTGACTCTTTCAAAGAGCTTAAAAACAAGAGTACTGCTTAATCTCTAACCAGGGGGGAGTTCCTTGGCAAGATTCTTTCGGTTTGCCTTTTTATTCGTAGTCCTTTTTGCGTTCGTATCGTTATTTACCTTTCGGCCATTTGTAAGGCTGATTTATCCACTTAAGTTTTTTGAGACTATTGAACCTGAAGCAGAGAAACGAGACCTTGATCCATACTTAATTGTGGCAATGATTCAAGTCGAGAGCGGATTTCGCCCTGAAGTTGTTTCTCCCAAAGGGGCGGTTGGTTTGATGCAAATAATGCCTGATACCGCAGAATGGATTGCTAATCAGATCGAGCTTGATTTTGAAATAGAACAACTTAAAGATCCAGAGATCAACATCAAGCTTGGTACCTGGTATCTTTATTATCTAAATAATCAATTCCCCTCGCTATTAACCGCGCTTGCTGCCTACAATGGTGGTCAAGGTAATGTACGTCAGTGGCTACAGGATAATCGCTGGGATGGTCGGTTAGAAACCATCGAAAATATTCCTTTCCATGAAACACGTGAATATGTTAGGAGAGTTCTTGTCAGTTGGGAGTTTTATCGTTCGCTCTACCAGGAATAGGGGAGTGAGTTTGCAAGCTTTGCTGTGAGAGGAGATTAATAATGACTAAGGTAATTGAAACATCACAAGAAATAACAAAGTACAAAGTTGAGGAAGGTCGAAGGCTGTTTTCCGCAACCCATGAAGAGATTCTTTCGGGACTTACAACCGATGTGTATTTTGTGAAGACCAAAGAAATTCTTAAACAGATCGGTCATGATCAAACGGTTGTTACCGCTGAAGTTTTTGCTAGGCGTCCAGGTGTGGTTGCTGGAATTGAGGAAACACTCAATTTACTTCGCGACTTAAATGTTGAAGTATGGAGCTTGGATGAAGGAGAGCGGTTTGAACCAAAGGACGTAATTATGCGGATCAAGGGTTCTTACTCGGAGTTTGGAATCTATGAAACCGCTTTATTAGGAGTTCTAGCTAGTTCGACTGGTTGGGCAACCGCTGCTGCTCAAGTAAAGGAGGTAGCTGGGGACAAGCCTTTCTTCTGTTTCGGTGCTCGTCATGTGCATCCCGCAGTTGCACCAGTAATGGAAAGAGCAGCGATCATCGGGGGAGCTCAAGGCGCAGCTTGTATTTTAGGAGCGAAATTACTTGGCTTGGAACCAGTTGGTACCGTTCCTCACGCATTATTCCTCTTAATCGGTGATACCCTTGAAGGAGCTCAAGCTTATGATCGAATCATGCCTCCAGAATCACCGCGAACAATTTTAGTAGATACTTTTAAGGATGAAGTTGAAGAGAGTTTGCGTTTGGCAGAAGCGATGGGTGAGAATCTAGCGGGCATTAGACTAGATACTCCAAGCGAAAGAGGCGGCGTTACCCCAGGATTGGTGAGCGAAGTAAGGGCAAAACTTGATTTAGCTGGTTTTCAGCATGTAAAGATTTTTGTGTCTGGCGGGTTAACGCTCGAAAAGATCAAGAGTTTATCAGAAGCAGGTGCGGATTCTTTCGGTGTTGGCAGTTACATCTCCGCTGCGCCTCCGATCGATATGACCATGGATATTAAGGAAGTGGATGGTAAACCTGTCGCTAAAAGAGGGCGAATTCCTGGTTTAACTCCAGCACCCGAATTAAAGAAAAGATTGGGTTAAGAGACTGAGCTTACATAAGTTATTTTTATCCAAACTAGGAAATTTTGTTGGGAAAATAGAAATGACATACATAAGTAGGACAATGTTCCAAAAGTAAAGGAAAAGGATTGGAAGTGAGCCAAAATGGCTAAAGAAACTATTAAGGATAGGGTTTTGCAGACTGCTCAAAAAGATCCATTCTTGACGATCGAAGAAATTGCTCAATCTGTGAATACCACTCCAAGATATGTACGGACAATTCTTTCAGAAGCAAAGGTATCCTTGATGCATTTGCGTAAAGTGTATGCGAAATCAATGGAGAAAAGGTTAAAACCTGATCAGCAAGTTCCTGAAACTTCTCCACGCAGTTTAAAAAACATTGAACCGCAACTAAAAGTTTCGCGCATTAGGGACGAAAAGATTGCGATGGTTCTTTCTTTAGAGCCAGATACCGAGCTTTTGCAGGTTAGTCAGCTCCAGTTCAAAGATGAACGTGGTATTTTTGTTCAATTGACTACATATAAGGATCTGAATTTAGTTCCGCAACCAAATTCCCTGCGGCAAATGCTGTTATTTGATCCACAGACTGAAAAACTTACTCAGGGCGAAAGTTGGATTGAGGTTGTCCCAGGAGAACCAGCGCTAAATGAGCTTTTGGAGGCGACGCCAGAGATGCCATTGATTAAGATTCACACCCTACTATATCTCGAAAATGAAGTAACTGCGGTAGAAACGAGATGGGTTTCTTCAGAAGGGATCCTAATTAAGAGTGAGAAAGGCGTAGACGATGATGACATCACCTTTGTTAGTGGTTAAGAACCTAAAAACATATTTCTTTACTAATGAGGTTGTAGTTAAAGCAGTTGATGGAATCGATTTTGAGCTGGCCAAAGGTGGCGCCTTAGGAATAGTGGGAGAGAGTGGTTCAGGAAAAAGTGTGACTTCGCTTTCCATCATTGGGCTAGTGCATTCACCTGGCAGAGTAGTGGATGGTAAAATTATTTTTGAAGGAAGAAATCTGTTAGATTTGTCGGAAGCAGAGTTACAAAGGATTCGTGGTAAGGAAATCGCGATGGTTTTTCAAGAACCAATGACCTCATTAAATCCTGTTTTTACGATCGGTAACCAGATTAGTGAAGCATTGATAATTCATCAAAAAATGAGTAAAAAAGAAGCCCAGGAGCGGGCGGTTGAATTATTGAACATGGTTGGTATTCCTGATGCTCAAAAAAGGGTGAATGATTATCCCCATCAGCTAAGTGGTGGAATGCGCCAGCGAGTTATGATTGCAATGGCTGTTAGCTGTAATCCGAAACTTTTGATCGCTGATGAACCTACTACAGCATTGGACGTAACCATTCAGCGTCAAATCTTAGATCTGCTTAGAAGAATTAGCGAGGAATTCGGCACCGCAATCATGCTGATCACTCATAACCTTGGAATAATTGCTGAATTTGTTAACCAGGTTGCGGTAATGTATCTGGGTAAGATTGTGGAGTATACCGATACAGTAACCCTTTTTGCTAATCCGAGTCACCCATATACCATTGGTTTATTAGAATCGATGCCACGCTTGGATGTTTCGAGAAAAAGGCTGAAAACAATTCCTGGAACGGTACCTCCTCCTGAAGAAGTACCGTCTGGTTGCGCATTTCATCCGCGATGCGAATTTAGAAAAGAAGTCTGTCAGCAAAAAACACCTTCATTATTTACAGTTGGCGATGGACACAAAGTAGCCTGTTGGAAGGTTGTCGATTATGATGAATGATGTATTATTGGAAGTTGTCGATTTAAAGAAACACTTTCGAGAAAAAAATGGTGTTTTAAAGGCAGTAGATGGAATCAGTTTTCATATTAAACGCGGTGAGACTTTGGGATTGGTTGGGGAAAGTGGAAGTGGGAAAACCACAACAGGGCGCTTAATTTTGCGCTTAATTGAACCTACAGCTGGCAGGATTGTTTTTGAAGGTCAAGATCTAAGCAATCTTAAAAAACATGAAATGCGTCTTGTTCGTCGTAATATTCAAATGATTTTTCAGGATCCTTATGCATCGCTTAATCCGCGGATGACTGTTAGGGAGATCATTGCTGAACCTTTGATAATTCACAAAGTGGCCTCTGGAAAAGAACTAGAGGAACGAGTAAATAATTTGTTGGACATAGTCGGATTGCATAAAAACCATGCTAAGAGGCTCCCGCAAGAGTTCTCAGGTGGTCAACGACAAAGGATTGGTATCGCCCGGGCTTTAGCCTTAGAACCAAAGCTAATTGTATGTGATGAGCCGATCTCTGCTCTTGATGTATCCATCCAGGCTCAAATTATAAATTTGCTTCAGGATCTACAAGAACAATTCAATTTGACTTATCTTTTTATCGCTCATGATTTAAGTGTGGTAAAACACATTGCGGATCGAGTTGCGGTGATGTATTTAGGAAAGATTGTCGAGATGGGTGATAAAGAACAAATTTTTAATGAACCCCGACATCCATATACCAAAGCCTTATTGGCATCGGTACCGATTCCAGATCCTTCGCAAAAAGGAAAAGCCGCAGTGTTAAAAGGCGATAGTCCTAGTCCGATCAATCCACCGCCAGGATGTAGATTTGCATCACTTTGCGAGAAAGCAAAAGATATATGCTTTAAGGAAGAACCTGATTTGGTGGAGGTTAAATCAAATCATTTCGTCGGTTGTCACCCCGATTCGATTGCCAATGATTAATAAATATGGTATAATTTTACCCGTAATAGCCGTGAGAAAAGAGGTGTTGAAATGAAAACTAAGAAATTCAAACACGTCAAGACCTTGACTTTTAATTCATTAGTTAAGACTTTGAAATCAGGTGGTTGCGGCGAATGCCAGACTTCTTGTCAATCCGCCTGCAAAACTTCTTGCACTGTTGGAAATCAAGCTTGTGAAAGATAAGTGCTCGAAAGCACTACTGATAATTAGCGACCTTCCGAGAGGGTTGCTATTTTTTTGAATAAGTGAGGAGAAATCGATGTTGGTTAGGGATTGTGTCCATTGTTATTCGCATAAGGGCTTAAACATCGTTGTTGATGGAAATTCTGGTGCTGTTCACCTTTTGGATGATGTAGCATTTACAATCGTTTCCGAAATCAAAGACGGGCGTGAATTAACTGATTTTGAACCTTCGGAAGCGTTAGAGGAAGTTACGTTCCTTATTGATGAGGGCGTGCTATTTTCTCCTGATCTAACTGAAGTACCAGAACCACAAACATCGGTTGTAAAGGCTTTATGTTTAAACATCGCTCATGACTGCAATATCAGGTGTGAGTACTGTTTTGCTCATGAGGGAGATTTTGGTGGTAAGAGGGAGTTAATGAGCCTTGAAGTTGCCAAACAAGCAGTAGATTTTCTGTTAAATGCATCTGGCCCAAGGGTACAATGCGAGATAGATTTCTTTGGTGGCGAACCACTGATGAATTTTGATGTTGTTAAGGAAACAGTTAAGTATGGAAAAGAAAGATCGCAAGAGTTAGGGAAAGTACTCCGCTTTACGTTAACAACAAACGGAATTGCTTTGAATGATGAAATAATAGATTTTGTAAATAATGAAATGTATAATGTGGTTTTAAGTATCGATGGGCGAAAAGAAGTAAACGATTCTATGCGTCGTACATACAGTGGTGTAGGTTCCGTTTATGAAACTATTATTCCTAAGTATCGAGAACTAGTAAGTAAAAGAGGACCAAAAAGTTACTATGTTCGGGGGACGTTTACTCGCAACAATTTAGATTTTAGTAATGATGTACTTCACTTGGTTGACCAAGGATTCTATGAGGTTTCGATGGAACCAGTAGTGGCTGACGAGGATGAACGCTATGCTTTGACTGAGAATGAACTACCAGCAATCCTGCAGGAATATGAACGATTAGCTGATGCTTTTTTGGCTAGTAAGAAACAAAACAAGCCGTTTAACTTCTTTCATTTCAATGTTGAACTTAAAAAAGGTCCCTGTATTTATAAGAGGATTCTTGGTTGTGGTGCAGGTCACGAATACCTTGCGGTAGCACCTGATGGTAATCTATATCCTTGTCATCAATTTGTAGGCCAAGATGAATATGTTATAGGTTCTGTATATGAAGGAATAAAGAAAACCGATCTTAAAGATCAGTTTAAAAATAGCCATGTATTAAATAAGCAAACCTGTAAGACATGTTGGGCAAAGTATTTTTGTAGCGGTGGTTGTCACGCCAATAATATCAAATTTTCTGGTTCGATCAATGAACCATACGAAGTAAGTTGTATTATGGAAAGAAAGCGACTTGAGTGTAGTTTTTATATTCAAGCGGCGTTAAGCTTAGAAGAATAGTTCGTTATTTTTTACAGATAAAATTCAAAAAGGTGCACCTTAAAATGCGAGATTTTCTATCTAACATTTTGGGTGCACTTTATTTTATTCTGATTTTTTTATCCCTATTGCGAGGAAGTTTTCTACCGAGCTAATCGGTCACACAGTGTTCCACCCTATTTCGACCGTTTTCTTTTGCTCTATACAATGCTCGGTCGGCATATTCAAGGAGCTTTTTTGTTGAAGAGATCTTGGTAGGGGACATAGAACAAACTCCGAGACTTATGGTTATATGATTACTTATGGGTGAACTAGGATGGGGAATTTTCAACTGTTCGACTGCTAAGCGTAATCGTTCGGCAACAACTAATGCTCCATTAAGGTCTGTGTTTGGGAGAACTACCCCAAACTCTTCGCCACCATAACGGGCAACCAAATCTTCGGAACGCTTAAGTTCAGCTTCCAAAACTTTAGCGACGTTTTTTAAACTATTATCACCTGCTGCGTGACCAAGGGTATCGTTGTAGAGTTTGAAGAAATCAATATCAATGAGGATGATTGAAAAAGGAGAGCCATGGCGGATAGCAATTTTCCATTCGTTGTTGAGAGTGTGGTCAAATTGACGACGGTTTGCAATTTCAGTAAGCCCATCGATCGAACTTAATCGTTGGAGTTTGCGATTAGCTTCTTCCAATAACTCTGTTACTTCTAGCAACTCTTGTTCCCGACGTACTCTTCGATCGATTTCTCGTTTTAATCTTAAAGCGGCGCTTGTTCTAGCCCACAACTCAGTTTTATTAACAGGCTTGATTAAGTAATCATGAGCTCCCGCTTCAAACGCTTGTTTTAACATCTCGACATCAGATCGTCCAGTGATCATGATAACAGGGATGTCCTTTGTCTTTTCATTATTCTTGATGCGCCGACAAGCTTCAATGCCGTTCATTTCATCCATTACAATATCCATAAAGATCAAATCGAATCCGCATTTTCTTTGTGGTTGATCTGAAACCTCGAGACAATCTAATGCTTCGAAAGCATTACTAGCTAGGATAATGTCGGAATAACCCGCTTCTTCGAGCATCGATTTTAGGATCAGCCGCGTAGTAATGGAATCATCAACAACCAAGATCCTCATAGAAAATTCCCCCGGATAGATCTTAATTGACTCACTATTTATTATATTAACAGATTTTAACTAAATTTTAAAGAGTTATTTTACAAACATTACCTGTCTGGGAATTTATTACCATCGAAAGCAAATAATTGTTGCATATTTAAAAGGTCTGTGCTATTATGAACAAGAAAGCTTAAAAAGTTGTGAAGAGTACTAAAACGTTGTTGACCTCTGGTCCGAGCTTGAGAACGCAAGAGGGAGTAAGTTTTGGAGGCTTCCGCTTTTTAACAATATTTTTTAAGGAGGCCATTTGTAAATGGTAGGAAAAGTTAAGTGGTTTAATGCAGAAAAAGGTTACGGTTTTATTGAAAGAGAAGATGGAGATGACGTTTTCGTACACTTCTCAGCTATTCAAGGTGATGGATTTAAGACCCTAGAAGAAGGTCAAACAGTTCAATTTGAAATAGTTGATGGTAATCGCGGTCCTCAAGCTGCTAACGTTGTTAAGCTTTAATAAGTAACAAAGAAACTTAAGGGGCATTTTCCTTTTTGGGAAAGTGCTCTTTTTGTAAGTAAGCAAATCAGGAGGGTTTCTGATGACAAAATCAATCGGCAAAGAATTTATGAAATTGACTCGTTATCAATTCCTCGAAGAATCCGAACAATCAAAGGGAGAGCCAATGCCTACGTTCGAACTTACATATAATTCCGCTAGTTTGGTTGAACTTCCGAGTATCGAAAGTTTTCAGGCACAAGAACCTGATCTGTTTGAGGTTCTTAGGTCGCGGCGAAGTGTTCGACGGTATGATGAGAACTCGCCACTTACGCTAGAGGAGTTCTCGATGTTGTTATGGTACACCCAAGGGATCCATCGTAGTACTTCTAATGCAACATTCCGTTTTGTTCCTTCAGCAGGAGCTAGGCATGCCTTTGAGACTTACGTGCTGGTAAGCAGGGTGGAAGGATTAAAACCTGGCTTGTATCGCTATGTCGCATCAAAACATGCAGTGATTCTTGAAAATGGAGATGGTGATATCTCCCAGAAGGTTGTTGATGCTTGTAATGGACAAGTCTTTGTTGGAACGAGTGCTGCAACGTTTATTTGGACTGCAGTTGCCAAGAGAATGACATGGCGTTATGGAGAAAGAGGGTATCGGTACTTGCATTTAGATGCTGGTCATGTGTGTCAAAACCTCTATTTGTTAGCTGAAAGTATTAATGCTGGAGTATGTGCAGTGGCAGCGTTCGATGATGATAAACTAAATAAAGTTTTGTCGCTAGATGGAGATGAACATTTTGTAGTCTATGTTGGCGCTTTGGGTCGAAAGTTAGAGCGGTAGAAAGGAAGAAATTTATGGCTTTAGACTTCTATGATTTTCTGACGCATGAAAAGCTGATCATTTTTGATGGGGGAACAGGTACTCGTCTAATTGAACTAGGTTTGGAGCCAGGCAGTGGTAATAATCTTGCCAATCCAGAGTTGGTCCAGCAAGTACATAAAGAGTATCTCGAAATTGGTTCTCAAGTTATTACTACAAATACCCTTACAGCTAATCGAATCTATTTTCAATCGCAAAGTGAAGAAAAACTGAATCAGTTAAGAAAGATTAATGAAGTTGGGGCACGTTTGGCTAAGGATTTGGCGCGGAATGATGCATTCGTAGTTGGTGATCTAGGTCCCACAGGACAGTTACTTGAACCGTATGGTACGTTTACAGAAGAAGAGTTCTACAAAGCTTATTTGGAGCAAGCAAGAACTTTAGCTGAGTGTGAAGTAGATGGTTTTTTGATCGAAACAGTATATGATTTACGAGAGGCTCTAATTGCTGTGCAAGCATGTAAAGATGCCGCACCTATTCCAATCCTTGTGACCTTTAGTTTCCACACAGTAGATAAGGGTGGCAGAACCGTGATGGGAAATTCTGTGAACGACATTGTTAAAGCACTTGTTGCTAATGGAGTGACAGCTTTTGGCGCAAATTGTGGCTCTTTAGCACCAGAGGAAGTAGCGGAGATTATCAAGATGATGCGGGTATTAACTACTCATCCGCTGATCGCGCAACCTAATGCGGGAAAACCAGTAGAGAAAAATGGCACGAACGTTTATGATTTATCTCCAGAAGAGTTTCATATAGGTATGGAGAAATGTTTTGACAATGGTGCAAGTATCCTGGGAGGGTGTTGTGGCACTACCTTCAGGCATATCGAACAACTCAAAAAGTTCCGCGATCAGAAATTTAGATGTTAATAAATACGAAACAAGACGAACATTTTTTGTATATTAGAAGGAAATGACCGGTTTTTGTCGAAATTGATACCTGACAAATTTGTCAAAAAAATTTTGGGAGGAATACTGTATATGGCAGTAAAAGGTACGAGTGCGGGACAATCCCCAGGATTACTTGAAAAGTGGTTTAAGTTGAAAGAAAACAACACCACTGTCAGAACAGAAATCATTGCAGGAATCACAACATTTATGACCATGGTTTACATCATTTTTGTAAACCCAAACATTCTTTCGGCAGCAGAAATGAGTTGGAACGGCGTATTTATTGCAACCATCATCGCCACCATAATCGGAACAGTGGCTATGGCACTTTTAACCAATTATCCATTTGCTTTAGCACCAGGTATGGGACTTAATGCTTTCTTTGCTTTTACAATATGTAAGCAAATGGGTGTTTCCTGGGAAGTAGCTCTTGGTTTGGTGTTTATCGAAGGAGTTCTCTTTATTCTCTTGAGTCTGTCCAAATTCCGTTCGCAAATAGTAAATGCAATTCCGATGACATTAAAATCTGCTATCAGTGCTGGGATCGGATTATTTATCGCTTTTATCGGTTTCCAAAGTTCAGGAATTTTGGTAAGCAATCCAGATACAATCATAGCCCTTGGTGATTTAACATCCAAAGATGCTATCGTGACACTATTTGGACTTATCGTTGCAGGAGTACTATATGCTTACAATGTCAAAGGAGCTTTATTGTGGAGTATTCTGGCCGCAACAGTCTTTGGAATGATTCCTGGTATTGGAGTAACGGGCGCTATCGATGGTATAGTTGCTTTACCAAAATGGGCTGATTTTACATCGGTTGCCTTCAAACTTGATATCGTTGGTGCACTTAAACTAAATATGATTGGTGTTCTCCTTGCACTGTTAATGGTTGATATCTTCGATACCGCTGGTACATTGATCGGAGTTTCAACTCAGGCTGGATATCTTGATAAGGACGGTAACCTACCTAAAGCAGATAAAGCATTACTCGCAGATGCAATCGGAACAGTTGGAGGAGCTATAGTTGGAACAAGTACTGTAACTACCTTTGTTGAGAGTGCTGCAGGTGTTTCTGAAGGTGGAAGAACTGGACTTACAGGTATCGTAACATCAATCCTCTTCTTGTTGTCATTATTCTTTATGCCATTAGTGGGTATCGTGCCAGCAGCTGCAACAGCTCCAGCATTGATTGTAGTTGGAATCTTGATGGTTAGAAACGTACTAAGTATTGATTGGGCTGATTTTACTGAAGCAATGCCTGCGTTCTTAACCATGGTAATGATGCCTTTTGCATATAGTATTTCAACAGGTATCGGTTTTGGATTTATTTCCTACGCAGCGATCAACCTTATCGCTGGTAAGAAAGAGAAGACAAACTGGGTGGTTAATATTCTAGCTATTGTCTTCGTCCTATACTTTATCTTCTTAGCGTAGTAACGAGTCACTAGAAGGTTTCTAAATTCGATCGTTGCTCGAAGGGATGAACTCTTTTTCAAAGTTCGTCCCTTTTATTTATCATTTATCACTAGCAGATATTCCGAGTTATCGAAGATATTTTTCATTTGCTCTTTGAAATCTCCAAGACTCATGATTTGAGATATACTTGCCATATTGGTGAACATATCAAAGATTCCTACCGCTTCTTGATATGATTTAAGAAGGGCATTTTTCTCGGCTCTTAGTCTTTGGTTTTCTTCCTCTAGTTGACGGATCTTATCCGCAAAAGCAGAGCTATCAGTTTGAACAATATTTTGGAGAGAATTTATTATCTCTTCGATGTTAGGACGAGAGACTTCTTCACGTAATTGAGAAATCTCTTGTCGGATCGCTTGGATTTTTTCAGGTAAACCTTCAAAAGTTTCCTTCATTTCGGGAGAAAGCATGATTACTCCTCCTGCTTTAGGTTATTTTCGCTTTTTTAGTTTCTCCTGCAATGGATAAAATAAACAATTAGAAAGGATGGAAATTATGGGTAAAGCGCTCTTAAGTGTCTTTGATAAGGCGGGAATTGTAGATTTTGCCGCTGCTTTAGTCGAATTAGGTTACGAAATAATTTCTACGGGTGGTACCTATAACACTTTAAAATCAAACGGTGTCCCAGTTACTTATATCTCTGAAATAACAGAATTTCCTGAGATCCTTGATGGGAGAGTAAAGACCCTTCATCCGCGAATTCATGGAGGAATCCTAGCAAAAGATACACCCGAACATCTTAAGCAGCTCAGTTCCATCGGCGGTGCGCTGATTGACTTAGTTGCAGTTAATTTATATCCTTTCGAGCTGGTGAGCCAGGATCCAAAAAGTACTTTTGAAGAAGTACTAGAAAACATCGATATCGGTGGACCGACATTGATTCGAGCTGCTGCTAAGAATCATCCGAGAGTTCTTGTGGTTTCGGATCCTAAGGATTATGATGAAGTTATTTCCCAACTAAAAGGTGGAGAAGTGGATGCAATAACACGCAAAAAACTTGCTGCCAAAGCCTTCGCTCACACCGCATATTACGACACTTTAATTAGTGACTACTTAGGAGAATCAGGATTTACACCAACAAAGACTATTGCCTTGAAAAAGGTTATGGAATTACGCTATGGTGAAAATCCTATTCAACAGGCAGCTTTTTATCGCCAGATGCCTCCTAAATCCGTTGGTTTGGCGGATGCAGAGCAAATCCATGGTAAGCAACTATCGTTCAACAATATTTATGATGCGGATGCCGCTTGGAGAATGGCTTGTGAGTTTGATGAACCATGCGTAGTGGCGGTAAAACATACTAATCCGTGCGGTTTGGCAGTAGCGGATTCATTGGCAGAAGCGTATCAACGTGTCTACGAAGCGGATCCCGTATCGATCTTTGGTGGAATCGTGGCTTGTAACCGCCCTATTTGTCGAAAAACCGCTGAAGCGATCCAAGAGTCCAATGTCTTTTTGGAAATTATAATTGCCCCAGATTTTTTAGACGATGCCTTAGAAATTCTTACCCAGAAAAAGAACTTAAGGCTATTGAAACTAAAACCAAGCAAGAGCGATGAACTTGATTGGAAAAAGGTCAGGGGAGGAGTTTTGTTACAAACGGAGGACAATATCGATCTCATTGAAGAAGAATTACGGGTTGTAACCAAGTGTCAACCAACTAGTGAGGAGTTAGCGGATCTACGTTTTGCTTGGAAAGTGGTAAAACACGTTAAATCCAATGCGATTGTAGTATGCAAAGATCGGCAACTAATTGGGGTAGGGGCAGGTCAAATGAATCGTGTTCAATCCGTACGATTAGCGATCGAACAAGCTGGAGACAAGGCGAAAGGAGCGGTTATGGCTTCTGATGCATTTTTCCCGTTTGCGGATAGTATTGAAACTGCACATCAAGCTGGAATCACCGCGATTATTCAACCTGGTGGTTCGATCCGCGATAAAGAAAGTATTGATGCTTGTGATAAATATGGAATCGCGATGTTATTCACTGGAATAAGGCATTTCAAACACTAGTTTTACGAAAATTTTACAAATAAAAAGGCCGAAATTAGAGGAATTCCTAACGGCCTATAGAATAATTTGTACTAAATATCATAAACTCGGTATAATAGTGATTTTCGACTATTGTACCTTTCAGAGCAGAGGGTGGGCGTAGATGACCTAGGGGGGTGGACTCGCTCACTTTTTGCTATTCTTTTTTATTTGGAAGGAAGGTTTTGTCATTCGGGTTCACAATTATTGTTTCAAAGTGATCATAGATAACGAATCCTGGTTTGGCACCACTTGGTTTACGAACATGCTTACGCTTAGCGTAATCGACGGGAACTTTAGTTAAATTTGCTGCTTTGGAAAAGCGAGCAGCGAGGGTGGCGGCCTCAAGAATAGTTGTCTGAGGAACTTCACCATCGCAACGAATGATTACGTGGCTACCTGGTATTTTTTGGGCATGTAACCATAGATCATCGGGACGCCCGATTCTAAACGTTAACTCGTCATTTTGTTTATTGCTTCTTCCGATGAAAATTGGTATCTCGTCAGAAGAAATGTAACATTCATATGTTTTAGTTCCTGTTTTAGACCCTTTCCTCGCTTGGGTTTTTTTTGATCTATTCAAAAACCCCGTTTCCACTAATTCTTCTTCGATCTCATTTAGAGTTTCTATTGTGTCTGCTAGCATGATATGAGTTAGTGTCTCCTCTAAATAACTTCGCTCGGCTTTCGTTTTTTCTAACTGTTCCTCAATGATTTTTTTACTGTTTTTCGCTTTTGTGTATCGTTTGAAGTATCGTTGGGCATTTTGACTAGGTGATAGCCTTGGATCTAATTGGATTTTTATTTCTTTTTGATCAGGGTCATAGAAATTAGGAAGCAGTATTTCTTGCTCTCCTTTTTTAACCTGGTAGAGATTAGCAGTAAGTATTTCCCCTATTATTCGCCATTCAGCAGCATTCTCAGCTTCAAAGAGTGCTTGCTTTTGTAATCCTTCTTTTTTCTGGAGCCTTTCTAAATGAGTTTTTAAACTCTTACTTAATGAAGATTGGTACTGCTGAATCTTGGCGTGAGTGATTCGATCTGTGTAGAAATAGTCTAATAAATTATCGAATGCTGGGTAGCGAGTTATTTCTTCATTTGTGACTTGATAAGCAGCGAAATCCTCCTTTTGTGGGTAACGAATTAAAGATGGTATACCGCCTTCTTCGATTTCTTTAAGCAGTTGTTGCAGGCTATGCCAGAGATTATCCCAATCCTCATTGGTGGTGTCCTTTCTTTGGATCGAAGGATTAAGTTGGGCGCGGTGAAGGATCTCCTTAGCAGCTAGTGGGCTTATTCCCTGGTATGTGTCAAGTAGATTTTGAGCGATTTTTTCGCTGGCAGGCAGGAGTCTTAGGTGATCGAAAAATTCTTGATATGTAACCATGGTTGGATCCACCTTTCCTTGATCTGGGGGAGCAACATAACTAGCCCCAGGGATCACTTGACGTGTACCGTCCAGAGTTGTTAAACGATGGATACCGTCGAGAATATTTTCATCTTTATCTAATAGGATAATATTACTATGTCTTCCCATTAGCTCAAAGACCAAAGTCTTTATGCTAAGATCGCCAGTTTCATCAAGAGCTTCAAACTGAATCCGAATGATCCGTTCAAGATCCTGTTGAGTGATCGAAACAATCCTGCTTGGTTCAAGATATTTACGTAAAAGCATGCAGAATGCTGGCGGTCTTAAGGGATTAGAAAAGTCAACTTTTGTTGTATGAATCCGCGGATGAGTTGGGTCAGCAGAGATTATTAGTTTTTTGTTTTTCCCAGGAAGACGAAGGTTAAAGACGATAGTATATTTATCCACTTGGTAGATTTTATTGACTCGAGCATTAAAAAGTTTGGCATGCAATTCCTGACATATCACAGCAACTGCCAATCCGTCAAACGGCATTTATTTTTCCTCCTTGTTGCGAGTTTCTATGATGAGTATAACAAAGCAAGGATTGATTAACCAGCCGAAATATTATATCATTTAGTTAAAGATAATAAAGGAGCACCTTTATGACTAGAAAAAATATGTTTATTTTAGCGCTGATCATACTTCTTGGGTTTACGTTGATAGCGTGTTCAAATGAATTAGCTTTGAATATTCGTTATGGAATCCAGGCTTTATATTACCACCTTATTGGATTTGAAGAACCTCTGCCAGGTTTTTTTGCGCTTGATGCTGCTAGAGCAGAGTTTCGTCAAGCCATATCTCGCAATCCCGACGATATCGAGCCATTAGTGTTAATGGGAATGAGTTATCGGATCACGGGAGATTATCATACTGCGATCAGTTACTTTTTATCCGCTCTGGAAGTAAAACCAGAGGAAGAATGGATTTACGCATTGATTGGGGAATGTTATTTATATCTCGATGAAGTGGATAAAGCTTCCGATGCGTATTATAAGGCGATTGAAACAGAGGAACAAGCTCGAGCGTTATATGGGCTTGGAGTGATCTCCTTTAACAAGGAAGGATACTCTGAAACCATCGACTATATGACCAAAGCATTAGAGATTGCCCCAGATCTATATGATGCACGAATATATTTAGGAAAATCTCTTTTCTTTATTGACGATCTTGACAAAGCTTTAGAAGAGTTAGATTTAGCCTATAGAATCAATTCTCAAAAAGGAGAAGTGCAATACTATCTAGGCAAGATTTATGAACAAAAAGGTGAGTCGGAGAAAGCAAAGCATTTCTTTGAAAGAGCAATGGAACTTGAGGATTAAACTTACACATGATTTAAAGTGAAATTTGTTGAATGCCAGGCTGATGCCTGGCATTTTTTATCGAGCATTAGAATAGGTATCAGTAAGATCATGGGGAAAATGGGGTGGCATTGTTGCACATCAACTGGTACAAATTGAGTTTAACTGAAGTCTGCCAAAAAGTGAAAACTAACCTAAAAAATGGGTTAACATCGAAAGAGGCAACCAAACGTCTGGCAAATTTTGGACCAAATATGATCAAAGAAACCAAGAAAGATTCATTAATAGTTGTTTTTCTAAAACAGTTCAACGATCTCATGGTACTAGTTCTTTTAGCAACAATTGGGATCTCTGCTCTCTTAGGTGAAGTGATGGATGCATTAGCGATTCTAGCTATCGTGATCTTAAATGCTGTTTTAGGTTTTATTCAGGAATACCGTGCTGAAAAATCCCTCGAAGCGTTAAAAGATTTAACTACCCCGATATCAAAAGTAATGCGAGATGGAAAATTGATGCATGTTCAGGCTTCGGCACTTGTACCAGGGGATATAATCCTGCTTGAAGCTGGCGATCGAGTTCCTGCTGATTGCCGATTGTTTGACGAGAATGGTTTGGGTGTAAACGAAGCAGCATTAACGGGTGAATCCGTACCTGTTGACAAACGAGCGGATTTTAGCCCAAGTACAGATAAAGTGCCACTTGGCGATCAAGCAAATATGCTTTTTATGGGCACCCTAGTAACAAAGGGACGATGTAAAGCGATCGTTGTTGGTACTGGGATGGATACCGAAATTGGTAGGATCGCGGGCATGATTCAAGATACAATGAAAATGGATACACCGTTACAACAACGTTTAGCCCAATTAGGCAAATGGTTGGTACTTGCTTGTTTGGTCTTTGTAGTGATAGTATTTGTAGCTGGGATTATCCAGGGATTTCCGATTTATAAAATGTTCTTGATCGCAGTGAGTCTAGCTGTTGCAGCCATCCCAGAGGGATTGCCAGCAGCTGTAACGATCGCTTTAGCGCTTGGTGTACAAAGAATGATTCGCTGTAATGCGATAGTTAGACAATTACCTGCTGTCGAGACTCTTGGGTGTGCAACCGTGATTTGTTCAGATAAGACAGGTACTTTAACCGAAAATCAGATGACAGTGCAAAAGTATTGGCTGGCTGGAGAATGGATTAACTTAACGGAAACACCGAGTAAATCAAGCAATGATCTTTTAGAACAGGCGCTGAGGATCGGTTGCATTTGTACCAATGCGCAGGTGACTAAGGACGATGTCTTTGGTGATCCGACCGAAGTTGCTCTAATAGAAGTTGCTTCCCGTTTGGGTGTAGAAAAGAGTAGGATAGATCGTGAGTATGAGTTGGTGAAGGAAATACCATTTGATTCGATCAGAAAACGAATGAGTGTTTTAGTACAGAGCAAGGGTAGAACCATTTCTTATGTCAAAGGCGCTCCTGATATTATTTTAGAGAGATGTACTTCGATCCTCACGCCTGAAGGGGTAGTTCCTCTAAGTAATCGCTTGAAAAAGAACATTATCGATGCAATGGAACAAATGGGTGATGAAGCGCTGAGGGTTCTTGGACTTGGATTTCGGGAGATGAAGCGACTTACATTCAGGGACGAAGAACTTGAAGAACGACTTACCTTTGTCGGATTAGTTGGTATGATCGATCCGCCTAGACCCCAAGCTCGGAGAGCTGTTCTGCAATCAAGGCTAGCTGGAATCCGGACCATTATGGTTACTGGTGATCACAAAAAGACTGCTACCGCGATCGCTAAAGACCTAGGTTTACTAACTGGTGGTTATAAAGTAATGACTGGAAATGAGTGGGAGGCCTTAGGTGAATCCCAACAACGTGAAGCAGTAAAAAGGGTAGGAGTATTTGCAAGAGTTGCTCCGCAACACAAATTAAGTATAGTACGTGCTTTAAAAGCGAATGGTGAAATTGTAGGTATGACAGGTGATGGAGTGAATGATGCTCCAGCGGTGAAAGAAGCTGATATTGGAATCAGCATGGGGATTACAGGAACTGATGTGACTAAAGAAGCATCTTCGATGGTTTTAGCCGATGATAATTTTGAGACCATTATTAAAGCGATTCGGGAAGGAAGAATTATATATGATAATATTCGTAAGTTTATCAGATACTTATTAAGCTGTAATGTCGGTGAAGTATTGACGATGTTTCTTGCTACTATTTCGGGTCTGCCTCTTCCATTGATTCCAATTCAAATATTGTGGATGAACTTAGTTACCGATGGATTGCCAGCGATTGCTTTAGGAGTAGACCCAGGTGATGACGATATTATGGAAAGACCGCCGCGCTCGCCAAAGGAAGGAATTTTCTCACGCCGCTTGCATTTAAAGATTCTTTTTACAGGAATAATAATCAGTCTATGTACTTTAGCAGCATTCGTATTTACTTTAGTTCAGCACCCTAGTGATCTGGATAAGGCACGAACAATAGCGTTTACTACTTTAGTGATGGCTCAGTTAGTTTTCGTATTTGAATGCCGCTCGGAGTATCATTCGATCTTTGAAATCGGATTATTCGGTAATACTTATCTTGTCTTAGCAGTTGCCTGTTCGGCGATTTTGCATGTGGTAACTATCTATCATCCCTGGTTTCAGAAAATCTTTCAAACTGTTCCTTTGGACTTAGAAGAATGGCTGCTAGTAATCGCTTTTTCAGGATTTACCTTAGTTCTTGATACCATCATTAGAATAGTGAGAAAGAAAGTGCGAAAACATATTTCGTTATTAAAAGTTTAACATTTTGCAGGAGTTTTCATTTTTTGACAGAAGGTTTATCTATAAAAAGCCAGCCCTTTATATTATTCGTTATGCTATAGTAATGGAGGTAAATCAATGGTTGTTAGTATGACTGGATTCGGTCGCGGCGAGTTTTCCGATCAAGGCTGGAAAGTAACTGTCGAGCTTAAAACGGTTAATCATCGCTACTTAGATGTCAATATACGAACTAACGGACATTATTTTGGTTTAGAAGAGGTTGTTCGTGCTTATATAAAGGAGAAGTTTTCTCGGGGTAGAATAGATCTTTACATAAAGATAGAGGAATTAGAAGACAAAGAGAGAATGGTCAAGTTAGATAAGGCTCTCTTACAAGGATATATAGAGGTTTTAAGGGAGATTCAAAACGAATTACCAGGAGCACCTCCCATTACTCTCGATCAAATTATAAGATTGCCAGAAGTAATTCAATTATCAAGTGAAGAGATCGATGTTGACGAGCTATCTCAAGTGGTTTTAAAGGCCCTTGAGATAGCTAGTCTCAATGCGATTAATATGCGCGGCATCGAGGGACAAAAACTTGCAAAAGACATCCAAAAAAGGTTAGAATCTATTAGAACCTCCATCCAATTTATTGAACAGCGTGCGCCTTTCGTGGTGACTCATTATCAAGAACAGCTCTTAAATAATTTAAACGAACTTTTAAAAGGTACAAGCCTTTCAGAGGAAAGGTTTTTACAGGAAATTGCTATCTTTGCTGATAGATGCAATATAGACGAAGAGATTGTGCGTTTTTCAAGTCACGTCGAACAGTTTTCCAAAACTTTAAAAGCTGAAGAACCAGTGGGTCGGAAGCTCGATTTTCTAATTCAAGAAATGAATCGAGAGATCAATACCATCGGCTCAAAAGCTAATGATTTGGAAATAGCTAAAAAGGTCGTTGAAGTAAAGAGCGAGTTAGAGAAGATCCGCGAACAAGTCCAAAATATCGAATAAAGCATGCTTACAATATCTTGGATCAAGGAGGTGACAAAGCAGATGGCATTACCATATCTTAGCCCTGAAGAGAAAATGAAAGCCTTGAAAAAGGCGCAAGAGATGCGTAGTAAAAGGGCAGAGCTTCGCGGTAAGCTCAAAAAAGGTAAGATTACGTTGAGAGAAGTCTTAAGTAGCAATGATGAAGTTGTAGCAAAAATGAGAGTAGCCTATCTGATTCAATCATTGCCTCAGGTAGGAAAAGTAACATCGAAGAAAATAATGGACGAGATAGGGATTAATGAGAACCGTCGCGTACAAGGATTGGGAAAACGACAAATTGATGCTTTGTTAGAACGTTTAGGTTAATGTGACGCACGGTTGTAGCAAGGGGGTTGTAGCAGTGGAAATTAAGTTAATTAACATCGGTTTCGGTAATATCGTTGCTGCCAACCGTATCGTAAGCATCGTAAGTCCAGAATCAGCTCCTATTAAACGGATGATTCAAGAAGCACGCGATCGTGGTATGCTAATAGACGCTACGTATGGGCGTCGAACGCGAGCTGTTATTGTTACCGATAGTGACCACATTATTTTATCAGCAGTGCAACCCGAGACGGTAGCACATCGCCTGACTCAAAAGGAGAATAATGTTGATCCTGCAGATTAGTCTAATTGCTGTCTTGCAGATACTAAATTATCGGAGTGTCGTATGCGGTAACAAGTCGTTTGTTGTTGAGGGGGGATAGAAGAATGCACGCCGAAGGATTTCTTGTTGTGTTATCGGGGCCAAGTGGTGCGGGAAAAAATACCGTAATGAACGCTATCTTTTCTTCTATTCCTAATCTCGTATATTCCGTTAGTGTGACTACTAGAGCACCCAGGGATGGTGAACGAGAAGGGATAGATTATTTTTTTCGCACACCAGAAGATTTCTCGCAAATGGTTGAAAGAGGCGAATTGATAGAGTGGGCTCAGTTTTGTGGCAATTATTATGGGACACCTAGGTTTTTTGTTGAGGACATGATTTCTCAAGGAAAAATTGTTATAATGGATATTGAGACTTTAGGTGCTGCCCAAATCCGAAAAAAAATGCCCGAAGCTGTGCTTGTTTTCTTGCTTCCACCTAGTTGGAATGATTTAAAGCATCGGCTATTGTCACGTGCGCAAGATTCTCAAGAAGTGATCGCTGAACGGTTAGAAAAATCATTTGAGGAAATAAATAAAATGGCTGAGTATGATTATTTCATAATTAATGACGATTTAGAAAATGCGGCCGAGCAATTGCGCACGATTATTAAAGCAGAAATGTCACGAGTATCAAGAATAAAGCTTGATGAATTTCGCACTCTTTGGCAAGGAGGGAAATCTGATAATGAGTAGAAAGAACCAAGATTGTCGCTATGCAATGGTTGTAGCCGCGGCAAAACGAGCCCGTCAACTTCTAAATGGAACTCCACGAGTTGTGGAAGGAGAGGCAACCAAACCAGTAACTATTGCCTTAGAGGAGATTCAGGCGGGGAAAATAAACTGGTTTAGTAAGAAAGAAGGAATTAAATAGATGTTGCGGGCCTGTGGATAGTCCACAGGTCATTTTTTCTCATGGGGAGGTGGAGAAAGTGGAAATGTATGCTGGAGTTATTGTTGATATAAAAACTAGCTCGCTCGATCGTATTTTTCATTACAAGATTCCTGCACAATTAGAAAGCAAACTTCAAATTGGCCATCGAGTGTTAGTCCCTTTTGGCAATAGGAAAGTAGAAGGTTACATAATCGAGATGACGGCAGAGCCTACTTATGAAAAAAGTAAGTGTCGTGATATCTTAAAACTCCTAGATCCTAAACCAGTTCTTAGTGAACAAACTATAAATCTTGCAAAGTGGATGGCTGATCATTACCTCGGGCTTTATGCGGAGGCACTCCAGTTGTTTCTTCCTCCTGGGACACGCTATGGGCGTGAACGAGTTGACGTGAAAACTCAAATGGTTTATCAATTGAACGATTTGGATTCGATTGAAGAATATCTGAGCCAACTTTCCAAAAATGCGACACGGCAACGTGATGTTCTGCTTTTACTAAAAGAGATAAACGGCAACTTATCCGCAACGGAGATTATTCAAAAGACAAACTCTTCTTATGCTACACTCCGCGCATTGGAGAATAAGGGTTGGATACTAAAAAAAGAAGAAAGAGTAGAGAGAGTTCCTGAAATAGTTGTTTTTAAAGAAAAACCAGTTCTCGCATTAACTAATGATCAGGAAAATGCTCTTAAAGTAATTAAAGAAGAGCTTAACGGTGCAAAAAGACCAATTCTTTTAGATGGAGTAACCGGAAGTGGAAAAACAGAGATTTATTTGCGAGCGATCGCAGATGTTATAAAGCAGAATAAACAAGCGATCGTCTTGGTGCCAGAGATAGCACTCACTTCCCAAATAGTTGGTAGATTTGTTGATAGATTTGGTGATCAGGTAGCGATTCTCCATAGCGGTTTGTCGGAAGGCGAGCGATTTGATCAGTGGTGGAAGATCTATCGTGGGGAAGTAAAGATCGTGATTGGCGCTCGATCGGCTGTTTTTGCGCCTGTTCAAAATCTAGGCTTGATTGTTCTGGATGAAGAACATGAGACTACTTATAAACAAGATGAGGGAAGTCTAAGATACCATGCCCGTGGGGTGGCGTTAAAAAGAGCGAAAATGAATGAAGCATTAGTTATTCTAGGTAGTGCAACCCCATCACTCGAGAGTTTGCATAAAGCATTAAGTGGAGAATATGCCCTAGTTCAGTTACCAAAACGCGTCAATCAAAGACCGTTACCATCGATCAGTATTGTCGATATGCGGAAAGAGTTTGATAGCGGTAACAGAACGATGTTTAGTCGAGAACTAACGGAATCGTTCCAGGAAGTTTTGGAAAATGGAGAACAAGCAATTATCTTCTTAAATAGGAGGGGATTTTCCACTTTCTTACTCTGTCGAGAATGCGGTAACGTAATTGAGTGTGATAATTGCCAGGTTTCCATGACTTATCATCAAACTGATAACAGGCTTCACTGTCATTATTGTAGCGCGACTTCTCCAGTTCCGACAAAGTGCCCAGAATGCCGGTCACCTTATATTCGCCAATTCGGAACTGGAACTCAACAGGTCGAAGATTATATTAAAAAGACCTTTCCTTTAGCTTCTACCATTAGGATGGATACTGATAGTACTTCTAGAAAAGGAGCACATCAGCGAATTTTAAGTCTTTTTCGTAAAAAAGAACGAAATGTTTTAATTGGAACGCAGATGATTGCTAAAGGATTGGATTTTCCAGAAGTTACCCTAGTTGGGGTACTTAGTGCGGACTTATCATTAAATTTTCCAGACTTTAGAGCATCTGAACGAACTTTTCAATTGTTATCTCAAGTTTCTGGACGAGCTGGTAGAGGTTCCAAGCCTGGCAAGGTTATTATTCAATGTTATGATCCGAGTCATTATGCAATTAGGGCAGTACAAAAATATGATAATAAAGGGTTTTATCAGCGGGAGTTGGCTTTTCGCCGTGAATTACAATATCCTCCCTATGGGCAACTGATAAGAATTTTGGTAACTGGTGAAGAGAAAGCTGTAAAGGATTATTGTCAGCAAGTTTTTGAAACCATTAAAGGGCGTTTAGGCGAGGAAAGAATCTTCGGTCCCGTACCTGCCCCGCTAGCAAAGATTAAAGGAAGGCATCGCTGGCATCTGATTTTAAAATCGCAATTATCTATTAATCACCATCTGCGTAACCTTCCACCTGCACCAAAACAAGTGAATGTTGTTATTGATATTGAGCCTCATAATCTGTTATAGTGGATTCAAATATCTGTTAATGATATAATTTGTCTTAGATGGAGGGGAAGGGAGGAGCAATAATGGCTGTTTTAAACATCGTAAAGGTTGGGGAAAATGATGAGGTGCTACGTCAGCGTGCCCAGGAAGTAACTAAGGTTACAAAAAAGATTCAGAAATTGATTAAAGATATGATCGAAACGATGTATGAAGCTGATGGTGTAGGCTTAGCCGCCCCACAAATCGGTGTCTCAAAGCGAATTATTGTGGTAGATATTGGGGAAGGCCCCATAGCTTTAATAAATCCTAAAATTATTGAAATGAGCCCTGAACAGGAAATCGATGTGGAGGGTTGTCTAAGTATTCCAGAGTTTCAAGGATACGTTAAGCGAGCTAAACATGTCGTTGTCCAAGGGTTAGATGAAAAAGAAAAAATTGTTAAGATAGAGGCTTCGGATTTCTTAGCTAGAGCGTTTCAACATGAACTTGATCATTTGGATGGAATTCTTTTTACTGATAAAATTGAGGAAAAAGAAGGAGATTAGTTGATGCGTGTTGTGTTTATGGGAACACCAGAGTTTGCGGTACCCAGTCTGGATATTTTGTTTAAGAATCATACCGTACTTGCTGTTGTTACTCAGCCAGACCGACCAAAGGGCAGGGGACAGAAACTGGCTATTTCCCCTATTAAGGAACGAGCTTTAAAGGAAGATGTTCCTATATTTCAACCCGAAAAGGTTTCAGATGAAGGTTTTGTCAAGGAGTTACAAGCTTTACAACCAGAAGTTATCGTAGTGGTCGCCTTTGGTCAAAAGATATCACGAAAGATTTTAGATATACCAGTATATGGCTGTATCAATGTTCATTCATCGTTACTACCTCGCTATCGTGGCGCCGCTCCGATAAATTATGCGATTATTAACGGTGATCAAGAAACTGGAGTAAGTACGATGTATTTAAATGAAGAATGGGATGCTGGTGATATTATCCTTCAAGAGAAAGTTGCGATTTTACCCACCGATACTGCTGGTGATTTGCATGATCGCTTAATGGTGAAAGGTGCAGAATTGCTGAATCAGACGCTCAAACTGATTAGCGAGGGAAAGGCCCCGCGTATACCGCAAGATCACTCCTTAGCGACCTACGCACCAAAATTAACTAAAGAACAAGGAAAACTTGACTTTAATCTGACTGCGGAGCAAGCAAACTTCCTCATTCGAGGTATGAATCCTTGGCCTGTTGCTTACACATATTATAAGGGTGAGAGAATCAAGGTTTGGGAAGCGGTTGTTGAGGAAGGTGTTGGTAATCCAGGAGAAATCGTGAAAATTTCCGATGAAGGTATTCATCTTGGTACCGCTCAAGGAATTATAATACTAACAAAGGTGCAGAGAGAGAATTCACGGGTGATGAGTGCAAAGGATCTCGCTAATGGCTTAAGGTTGCAGCCAGGAGTATTTCTTGGTAATGCAGAGGGTGAATAAGATGAAAACGCTTGAAAGTCCGAGACTGTTTCTAGGCTTAATCGGGATCAGTATTGTTTTTTTGTTGGGCATCGCCTTAAGCATCTTTTTTCTGGATTCTATTTGGAGTATCCTTTCGATCTTTCTCTTTGCCTTACTAATTTTTGCTAGTATCGCAATCTTTGGGATCGCAGTAGGTTTAAAAAAACGAGAACCACTTCAAATCCTCCAAAAACCAGCGGAAGTGATGATGAACCTTCTTTATCCAGTAGCAATGTTTCTAGGTGCTTTAGTATTGAGAATCGATAAAGATAAGATTCGTCGCTCCTTTATCTCGGTTCATAATCGCTTAGCTCAATCAAAGCAAATTAAGGTGAAGGTGGAGGAAATACTCGTTTTGTTGCCTCACTGTCTGCAATGGTCAGAATGTAATATTAAGATTACGAACGATGTAATGCATTGTAAGATGTGTGGCAAGTGTAAAGTTGGCGAACTGGTGACTTTAAAGAAAGAAAAAGGATTTCATTTAGCGGTTGCAACGGGGGGTACCCTCGCTAGAAAAATTGTGAAAGATATTCGTCCTAAAGCTATCATTGGAGTAGCTTGTGAAAGGGATTTAGTAAGTGGAATACAGGACGTAAGAAATTTTTACGTAATTGGAGTTACCAACGAACGGCCAAATGGACCTTGCTACAACACATCGCTCGATTTAGAAAAAGTAAGAGAAGCTTTAAGAAAGATCAGTTCTTAAGCATTTAAGGAGTGATGCAGATGTTTTTCTTTTATGACTGGACGTTTATTATATTGTTACCAGCATTAATGCTTGCGTTTTATGCTCAAGCAAAAGTAACCTCAACTTTTAACAGATATTTAAGAGAAAGTAGTACTTCAGGAGTTACTGGTGCTCAAGCCGCAAGAATGATCCTTAACGCTAATGGTTTACATGATGTCCCAGTGGAATTAAGTTCAAGAGGTGGCTTATCGGACCATTATGATCCTCGAACTCGCACTCTGAGATTATCTAACCAGGTTTATCAAAGTTCCAGTGTTGCGGCATTAGGGGTAGCCGCCCATGAGGTTGGTCATGCTTTGCAGCATGCTAAGGGCTATGTTCCGCTAAGTATTCGTAATGGGTTGTTCCCAGTAGCTTCTTTCGGTTCGCAACTAGCTTTTCCATTGTTTATCTTAGGGTTTATTTTTGCTGCAGACTCATTGATGCAGCTAGGTATTTGGTTCTTTTTGGCAGCGTTATTATTCCAAGTTGTTACTTTACCAGTTGAATTCAATGCTTCTGGTAGGGCAATTCAATTATTGAGAAATTCGGGATTAATAACGGTTGGCGAAGAGCCAAAAGCAAAGGCTGTGTTAAATGCAGCTGCTTTAACTTATGTTGCTGCGGTTGCGATGTCCGCTGCCCAATTGTTGAGGCTATTGATTTTAAGAGACAGTAGAAGAAGATAAATAGACTAAATGTAAATGAATAGAAGAAATAGTATTGATACGAAACCAGGAAGAAAAATCTTCCTGGTTTTTGTTTGCATTGCAAGAAGTTAGAGTAGGAAAGAAAAGTTAAAGATTATGGAAGGAAGAAAAGCTTACGTAAAGAAATTAATAATAAATGGATTTCAATGGAAAGGGGAAAAGTTATGAGCGAATATAAGGCCATAATCACACAAGAAGATTACAAAAGAGCAGAAAGTTTTTTACCGCAAAATATGAGGAAGTTAGTTTTTGGTTTAAATATCACTCCCAATTGGTTTGGAGAGAGTGATGAGTTTTGGTACAAAGTGGATACCAGGAATGGAGATGTTTTTAAGAAGGTTAATCCCCAAACGGGTGAAGTTTCTTTGGCCTTTGACCATATCAAGCTAGCAGCAGCGATCTCTAAAACAATAGGAATTGCTTGCACTCATGCTAAGCTACCTTTTGATCGATTTGAGTATATCGATGATGGTGAGGCAATTAAGTTTTGGATAAAGGATCAAGAATGGAAGTGCACTTTAGCTGATTACAGTATGACAAAACTATCGGAAAAGACCGAGGAGTCCAAAGAGAACGAGCGGCATGAGATAAAATCACCCGATGGAGAATGGGTTGCATATGTGAAAGATTACAATATCTTTGTTCGTTCTACCAAAACTGATGAGGAGATTCAATTAACCTTCGATGGTGAGGAATACGAGCATTATGCGTTGCCACTACCTGGTCCACTCGAATCCGCTGGATTAGCTGGGCATCGAAGACGCGGTGGTTGGCCTTCGATTCGTTGGTCACCAGATTCGAAGAAAATCTTTACTTACAAAATCGATCATCGTGATGCTGGAAGGATGCATTTAGTTCAATCGGTACCTTTAGATGGTAGTAAACGACCACTTCTACATACTTATGTTTATCCGCTTCCTGGCGATGAAAATGTTCCGAAAGCGAGCCCTTACATTCTTGACGTAGCTGAACGAAAACAAATCAAAGTGGATATGGAACCAGTTCAGTTATTGTACTATGGGGGTCCATATAATTGGGTTTATTGGACCGAGGAAGATGATCGAATCATTATGGTGCGTCACGAACGTGGTTTTCTTGATCTAAACGTATTTGAGATCAATACCCAAACTGGTAGCACAAGATTGATGATGTCGCAGCACAATGATAAAGCTGTTGATCAACATGATATGCGTGTGCTTGGTGATGGAAAGGAAATTTTATGGGTGACAGAGGAAGACGGCTGGGCACATATCTACTTATATGATGGAAAAACTGGCGAACTAAAGAATCAAGTAACCTCAGGACCTTGGGTTGTTAGAAGAATTGAACGTATTGATGAAGAAGAAAGAGTAGTTTACTTTATGGCTGGCGGAAAGGAACCAGGACGCGATCCTTACTATTGTCATCTCTATCGCACCAACCTTGATGGTACTGGTCTTAGTCTGCTCACACCAGAAGACGCTGAGCATCGCGTTAGTTTTTCACCTTCTGGTAAATTTTTTGTTGATGTCTTTTCTCGAGTTGACTTACCTCCAGAAACTGTACTACGCGATAATACGGGTAAATTAGTTGCTCATCTTGAAAAAGCTGATATTGAAAGACTGTTGGCTACTGGGTGGCAATTCCCTGAACGATTCTGTGTGAAAGCTAGAGATGGAGTCACTGACATTTATGGTGTTTTGATTAGACCATCCAATTTTGATCCAAATAAAAAGTATCCTTTGATTGAGTATAATTATTCAGGACCGCATACTGCGATAACGCCAAAATCGTTCTATGGAGTTTTTAGCCAAGATCAGGCTCTTGCTGAACTCGGGTTTGTGGTTGCGATCGTTGACGGTTTGGGAATGAATTTCAGATCGAAAGCATTCCAGGACTTTTCGTATAAGAATCTGGGTGACGGCGGTTTCCCTGATCATATCGTTGCCTTCCGTCAATTAGCTGATCGCTATCCTTATATCGATTTATCACGAGTTGGAATATATGGCTATTCAGCTGGTGGGTATGCCGCTGCCAAGGCCATTTTAAGCCATCCAGATTTCTACAAGGTAGCGATATCATGGGCGGGTAACGTGGATCATCGCACTGACAAAGCTAGCTGGTGTGAACGCTACATGGGTTCAGTGGTAGAAGAGCACTATGAACAACAATCTTGCTGTGCTCTAGCGAAAAACTTAAAAGGTAAGTTGTACATTATGCATGGCGATATGGATGAGAACGTCCCGCCTGCATCGGCTCTGCAACTGGTAGATGCTTTAATAAAAGCAAACAAAGATTTTGATCTATTGATCTTACCTAACGGTGTACATGGTTCGGGTAATCATCCATATGTAGTAAGAAAACGATGGGATTACTTTGTAGAGCATTTATTGGGAGCAGTTCCACCGAAGGAATATAGTATCGGCGAGCTTTATTAAAACAAATTTATGGAGGGGAACAAAGTGACAACGGATTGTAAGCCCAGAGTTGCCCGCGAAGATTATGCTCGTGCTGAACGTTTTTTGCCAAATAATACCCAAAAATTGATGTTCGGTCTAAACATTCGACCTGTATGGATCGATGGTTCAGACTCTTTCTGGTATCGGCTTGATACTAGAGAAGGAAAGGTTTTTAAATATGTGGATCCATCCAATGGAGAATTCAAAGAAGCATTTGATCATGCAAAAGTGGCTGCCGCTATTTCCCGAACGGGAAAAGCGGTCACCCATAATACCTTGCCTTTTGATTATTTCGAGTATCTGGATGAAAAAAAGGCTATTCGTTTTCTGGTAGATGATGAACTGTGGAAATGTGATTTAGCCACTTATGAGTTAGAAAAACAAGAAACGGACGAAGAATTCTTGCGGTCAACTATGGGCTTTGGCACGAGAGGGCGTCACCAAGGTAGAGGAAGGCAGCGTATTTCTGGGGATGAGATTACGTCTCCAGATGGAAAATGGGTTGCTTTTGTAAAAGAACATAATATCTATGTTCGTTCGACAGAGTCTGGCGAGGAAATCCAACTAACATTTGATGGTGAGGAAAAGAATGCTTACGCTGTTCCAATGCCATCACCGATTGCAAGAGCTGGATTGATTCCTGAGTGGTCGAGACTTGCCATTTCTTGGTCGCCAGATTCGAAACGGATCCTTACTCATAAGATCGATCAACGTGATGTTGGTGAATGTTATCTTTTACAATCAGTACCATTAGATGGTAGTAAACGTCCGAAGGTTTTCTCATACGTGTATCCATTACCAGGTGATGAGAATGTTCCGAAGGCGACAAGCTACATTCTTGATGTAGAACAGAAAACTCAGGTAAAGATCGATCTTGAGCCAATGCAATTGTTGTTCTACGGTGGGCCGTATTTTTGGATGTACTGGACCAAAGGCGAAAAAGATCGGATTCTAATGACAAGGCATGAGCGTGGATTCACTAAACTGCGTTTGTATTCAGTGGATCCAAGAACTGGTGCTGTTCAGCTTTTGATTGAAGAAGCGAATGAAAAAGGAGTCGATTCTTACGATCGTCGCGTTGTTAATAACGGTGAAGAGATTATTTGGATAGCCGAAACCGATGGCTGGGCACATATCTATCTTTATGATGGCCATACAGGGGCGTTAAAAAATCAAGTTACTTCTGGTCCTTGGGTTGTTCGGGAATTGATTCATGTTGATGAAGAAGAACGTACCATTTATTTTACCGCTGGCGGTAGGGAAAGGGATCGAGACCCATATTATCGCCATTTATATCGAGTAAAAATGGATGGAACGGATCTCCAACTCTTAACTCCTGAGGATGCTGAACATCGTGTTAATTTCTCGCCAACAGGCAATTACTTTGTAGATATCTATTCTCGGGTAGATCTACCTCCTGAGACAGTGTTACGAGATACTTCGGGACGGTTGATTAAACATTTGGAATCTGCAGATGTTGAACTCCTGTTAGCAACGGGTTGGACTTTCCCTGAGCCGTTTAAAGCGAAGGCGAGAGATGGGGTAACTGATATTTATGGTATGATCATGCGTCCATCAAACTTTGATCCGAATAAGAAGTATCCAGTAATTGAATATAATTACTCGGGGCCACAAACGAATATCACCCCGAAAGGTTTTGTCGGAGTTTTTGGTCAAAACCAAGCCTTAGCAGAACTAGGTTTTATTATCGTAACAATCGATGGACTTGGAATGAACTATCGCTCTAAAGCGTTCCAGGACTACTCCTACAAGAATCTTGGTGATGGTGGTTTCCCAGATCATATTAGTGCAATTAAACAATTAGCCGATCGTTATCCATATATGGATGTTAGTCGGGTAGGAATCTATGGCGGTTCAGCTGGCGGATATGCTAGTACCAAGGCGATTTTGACTCATCCAGACTTTTATAAAGTAGCGGTGTCTTGGGCAGGTAACCATGACCATCGGACCGATAAGGCTAGTTGGTGCGAAAGATACATGGGATTCCCTGTAGATAAGCATTATGAGGAACAAGCTAATCCGACATGGGCGAAGAATCTGAAAGGGAAATTATTGCTGATGCATGGCGATATGGATGAAAATGTCCCACCGCCAGCAACATTGCAATTAGTGGACGCTTTGATTAAAGCCAATAAGGATTTTGATCTATTGATCCTTCCAAATGGAATTCACTCATCCTCAGGTCATCCTTATATCACAAGAAAGCGTTGGGATTATTTTGTGAAACACTTGTTAGGTGCGGAACCACCAAAAGAGTATCAGATTGGAAATGCCTAGATTAGGAGAGGGGTTGAATCTCGGTGTTCGAAATGTATAAACATGCGGAGCGTTTCTTGCCGCAGAATCTCCGTAAAAAAGCCTTTGGATTGACCATAATTCCCAATTGGATAGGGAATAGCGACTGCTTTTGGTATGTTAAAGAATCGAGTGATGGCAAGACTTTTATGTACGTCAACCCTAATATAGGCACTATTAAAGAAGCATTTGATCATGAAAAGTTAGCGGCGGCGATTTCGGCTAGTACAGAGCATGCTTGCACTAGTAATGACCTACCATTTTCGTCATTTGACTTTGTAAACGAACAGCAAGAAATTGTGTTTACTATTGATGACAAAAGCTTTAAGTGTGACCTAAACACTTACAGCATCGAATCTTGGGAGTTAAAGCGGGAGATTAATCGTGACTCAGTAGTGTCGCCTGATGGCAAATGGGCAGCATTTGTTAAAGATTATAATCTCTATGTTCGTTCGCTAGAAAGTGGGGAAGAGATTAGGCTAACTAATGATGGCGAAGAAAAGTATCATTATGGTTGTTCACTAAATGGTCCACTAGATAATTCAGGAATTCGCACTCCAAATAAAGCTCCAGCCGTGCTTTGGTCGCCAGACTCTCAGAAGCTTTTATCATATCGGGTGGATCACCGCAACGCACCATTACTTCATTGGGTGCAATCGGTACCGCTCGATGGCAGTAAACGACCATTGTTGCATTCGTGTGTTTATCCGCTTCCTGGTGATAGTGATGATGTACTTCCGCGCCTTGAACCATATCTATTTGATCTCGGAACACACCAGGGAACAAGGGTAGAAATGGATCCGATCTTGCTATTCTATTATGAAGGACCATATTTTTGGGCTTATTGGACCAAGGATGAGCGAATTATTATAGTGAAGCCTGAAAGAGGATTTATGTCCCTTACCTTGTGTGAAATCGACGCGAAGATTGGAAAAGGGCGAGTGATCACGGAGTTTCCAGAAAGTGTTTTCCCTTGGTCATGGGGCGGAGAACCATTTATTGCAGAGATGAATCAACCTGAGGGTTTCTATCGTCGCAGACCGAGCCAGTTTGCTCGCTGGGTAGTGGATGATGGAAATGAGTTGCTATGGATCTCAGAGCAAGATGGTTGGGCTCACCTGTATCTTTACGATGGAAGAACAGGCGAGAAAAAGCGACAAATCACCTCTGGATCTTGGGTAGTACGAGAAATTCGCTATGTTGATGAAGAAAACAGAGTAGTGTACTTTACTGCAGCGGGAAAAGAAACGGGAAGAGACCCATATTATCGCCATCTATACAGGGTGAATATGGATGGAAGCGGTCTGGAACTTCTGACACCAGAGGATGCAGAACACGAAATTAGGTTTTCCCCTACAGGTCAGTACTTTATCGACAGTTATTCGCGAGTTGATCTTCCGCCGGTAGCAGTACTCCGCAGTAATGACGGTAGGTTGATTACAAAGTTACAGGAAGCCGATATTGCAGAATTGTCTGCAATGGGATGGCGGTTTCCAGAGCGTTTTAAAGCAAAAGCCAGGGATGGAATAACCGATATCTACGGTGTGATTTACCGTCCAAGCCATTTTTCACCAGATAAACTTTATCCTATTATTGAAGGTAATTACTCAGGACCACAAACTATTCGTACACCAAAATCGTTTTTAGCAGGTACTTTCTCCCAGGACCAAGCATTAGCGGAATTAGGTTTTATTGTAGTGACCATCGATGGTCTTGGTTCGGCATATCGTTCTAAAGCATTTTCCGACTTTTCGTTTAAAAATCTCGGAGATGGTGGATTCCCAGATCATATCACAGCGTTCAAGCAATTAGCGGATCGCTACCCATACATGGATTTAAGCAGAGTAGGAATCTATGGAGCCTCAGCTGGCGGATATGGAGCAGCGAGAGCAATCCTAGCGCATCCTGATTTCTATCAAGTTTCTGTTGCATGGGCAGGAAACTATGATCATCGAACGGATAAATCCAGCTGGAACGAACGCTACATGGGTATCGAGGTTGGAGAACATTATGAAGAACAATCTTGTTGTCACTTAGCACGAAACTTAAAGGGAAGGCTGTTGATGATGCATGGTGATATGGACGAAAATGTGCATCCATCATCCTTAATACAATTAGTCGAAGCACTGATAAAGGCTAATAAGGATTTCGATATGTTGATAATTCCGAATGCTACTCACGGGCATGGAAATAGCCCATATGTAGTAAGGAAAAGATGGGATTATTTCGTCGAACATCTTCTAGGGTTAGAACCTCCAAAAGAATACGAGTTTGGCAAAGATTAATAAAAATACAGAGCAACACAAAACTTTATAGTGTTGCTCTGTATTGCTTTTATAAATCGTGAAAGTTATAATGGATAGGGAACATGAAAAAATGTGAATTATGGAATTTAGTGGGGTTTAAAGGTTTTTAAATTATAATGTAGAAAAGATAAGTAGACATATAATAATGAAAGAGAAAAGTATTTTTTTTGGATAGGCTTTGTGAAAAAAAATACAGAAAGGAATATGAGTGTGGTGAAAAATAATACTCTGAAGATTGAACCAGTACCCTTTAAGAATGTTAAGATTACAAAGGGTTTTTGGTTTGAAAAATTTAAGTTAGTTAAGGAAGAGGTTCTACCTTATCAATGGAAGACTCTTAACGACGAAGTGCCTGGTGCGGAGCCAAGCCATGCGATCGAGAATTTCAAAATCGCGGCTGGTGAATCAGATAGTAAGTTCCAAGGCAGAGTTTTCCAGGATAGTGACGTAGCAAAATGGTTAGAAGCTGTGAGTTATTGTCTTGCGGTTGAACCGGATTCTGAACTTGAAAAACTTGCCGACGAGGTAATTGCCCTCATCGGAAGAGCTCAACAAGAAGACGGTTACCTTAATACATACTACACGGTTGCTCAACCTGATAAAAGATGGACAGATTTGCGTATCGGACACGAACTTTATTGCGCAGGTCATATGATCGAGGCAGGCGTCGCGTACTATCTAGCAACTGGCAAGCGAAACCTTCTCGATATTGTTATAAAATTTGCGGATTATATCGATTCTGTATTCGGTCCTGAAGAAGGTAAAAAACGCGGCTATCCAGGGCATCAGGAGATTGAACTTGCGTTAGTTAAGCTTTATCAAGTTACAGGTAATGAAAGATATCTTAATTTGAGCAAGTTCTTTATTGATGAGCGTGGAAAACAACCTCATTACTTCGATCTTGAAGCAGAAGCTAGAGGAGCAAAACCACGAAAAAGAAGACATGATTATAGTCAATCCCATGTCCCTATTCGTGAGCAAGAAGTGGCGATAGGGCATGCTGTGCGCGCTATGTACTTCTATTCGGGTGCAGCGGATGTAGCAAGATTGACGGGTGATCAGGAGTTAGCTAATGTATGTCGTCGTTTATGGGAGAACGTTACGAACAGACAAATGTACATTACTGGCAGTATCGGTTCTACGGTAACGGGCGAAGCCTTTAGTTTCGATTATGATCTACCTAATGATGTCGCATATGCTGAAACATGTGCAGCAGTAGGAGTGATTCTTTGGGCACATCGAATGCTTAAGTTAGAGGTTAATTCCAAGTATGCCGATGTAATGGAACGCGTTCTATATAACGGAATGTTATCGGGAATGTCGTTAGATGGAAAACGTTACTTCTATATTAATCCTTTAGAAGTGTGGCCAGAAGCGAATAAGAAAAGACCAAGTAAGAAGTTTGTTTCACCTGTTAGACAACAATGGTTTACCACAGCTTGTTGCCCACCAAATATGGCACGCTTGATTGCATCTTTGAACAACTATATTTATTCTCAAACCGATGGTTCCACTTCTGAAGACTCGGTTTATGTACATTTATATATCGATAGTAAAGCGGAAGTAGAATTCGAAAATCAAAAAATTACAATTAACCAAGAGACCAATTATCCATGGGAAGATACCGTAGTCTTCACTATCGACGCGGACAAAGCGGTTGATTTCACCTTGAATCTAAGAATGCCTGGTTGGTGCCGTAATCCTCAAGTAATAGTTAATGATGAGGAAGTAATTACCCAAGGCAATGCCCAAGGATACTTTGAAATTAAGCGTACTTGGCAACCAGGCGATAAGGTGTATTTATCTCTCCCAATGGTCATAGAATTGATCGAGGCTAATCCTCAAGTGAGAGTGAATGCTGGTAAGGTCGCTATTCAAAGAGGTCCGTTAGTGTACTGCCTAGAGGAAGTGGATAATGGACCAGTTCTCCAAGATATAGTTTTACCGAAAGAACCTGAGTTGGTGGCTGAGTTTGACCCCGACTTGCTTGGTGGCGTAACGGTTATTAAGGGTAAAGCATATCGAAGTGTTTCGTTTGATGAGAATAACGTATTATACAAACCAATCGACTACCGCAAAAAAGAAGTCGATATCGTAGCTATCCCATATTTCTCATGGGTGAACCGTACACCTGGAGAAATGATCGTTTGGGTGAGAATTGAGAAATAAAATCCATAATACAATATCGTAATATAAAAAGAAGGGACTGATTCAGATGAGGTTAAGAAGGATTTTTACAACAATTGACACACACACAGTCGGGAATCCTACTCGTACCATTATTGGAGGGCTTCCGTATATTCCAGGTAAGACGATCCCCGAGAAGATGCTGCACTTAAAGGAGCACAAAGATTGGATTAGGCAGGCACTAATGTTTGAGCCGCGAGGAAACGAGGTTATGTCAGGGGTAGTTTTGACAGAACCCTGCACTCCTGGAGCAGATATTGGAGTCATCTTTATTGAAGTGGGTGGCTATCTGCCGATGTGTGGTCATGATACCATTGGTGTTTCGACCGCATTAATCGAAAGCGGAATTATCGAACCAGTTGAACCAGTTACACATATCACACTTGATACCCCTGCTGGATTAGTAAGGGTTCAAGTTCAAGTTAAGGACAACGTTGCGAAAGACGTTTCTTTTGCCAATGTACCTGCATTCTTATTCAAAGCTGAACATCCTGTAAAAGTTGATGGGCTCGGCGAGGTTATTGTAGATGTATCTTATGGTGGAAACTATTATGCTATTGTCGATGCAGATTCAATAAACTTAGATCTAAGTAAAGAGAATGCATCCAAGATTATCGCAGTAGGAAAGGCAATTAACGAAGCTGTAAATCAACAATTAGAAGTTTACCATCCAGAAAAAGATTTCATTGATGAAGTCTCGCACGTTCTGTTCTCCAGTAAACCACATGCACCAGGTTCGGATACAAAGAACGTGGTAGTAATCCCACCTGGCTCAATTGATCGTTCTCCATGCGGAACTGGTACATCTGCAAAATTGGCAGCTCTTTACGCTAAAGGTGAGATAAAACAAAACCAAACATTGGTCTTCGAAAGTATTATCAATACTACATTCAAGGGAACTGTGCTTGAAGAAGCCAAGGTTGGTGAATTCGACGCAATAATTCCTCAGATCACTGGACGAGCATACGTAATGGGAATTAACCAATGGGTAATTGATCCTGAAGATCCAATTGCTACTGGATTCTTTTTGAAATAGTTGGCTTAAGCGTTTGAAAATTCTAAGACAAGGAGATCTGCAGATGGATAATAGAGTTATTGATCATCCGATTTTGGATAAAGAAGAAGAACAGTGGGTTACCATCACTGTTGATGGAAAGGAAATCAAAGCAAGAACGAGTGAAACGATTGCCGCAGCTTTGTTGGCTAACGGAATCAGAGTTCATAGATATACCATTAAACGCAAAGAACCGCGCGGAATCTTTTGCGGAATTGGTCAATGTACTGACTGTGTCATGACTGTTAATGGAATACCTAACGTGCGAACCTGTATCACTTATGTCGAAGACGGCATGGTTGTTGAGACACAGCACGGGGTAGGAGGAGGTAGACAAGAGAGACATGGCTAAAAGAGAAGTCATCGTAGTAGGCGGTGGTCCATCGGGCTTGGCAGCAGCAATTGAAGCTGGCAAGCGGGGCGCGGATGTATTGTTGATTGACCAAAACTCTAGACCTGGAGGACAGCTATTTAAGCAAATCCACAAGTTCTTCGGTTCAAGTGAACATCGTGCGGGAGTAAGAGGTCTAGATATCGGTAAAACCTTGTTACAAGAAGCGAGTGAGTATGGTGTTGAAATCTGGTTAAATGCTACAGTTCTGGGCTTATTCAAGGAAAAGAAAGTTTCTATTGAAAGAAAACTAGAAGATGGCACCAAAAAACTCGAAGTTTTGGAAGCTGAAAATATTGTTTTAGCTACAGGGGCCTCCGAGAATGCGGTAAACTTTAAAGGTTGGACCCTGCCAGGAGTTATGAGTGCAGGTGCAGCTCAAACAATGGTCAATGTCTACCAGGTCCTACCAGGCAGAAAAGTTCTAATGATTGGTTCAGGAAACGTTGGGCTAATTGTATCTTATCAACTATTGCAAGCAGGCGCCGATGTAGTAGCATTAGTTGAAGCCGCTCCAGGGGTAGGAGGCTATGGAGTGCATGCTGGTAAAATCAGCAGAGCTGGCGTACCTATCTATACATCACACACAGTGATCGAAGCTCGTGGTAATGAACGCGTAGAAGAAGCAGTTATCTGCCAAGTTGATAGTAACTGGCAGCCAATACCTGGAAGCGAAAAAGTCTTCGAAGTGGATACTATTGCGATCGCAGCTGGTTTGAAGGCTTTAACACGCTTGGCAACAATGTATGGCTGTGAATTAAAGTATGTACCAGAGTTAGGTGGCTGGCTACCTGCTCATGATGAAAACATGCAGTCATCTTGTGAGGGCGTATATGTAACTGGTGACGTTGCTGGAGTAGAAGAAGCGAGTACCGCGTTGGAAGAAGGTAAACTAGCTGGCGT
>JAAYFS010000006.1 GCA_012728115.1 Bacillota bacterium | reverse complement strand
TTATTAAAAAAAAACATATTCCGATACGTACTTGTATAGGTTGTCGAACAGCCAAACCGAAGCGAGAGTTGATCAGGATTGTAAGAACCCCCGAAAATGAAATTAAGTTAGATAGTACAGGTAAATTATCTGGGCGAGGCGCATACATTTGTGTTTCTGAAGACTGCTTGGCAAAAGCATTGAATGGTAAGCAATTGGAGCGAGCGTTAAACTGTTCGATTGGGTCAGAGTGTAGATCTGAATTGGAGATGCAGCTAAATGAGCAAATTAATCAAGAATAAGCTTTTTAGCATGCTTGGCTTTGCGCAAAGAGCAGGAAACTTAATTTCAGGTGAGCAAGGTGTGGAAACAGCTATTCGCAGAGGTAAAGTCCATTTAGTACTTGTTGCAAAAGATTGTTCGAAAAACACCAAAACCAAATTTACCTCTTTAGCGAAGGGCTATTCCATAGCTCTTCGAGAATTTGCTACAATGAACGAATTGGGTCTGGCTATTGGAAAATCTCGCCGTGCGGTCATTGGAGTCATGGACAGAGGTTTTGCTCGAACTCTCAAGGATTTGATAGCAAGTATGGATGAAATTAAGGGGGAGAAACTACAGGAGTGATGCCAATGAAAAAAATTAGAGTGTATGAACTTGCCAAAGATCTGAATATTGAAAGTAAGGTGCTAGTTGATTTTCTCCTAGATCTTGGCGCAGATGTAAAGAATCATATGAGCACTATTGAGAATGACATTGCACAAATGGTTTATGACCATTTTAAAGACGATTCGTCATCCTTAGATGTTGATATCGATGTGGATGAGGAAGAAGATACTTTTGTAAAAAAACCGCGAAAAGGGAAACGCTCAAAAAGCGGTAAAGACGAAGAGATCGATGATAGCAGTAAATTAAGTCATGTAAAAACCAAAAGGAAAAAAAATGGAAAAAGGGAAGCTCAGGTTAAGGAAAAGGAGCTAGAACTACCAGATACAATTGTTGTAAAGGATCTCGCCGCTAAATTGGGTACTACTCCTTCAGAAATAATCAAGAAACTTATTAAACTTGGTGTCATGGTTACTCTAAACCAGACTATCGATTATGAGACTGCGTCCGTTGTGTGTTCAGAATTCGGTGTTGAGTCGAAACCATATAAAACATTAGATGAAACAATATTCGAAGAACAACCTGATGATGAAAAAGACCTGCAGCACAGACCACCAGTAGTGACTATTATGGGACACGTTGACCATGGAAAGACCACTTTGCTTGATAGTATCCGAGCTACAAGAGTAACAGCCACGGAAGCTGGCGGAATTACTCAACATATCGGTGCTTATCAAGTTGATTATAACGGTAAAAAAATAACCTTCATAGATACACCAGGTCACGAAGCTTTTACTGCAATGCGTTCCAGAGGAGCTCAAGTCACAGATATTGCGATATTAGTGGTTGCAGCCGATGATGGAATCATGCCCCAAACAGTTGAGGCGATCAATCATGCCAAGGCAGCGAAAGTACCGATTATTGTAGCGATCAATAAAATTGATAAACCTACCGCAGACCCCGATCGCGTTAAGCAAGGTTTAACCGAGCATGGTTTACTACCCGAAGAATGGGGTGGCGACACAATTTGTGTTCCGCTTTCTGCTCTAAAAGGTGAAGGTATCGATGAATTATTAGAGATGATTTTGTTAGTAGCAGAGATGGAGGACTTTAAAGCTAATCCTGATAGACAAGCACGAGGTACTGTAATTGAGGCTAAGTTGGATAAAGGGCGCGGTCCAGTTGCGACTGTGTTGATTTCCAATGGAACATTGAGAGTGGGCGATATTTTTGCGGTAGGAAATGTATCTGGAAGGGTTAGAGCCTTGATCGATGACCAAGGACGCCAAATAAAAGAAGCTGGACCTTCTAAGCCTGTTGAGATTCTTGGAATATCGGATGTACCCGAAGCTGGAGACGTATTAGTGGTTGTTGATGATGAACAAACTGCTAGACAAGTTGCTAGTCTCAAACAACATAAGCAACGCGAGAAAACTATTCGTCAAAGTTCCAGAGTGACTCTCGATGATCTCTTTGCCAAGATCAAAGAGGGCGAGGTCAAAGAATTAAATGTTGTGCTTAAGGCTGACGTACAAGGTTCGGCAGAAGCGGTAAGACAATCTCTAGAAAAACTGTCGACCGATGAAGTCCGTGTAGTTGTAATTCACCAAGGTGTCGGTGGAATTACCGAATCAGATGTTAATTTAGCAGCTACAGCGAATGCTATTATCGTTGGATTTAACGTCAGACCAGAGCCAGGTGCAAGAATCGCAGCGGAAAAAGAAGAAATCGATATTCGTCTCTACAGGGTAATTTATGATCTAATCGACGAAGTAAAAGCTGCTATGGTTGGATTATTAGACCCTGAATTCAAGGAAGTAACTCTTGGTCGAGCCGAAGTGCGCGAAACCTTTAAGGTGCCCAATATAGGCATGGTTGCAGGTTGTTATATACTTGAAGGAAAAATCGTTCGTTCTTCACAAGTTAGAGTAGTGCGCGATAACGTGGTGGTTTATGAAAGCAAGATTAGCTCTTTAAGACGATTCAAGGATGATGTGAGAGAAGTGGCTCAAGGATATGAGTGTGGAATCGGAGTAGAGGGTTTTAATGATATTAAGCTTGGCGATATTCTAGAAGCCTATACAATGGAAAAGGTGGAAAGAAAGCTATGAGTCAGCGAAATCAACGATTAAGCGAAGAAATCCGGAGAGAATTGAGCGATATTATCCAAAGAGAAGTTAAAGATCCAAGACTAGGATTTTTAAGTATTACCACAGTGGAATTATCAAGAGATTTCTCGCACGCTAAGGTTTTTGTAAGTGTCTATGGAGACGAACAAGAACGGAATAAAACTCTGGAAGGTTTAACTAAGGCAGCTGGTTTTATTCGCACCGAATTAGGCAAGCGCATTCGGATTAGGCATACCCCAGAACTTGCCTTTATATACGATGACTCCTTAGAGCATGGTGCGAGGATCTCAGCGATTTTGAAGGAACTTGATACGGGAGGAACTGACCAGTGAGCCCCAGCAAAGAGTTTCTCGATGCTTTACGTAAATATGATGACTATCTAATAGTCGCACATGAGAATCCAGATGCTGATAGTATCGGATCGATGCTTGGTCTTTACCTTGGATTGAAACAGCTAGGGAAGAGGTGTCGGGTGGTAACTAGCGATCCTATCCCTTCTTCTCTAGTCTGGCCCCATATTGACGAGATAGAGGGACATTCATCGATCGAGGATTGGGACTTTAGGGCGCTTATCGTTCTTGATTGTGAAATAACTCGTACTGGTTCCTTAAAAGATTTTGTTACTACAATTCCAGTTATTTTTAATGTTGATCATCATCCTGGAAACAGTCAACACGCTGACTATAAATATCACGATTCTACTGAACCAGCGACTGCCAGTATGGTGTACAAGATTCTCAAAGGACTAGATATAGCTATTACTCCTGCGATCGCTTACAATGTCTATGGTGGGATTTTCGGTGATACAGGGGGATTTCGCTATGCTAATACCACTAGTGAAGTGCTTTTGGTAGCGTCCGAATTAGTAGAACTTGGAGCTGACCCCGCAAAGATTTCGCGAGAGATTTTTGAAACGAAATCATGGAATTTTATGAAGTTGCTTGGTCATGCCCTAAATAACATGGAGAAGAATTCTTCTGGCGAAGTTGCTTGGATGAAACTAAGTAATGAAGATTTTAGAAATTTTGGGGTCGATCCTCGGGAGACTGATCAGTTAGTTCAGTATGCGCGGATGATCGAAGGAGTTCAAATCGCCTTACTCTTTCGGGAAACAGAGCCTAATGAAGTGAGAATCGGATTTCGCTCGCATCAATATGATGTACGATCTTTAGCTACGAAGCTTGGTGGTGGTGGCCATAAACTTGCCGCAGGAGCGAGAGTTTCAGGAGAACTTTCTTCGGTGATCCAGCAAGTTGTTACAGAAACAGAAAAACTTTTAGCGCATTTTAGGAGGTAAGCAAATTGGATGGGATTATTAATGTTCTCAAACCTCCTGGGATGTCATCGCACCAAGTGGTTGCTTTTTTGCGTAGGACTCTTGGTATTAAAAGAGTTGGTCATACAGGAACACTAGATCCAGGAGCGGTTGGGGTTTTGCCTATCTGTGTGGGGAAAGGAACAAGGATCGCTTCGTTTTTTTTGGAAGAGGACAAGACTTATGTGGCAGAATTAACTTTAGGAATCGCCACTGATACACAAGATGCTAGTGGAAATACCACGGACTTCAATCTAGACTTTGCTATTAGCCCAGGTAGATTTGCTGATATATTAAGCGGTTTTCTTGGTGAAATAGAACAAGTTCCACCTATGGCATCGGCAGTTAGAGTTCAAGGAAAGAGGCTTTATGAATTGGCTAGGCAAGGTAAGGCTATTGATCGACCTGCCAGAAAAGTAAAGATTCATGAGATCCATGTTAACAAGATTTGGCCTGAGACTGAAGATGAACTGCGATTTGGTTCGCGAGTGTTACTTGAGATTAATTGCTCTAAAGGAACTTATATCAGAACATTATGTCATGACATAGGTACTCGACTGGGAGTCGGGGCTCATATGTCATTTTTAGCGCGCACGGTCAGTGGCCCTTTTAAGCAGGAAGAGGCTTTTACTCTCGAAGAAATTGAAACAATGGTCGCTAATGAGGATTATAGTTTTATTACTTCGATTCAGGATGTTTTATCCGACTGGCAAAAAATAATTGTCTCAGGTGAGGGCGAGCGCCGAATTCTTAATGGAAATTACATAGATTTTGATCTTCCTGACAATCTCGTAGTTGGTAGCCAGGTCTTGATTGTCAATGAGGCTGATCATCTATTAGCTATAGGAGAAATTCAGAATAGAGGTAAGTTAGTATGTCAACCAATCAAAGTATTTGGTTAAAGATGAATTGGAGCAAGCGGAATGACTTACGATCTAGGAGTGTTGCTTTAGGTACATTTGATGGTGTGCATCTTGGGCATCAAGAATTATTAAAAAGAGCAGTTGCACAGAAAGAGAGAACCGAGAACTTAAGTAGTATGGTTCTTACATTCAATATTCCACCTGAGCAGTACTTTAATAAGAAGATTCAATTGGTAACGAGTCTAACTGAAAGAGTTCGATTGCTTCATAGCTTTGGAATAGATGAGGTTGCCTGGGTAGATTTTTCGGACGAATTTGCGAAAATGGAACCAGAAGTCTTTATTGAGGAACTTTTAATAAAAACCCTCTGTGCCAAACACGTGGTTTGTGGTTACAACTATCGATTTGGTTACCGAGCGCGGGGAAATCCCGAACTTTTAGCAGAGTATGGAAAAAGATATGGGTTTTCTGTAGAAGTGGTTCCGCCTTTGTTAATAGAAAATGAGCCAGTTAGTAGTACTAGGATTCGCCAATTATTAGCTAATGGTCTTATCCCAGAAGCGACTATGTTGTTGGGCAGGTACCCGTTTTATTGTGGAAAAGTAGTGGAAGGTTCTCAAAGGGGACGACGCCTGGGATTCCCGACAGCAAATTTGGAAATTTCTCCAGATTTTGTTATTCCCTTAGATGGTGTTTATTTAACCTATTGTAGAGTGCACAAGAATTATTATCCTGCGGTTACGTCTATCAGTGATAACCCAACCTTTAATGGGGAAAAACATACCATTGAATCTTATTTACTCGGATTTAACGGTTCTTTGTATTATCAAGAACTAGAGGTGCATTTTCTTAGACGTATAAGGGATATCTTTAAATTCGATACTATAGAAGAGTTGATTGAGCAAATCGCTGATGATGTTAAAGTTGCTGAGCGCGAAATAGGCTCCTATCATTTACAATGCACCAATGGTATGTTAGAATAACAACGGAAACCCTTTTCTAGGAATATTTGAATCTCCGACGATATTCTTGGAGAGAGGTGTAAATGGAAAAATGGAGGTGTTAACATGATTTCTAAAGAGGAAAAGCAAGCCATCATTGACCGCTTTAAACGCAGCGAAAATGATACTGGTTCTCCTGAAGTTCAAATCGCTATCTTGACAAAGAGAATTCAAGAGTTGACTGAGCATTTGAAAGTTCACAAGAAGGACCATCACTCTCGTCGCGGTCTTTATAAAATGATTGGTCAGCGCAGAGGGCTATTGAATTACTTAGCCAAGAAAGATATTGATTCTTATAGGAATATCCTAGAAGAACTAGGATTACGTCGTTAATGTTTCGAGCGGGATTTCCCGCTCGTTTTTACAAGTTGATTTTTAGGGAATACTGTACATATTAAATATGTACAGTGTCAGGGAGGTAGAAAAATGGAGCAATTTAGATTTGTAGTGGGTGATCGACCATTAGTCTTGGAAGTCGGAAAACTCGCAAAACAAGCTAATGGTGCAGTCACTGTTCGCTACGGAGACACAGTAGTATTGGTAACCGCTACCATGAGTAAAGAACCGCGCGCGGGTATCGATTTCTTCCCACTGCTTGTTGACTATGAGGAAAGGATGTATGCAGTCGGCAAAATTCCTGGTGGATGGGGTAGGCGTGAAGGTAGACCGAGCGAACAAGCAATCTTAGCTGCAAGAATGATCGATAGACCACTTCGCCCGTTATTCCCAGAGGGTTTCCGTAATGATGTTCACGTTGTGGCGACAGTATTGTCGGTCGATATGGATAATTCGCCATCTTTGGCTGCAGTGATCGGTGCTAGTGCCGCTTTGCATATTTCCAATATTCCTTTTTCTGGTCCAGTTGCAGCGGTACAAATAGGAAGAGTTAATGGTGAGTTTGTAATTAACCCAACATTGGAACAATCGCATAAATCCGATCTAGATCTAGTAGTTGCTGGTACCAAGGATGCAGTAATGATGGTAGAGGCGGGAGCAAACGAGGTTACAGAAGATGTGGTCCTTGAAGCCATTATGTTTGGGCATGAGGCAATTAAGGAATTATGCATTAAACAAGACGAGATGCGTGAGGCAATCGGAGTCGAAAAGATTGAAGTCACTTTGTTCGAACCTGAAGAGGCAATCGTTAACTGGGTGAGAGAAAAGGGATTAGAAAATCTCAAACATGCACTAAATTCCGCAGATAAGAAACAACGTGAAGACTCGGTGGAGCAAGTTCGACAAGGACTTGAGGAAATGTACTTAAATGAATTTGGCGAAGAGAAGTTTGAAGAAGATGTCTCGGCGCTAAATACAGTGTTTCAAAACTTGATGAAAGAAGAAGTTCGTCGCTTGATTACTGAAGAGGCAATGCGACCAGATGGTCGGAATTTAGATGAAATAAGGCCAGTTTCTTGTGAAGTGGGTATTTTACCAAGAACTCATGGTTCAGGACTCTTTACCCGTGGTCAGACACAGGTTTTAACAGTTTGCACCTTGGGGCTAAAATCCGATGAACAAATGCTGGACAATCTAACCGATGAGGATAGAAAACGCTATATCCACCACTACAATTTCCCAGGATTCAGCGTTGGTGAAGTTCGTCCCGTGCGGGGACCAGGTAGGCGCGAGATCGGTCATGGTGCTTTAGCTGAAAGAGCACTTTTACCAGTAATCCCACAAGAGGATGAGTTTCCATATACTCTCAGACTAGTTTCAGAAGTTCTTGAAAGTAATGGTTCTAGTTCACAAGCAAGTGTCTGTGGAAGTACTTTGGCTTTGATGGATGCTGGTGTTCCGATTAAACGTCCAGTAGCTGGGATTGCCATGGGTTTAGTTAAATATGGTGAAAAATTCGCCATTCTAACCGATATTCAAGGATTAGAAGACGCATTAGGAGATATGGATTTTAAAGTTGCAGGAACGCATAATGGTATTACGGCACTCCAAATGGATATCAAAATCAGTGGGGTTAGTCGCGAAATCCTAGCAGATGCTCTTGAACAAGCGAAAAGAGGTAGATTTTTCATTCTTGAAAAAATGGCTGAAGCGATCGCCGAACCACGTCCAGAGCTATCAAGGTACGCACCACGGATTATCACATTTGAAGTACCAGTTGACAAAATCCGTGATATCATCGGTCCAGGCGGAAAGACTATTAGACAAATCATTGATGAAACTGGTGTACAAATCGATATCGCAGATGATGGAAGAGTATATATCGCTTCGGTGGAGGAAGAAGCGGGAGAAAAAGCTCGTAAGCTTATCGAAACATTTGTGAAAGATGTTGAGGTTGGCGAAAGTTATCTTGGAAAGGTTAAAAGGCTTATGAATTTTGGCGCCTTTGTTGAGATTTTGCCTGGTAAGGAAGGATTAGTCCACATTTCTCAACTGTCACATGAACGAGTCAATAAGGTAGAAGATGTGGTTTCAGTAGGCGATGAGATTTTAGTAAAAGTCACTGAAATAGATAAACAAGGAAGAATCAACTTATCACGCAAAGAACTACTAACAAAAGAAAATAGTAATTAAAAGCAGGCATAACCTGCTTTTTTTGTTAACGAAGATTGTTTGACATACCGAATCACTGAAACGTTTGAGAATCCAAAAAAGGCAGGGATTTATCGAATGGATTGTATTATTGAACGTGGCACGGTAGTCGAGGTAAAAGAACACAGCAATTATCAAGAATTAACGGTTTCGATTAATGGTGAGAATCAAAGAGCAATAAATTACCACACACTTACTGGTAGGTGTAAAAAGAATGATAGCGTAATCCTAAATACAACGGCTGTTCAGCTTGAACTAGGTTCTGGTGGGTATCATTTTGTGATCGCTATTGAGGGGCAAGAACTTTGCAAGGAACTGAGACCAGCGGATGGGCATATAATGAAATTGCGCTATACTCCTTTACAAGGTAGAGTTTTAAGTGTTGAGGAGCCAGCGAGCAATTACCATCACGTTTTAAAAGAAGCTAAATCTATCGATGGTTTACCAGTAATTGTTGGCACCTTGCATAGTATGCTTGCTCCAGCAGCATTTGCGTTTAATTTTACTACCGCTAAAAGATTAGTATATTTGATGAGCGATGGAGCAGCCTTGCCACTCAGTTTCAGTAGAATCGTACCTGTATTGCAACAAAGGGGATTGATTTATAAAACGATCACTTTCGGTAATGCCTTTGGCGGCGATTTTGAGGCAGTAAATGTGTTTAGCGCACTTTTGGCCGCCAAGCATGTTTGTCAGGCTGATGCGGCTATAATACTTATGGGTCCTGGGGTAGTAGGAACTGACACTCGTTTCGGAACTACAGCTGTTGAACAGGGTGTTTTTCTCAACGCGATAAATTCACTCGGCGGGACTCCAATATCAATTTTAAGGGTTAGTTTAGCTGATGCTAGAGAACGTCATCAAGGGATCAGCCATCATACTTTAACTGCTTTAGAACAGATCTCCTTGGTTCGTGGCAAAATCGCAGTGCCATTAATATTGAAAGAAAACAAGCGGATAAATGAGCAATTGCTTCACCTTGAGCAGCTAGGATATAAAATTGTGTGGATTGAGACCACCCCCGTTTTTGAAAAGTTAATCAAAAGCGGATTAGAACTAAGTTCGATGAAAAGAGGACCACAGGATGATCCCGCGTTTTTTCATTGTGCTATAGCTTCTGGTATGAGCGCGGCACTGGTGGCAGAGCGGAAACAAGAGGGGAAATAATGGGACGAATCTATATAGTGAGACATGGTGAAACAGAATGGAATAAACATGGGCGTTATCAAGGCCAAAAAGATATTCCCTTATCAAAGGAAGGCAAACATCAAGCAGAAAGAATCGCATTAAGATTAGCCTCTAGGAAAATAAAAGCAGTGTTTAGTAGCGATTTACAGCGTGCTAAATGCACTGCTGAAAAAATAGCAAGTTATCACAAAATCTCTATCGAGACAAATGAAAGTTTGAGAGAAATGTCCTTTGGAATCTGGGAAGGTCTAACTAGAAAGGAGATTCAGGAAAAGTATCCTGAACTCTATCAACAAAGGAAAACCCTTTGGGAAACCACTAGAATACCAGGTGCTGAAACTCCTGGGGAGGTTCAAAAGCGAATAGTGGATTGTTTACAAAAAATTAACGATATGCATCCAAATGATGAAATCGTAGTGGTTTCCCATGGAGGTGCGATTCGTCTAGCAATCGGATTTTTTCTGAAACTTGATTCCAATCAGATCCATAGATTTCAGTTAGACAATGCTGGCCTTTCGATAATTTCTCATAAACACGATTGGTTTATTGAGGCGATCAATGATACTGGGCATTTAGCATAACCAGCCGTTGCCGAACATAGAATTTATTAAGACAGGCAACGGGGGTATAAAATGCCAAAATTCAGGACGTTTTGGGATATTTTTAATGGGTATATTCAGCGGCGAATGATTTTTATTTTGATCATAGTACTAGTTTTTGCGATAGGAACAGGATTTGGCGCTTTAACAGTGAAAACTTTATCTACGAATCAGAAGGAAGATTTATCTAATTATTTACACAGTATTTTTACGTCTGTTCCCGAGGAAATTCATTCTCTTAACCGAGCTGAACTTGCGCACCAGGGAATGGTTGACAATATTGTTAAAACTACAGGATTGATGTGGCTACTGGGTTTAAGCGTAATTGGTTCGCCTTTTATTCTTGCCTTGGTTTTTTTAAGAGGTTTTGTATTGGGATTTACGATCGGGTTCCTGGTTGAGGACCTTGTTTTAAGAGGTGTATTTTTAACCCTTCTTTCGATCTTACCCCATAATCTAATTATTGTTCCAGCGATCATTATCGGGGCAACAGCCTCTCTATCATTTTCTTTCGCGGCACTAAAAACACTTATCGGCTTAAATAATGAAAATATCTATCACCAATTTTTTGGCTGTGCGATCATGGTGATTTTTAGTTGGTGTTTGCTAGGGTTGGGGGCCTTAGTGGAAACATTTTTAACCCCAATTTTAATTGAGTTCGGCAATAGGTTTCTTTAGGAGGGAATCGGTTGGATTTTTTAGAGCACTATCTAAGTCATTTGTTGATTGAGCGTGGTCTTGCTCAGAATACCATTGAAGCCTATCGAAACGATCTAATACAATTTTTAGATTTTTGTTTTGAACTTGATAAATCTATTGAGGATGTTGATCCGTTCACTATCTTAAGTTTTCTTCATCGCTTAAAAATGGAAGGACAAGCCCCTAGTAGTTTAGCTCGTAAGGGAACAGCCATCCGAGGGTTTTTTCAATTTCTAGTCCTGGAGGACAAGCTGGAACACAATCCTTGTGCCTTCATGGATTCGCCAAAACAAGAGAGAAAACTTCCAGCGGTTCTAACCATGGAGGAGGTTGATTGTTTGTTAGCTGTTCCAGATTTAACTACTGAAGCTGGATATCGAGATAAGGCAATGCTTGAGGTTCTTTACGCAACAGGAATGAGAGTATCAGAATTGATTGGGCTCGATATCGGTGATATTGATCCGCTTGGATTTGTCCGCTGTTTTGGGAAAGGTAGTAAGGAACGGATTATTCCCTTAGGTCGCTCAGCTCAACGGGCGGTTGATGATTATTTGAGGTTTTCGCGTGGCAAAATTGTAAAATCACTAAGGGAGCAGGCATTATTTGTAAATATGCGGGGAAAAAGGATGACGAGGCAAGGTTTTTGGAAAATCTTAAAGAAATATGGTAAATTAGCAGGTATTAAGCAAGAAATAACGCCACATACACTGAGGCATTCCTTTGCAACTCATTTATTACAAAATGGCGCTGATTTGCGGTCAGTGCAAGAAATGCTTGGTCATGTAGATATTGCAACAACGCAGATCTATACCCACCTAACTTCCGAACATTTATTAAACGTTTATGATCAGACACATCCTAGAGCAAAGCGAAATATGGAGGGATAATGATGAAAAAGCGATTCATTCTCTTGGTGCTTGATAGTGTTGGGGTAGGTGCTTTACCAGATGCTGCTGCCTATGGGGATCAAGGAAGTAATACTTTAGGAAATATCGCACGGCATATTGGAGGGATCTCTCTACCGAATCTAGAGACACTAGGGCTAGGAAATATTATCGATATCCAGGGTGTAATAAGAAGAAAAGATCATCGAGCGGCGTTTGGAAAAATGGCGGAAAAATCTGCGGGTAAAGATACCACAACAGGTCATTGGGAGTTGGCGGGCTTGATTGTGGAAGAACCTTTCCCAACGTATCCAAATGGTTTTCCTGAATCGATTATTAAGGCATTTGAAGAAAGAATTGATCGCAAGGTTATTGGCAATAAAGTTGCCTCAGGTACCGTAATCATCCAAGAGTTGGGAGATCTACATGTAGAAACTGGAGATCCGATCGTTTACACATCGGCTGACAGTGTTTTTCAAATTGCTGCTCATGAAGAAGTTGTCGATGTGGAACTTTTATATCAATGGTGCAGAATTGCTCGAAAGTTACTTGTCAGTCCGCATAATGTTGGAAGAGTGATCGCAAGGCCATTTATAGGAACGAGTGGTAATTATCAACGAACGAATAGGCGTCGTGACTTTAGTATCGAACCTTTCGCTAAAACTATCCTAGATTTTTTAATCAAGAACAATATTCAAGTGAACACAGTTGGCAAGATCGCCGATATTTTCGCTAATCGGGGAATTACTAATTCGTTGGCAGCGCATAACAATTTGGAAACTCTTGATGGAGTTCTTTACTACCTTAAGACAGTTGGGGAGCCTTCGTTGATCTTTGCAAACTGTGTGGATTTTGATATGCTCTGGGGGCATCGAAATGATGTTGAAGGATATGCTGCTGGTTTGATGGCATTGGATGCACAACTACCAGAACTAATCGATGCATTAGGTAGTGATGATATATTGTGTATCACAGCTGATCATGGCTGTGACCCAACCTTCCCAGGCACAGATCACACTCGCGAGTATGTACCGTTATTAGTTTATGGTAAGAATGTTCGTCCTATTGATCTTGGAATTCGTTCTACTTACGCCGATGTTGCGGCAACAATCGCTGAATTCTTTGGTATCGAAGCAAATCTGGCGGGGACAAGTTTCTTTAAAGAAATCTGTCGAGGTGAGGCTGATGCGAGTAGTTGATTTGATTGCCAAAAAACGAGATGGTTTAAATTTGAGTGAGCAAGAGATTGAATTTTTTGTGGAAGGTATCACTACCAGGGCGATCCCTGATTATCAAGTAGCAGCCCTTTGTATGGCTATATTTTTTCAGGGTATGGACAGGAAAGAAATTTCAAATCTTACTTTAAAAATGGCTCATTCGGGGGAAATCGTTGATCTAAGCGGTATACAGGGGAAAAAGATTGACAAACACTCCACAGGCGGTGTTGGCGATAAAACAACTTTGGTTGTAACTCCATTGGTAGCGAGTTGCGGAGTGAAGGTTGCCAAGATGTCTGGTAGAGGTCTGGGCCACACTGGCGGAACGATCGATAAATTGGAAAGTATTCCTGGTTTTAATGTCAATTTAAAGAAAGAAGAGTTTATTCAGCAGGTAAACAAAATAGGGTTAAGCGTAATTGCTCAGACAAATGAATTGGCGCCAGCAGATAAGTATCTGTATTCGCTGCGAGATGTAACTGCAACTGTTGATTCAATCCCGTTGATCGCTTCCTCAATTATGAGTAAGAAAATAGCTTCAGGCGCTGATAATTTTGTTTTAGATGTAAAAACAGGAAATGGTGCCTTTATGGCAACAGTAGAAGAGGCTTTCGAACTCGCTCGTACCTTGGTTGGTATTGGAAAAACAGTCGGTAAGGAAACCATCGCCTATATAACTGATATGAATCAACCATTAGGACGCTTGGTTGGTAATTCATTGGAAGTGCAAGAGGCGATCCTTACTCTTAATGGAGAGGGGCCAGAGGATTTAGTTGAACTTTCGGTGCAATTAGGCTCATCGATGCTAGTAATAGCAGGATGTTCAGCTAACGAATCAGAGGCGCGAAAACTTTTAGAAAGTAAGCTAAGGAGTAAGAAAGCCCTACAAAAATTTGCCGAAATGATTGAGATTCAAGGTGGAGATAGGAGAGTAGTTGATAACTTGGATTTATTGCCGCAAGCAAAGTATAAATATGATGTTAAGATTGCCCGAGAAGGATATGTAACAGAAATTGATACTAAGGAAATTGGATTAAGTGCAATGAAGCTAGGTGCTGGACGTGGAAGTAAGGATGAGAAAATCGATCTAGCGGTTGGTCTGGAGATGAGAAAAAAGATTGGAGATTTTGTTAGGGCTGATGAAAGAATTGCTGTTATTTATAGTAATAGCCAAGATGTCATTTCTGGAGTTGCGGAAAAGATCAGAGGTGCCTACAAATTAAGCAGTGTTAAACCAGCCTACCATGACTTGATCTATGGAAAAGTCACGTCGAAAGATTTAGAATAAGAAAATCACGTATATTGGGGCCATTGGCCCCATATTTATTATTAGGAATGATTTAAAGGGCGGGTGATAAAGGATGAGACGGGCTAGTTTCTTTGGGGCAGTATTCTTGATCGCGGTATTAGTGTTTACTTCCAGTGTAATGGCTCAGGTACCTGAAATAAATGGTAAGGCTGCCATTCTGATCGATGCTCGTAGTGGCATGGTTTTTTATGAAAAGAATTCAGAACAACCCTTACCAATGGCTAGTGTGACCAAAATGATGACTTTAACCCTTATCCTTGAAGCGGTGGCTGCTGAAAAAATCTCGCTTGATGATATCGTAAGTGTTAGCCCTTACGCAGCTTCGATTATGGGTACCCATGTGTGGTTAGAACCAGGAGAGCAATTTCCCCTAAGGGAGTTAGTGTATGCGATAGCTGTAGGTTCAGCAAACGACGCATCCGTAGCGGTTGCTGAGTATATAGCTGGTTCAGAGCAGGCCTTTGTTAAGCAAATGAATAAACGTGCAAAAGAATTAGGTTTAGAAAGCACGATTTTTGCTAATTCAAGTGGTCTTCCAGTAGCGGACGGAAGTCCTCACGCAATGAGTGCTAAAGATGCAGCTAAGTTGGCACAGCATGTGATTAATGTTCCGTTGATGATGGATTTTGTCTCTACGTATGAATACACAATGAGGAAAGATGGTAGTCAACGACCTCAATTATGGAATTATAATCGTTTATTAAGACGGTACCAAGGGGTGGACGGCATTAAAACAGGGTTTACGTCAGAAGCTGGTTATTGCATTGTTGCTACAGCTCAGCGAGATGGTTTGCGCCTTATTTGTGTCGTGTTTGGTAGCGAGACGGAAGCGGATCGGGAAAATGATGTGCGTACTCTTCTAGATTATGGTTTTAGAAAGTACCGTAATTACACTGTGCATACCCAGGGTGAAGAAATTGATACAGTTATCTTAAAAAAGGCTGTTCCTGAACAAGTTAAGATCGTTTTGGCTGAAGATCTAAATGTTACGATTGAGCGCGGTGAAGAAAAGCAAGTCGAAACAAAATATATTTTAAAAGAAAATATAGAATTCCCTTTAATGCCTGGAGAAAGTATCGGCGAGATCAATGGATATCTTAATGAACAAAAGCTAGGTTCGGCTAATTTGACTGTAACTAGTGAAATTAAACGAGCTGGGTTTTTTACGCTGGTCTTTCGGATGATGCGCTCAATAATCCAAGTTGTTCAGTGAATGACTAATGAGTTTGTAAATTGGCAAAAACGGGAATTTTTCCCGTTTTTTGCCTTTTAAGCAGGACTTTGCCATTTCAACCCGAAAAAGTATTTTATGATCTAAAAGTGGAGGGGAGTAAATGGAACAGCAATTCAAAGTGCTTGATGATGTGCTGCTAGTATCTTTAACGGGAGAACTAGATCTGCATACATCTAAGCCAATGAAGGATTCAATCGATAATTACCTGAAAGAAAACCCGAAGATCAAAAACATTCTAATGGATCTGGAATATGTTGACTTTATTGATAGTACAGGCTTGGTAGTGATAATCGGCCGTTATAGAGCTATCCAAGAAAGAGGCGGAAAGTTAATTTTTGTGAAAGCGAGCCCAAGAGTAAAGCGTTTATTAGAAATCTCGGGAGTAGAAAGAATAGCTTCTTTTGTCGACTCAACAAATGAGGCGTTACTCAAGCTAGGGAGGGATAGCAGTGGAAGATAGAAAAAACTGGATGAGAATCGAGTTTCCAAGCCTATCTGAAAATGCCAGATTTGCCAGAACGACAGTGGCGGTTTTTGCTTCGCAACTAGAATTCACTCTGGAAGAAATTGAAGATATCAAAGACTCAGTTGATGAAGCGGTTACTAACTCAATAGTTCACGGGTACCAAAATGAACCTGAACTAATTATTGTTGAAGCATCGCATGATGGCAAAACGCTGACGATAATTATCGAAGACTTTGGCAAGGGGTTTTCTCCTGATGAAGATGAAGAATCGGAACCAGAGACGAAAATGGATCATCTTGGTAGCGGAATTCTCTGGATGAAGGAATGTATGGACAAAGTTGAAATCATTTCTGAAAAAGAAAAGGGAACAAAGGTAATAATGGAAAAAACGCCAAAGACTGCTATGTATTAGGTGATCTAAATGGATTACGATTATATCAAAGTCCTACCTAACAAAAGATTGTCTGATGCTGAGATTAAATGTTTGATACGTCGTTCACAACAAGGCGATCTAGAAGCCAGGAATATCTTGATCGAAAATAATTTGCGCTTAGTAGCTAGCGTAGTGAAAAGATTCCAGCATCGAGGCTTTGACAGCGATGACTTGTTTCAGATCGGCTCGATCGGGCTTATGAAGGCTATCGATGGTTTTGATCTTTCTTATAACGTGCGTTTTTCTACTTATGCCGTTCCTAAGATTGTCGGGGAGATTAAGCGTTACATACGTGAATCATCTACCATAAGGGTTTCTCGTTCTTTAAAAGAACTTGCACAAAAGGCTATCCAAATTCAAGAGCAGTTAACTTTTGATTTGGGTCGAACACCAACCGTTCAGGAAGTTGCAGAACACTTAGGTGTGGATCGAGAAGATATAGTGGTCGCTTTAGATGCCATTAAACCAGTGCACTCATTGCACCAGATTATCCATGAGAATGATGGAGATCCATTATTGCTAGAAGATCAGATTGCCGCAACTCAAGCCGATCCAGGCGAAGATACCACTATCATAATCAAGCGCATGATGGAAAAGCTAGAACCAGAGGATCAAAAATTTCTGATGCTACGCTATTTTGCCGAGAAAAGCCAAACAGAAGTGGCGAAGATTCTCGGTATATCACAGGCGCAGGTATCAAGAATTGAAAAGCGGATTATGCTTGAAATGCGCAAGTATTATTAATTATTCTTAGTTAGGAGTAGATTAATGTCTTCGGATTTGCATATTCATACCACCGCTTCCGATGGTAAATGGGAGCCTAAAAGGATTGGGGAAATAGCTTACAGACTAGGCCTTTCGTATATTTCGATCACCGATCATGATTCTACTGAGGGAATCGCTTTGGCACTCAAGGGTGCTCCGCATGGTATTTCCATTATCTCAGGCATTGAACTAGGGGCGTATTTCGAACATTATGATATCCATATTTTGGGTTACGGATTTGATTACCAGGATCAGAAGTTGCAAAATCAGCTCGCCAAAATGCGTGATGCAAGATTTTATCGCGCCCAGAAAATGGTTGAAAGGTTAAACGAACTAGGAATGGAGATCGATCTAACAGAAATTGTTGCGGAGGCAAAAGGCGAGAATATAGGGAGATTACATTTTGCTAATGTGATGATGGCGAGAGGGTATGTGAAAACGAGACAAGAGGCTTTTGAGAAATTTCTTAACAAGGGGCAACCAGCATATATTGAACGCTTTAAACTTACTGTGGAGAAAGCGATTAAACTAATTTACTCTGCAGGTGGTTTAGCCGTGCTAGCTCATCCTGGGGCGATCGGATTTAGATCTTTAGAAGAGGAAATTGCCAGCATCCGTTTGTTTCAAAGTTTTGGACTAAAAGGAATCGAGGTAATTCACCCTGAACATAGCGAGGAAAGAACTTCCTTTTATTCTAACCTCGCTAGCGAGCTAAATTTACTTCCAACAGGTGGTTCGGATTGCCATGGTCCTTCTGGTAAGGATACGATTATGATAGGGAAATGGACCATCCCTGATGAATGGGCGGAGCAACTATTAAAACAGAGCCATATTCTAGGAATATAGGTTAGTATTACTTAAAGGTTAATGAGAAGAAAGCGAGAAATCTCTACATAGTGTTTGTGGTATATTTCCCTTATCGAGTAGCACAGGATCGTAATCCAATCTTCAGAAGGAGTGCTAATTGAACATGAAACTAAAAGGGGAGAAAATTAGCCTACGGCCAATCCAAGAATCTGATTTTGAGGATCTTGTCGCCTGGTCAAATGATTCAGAAATCAATTCATATAGCGAGGGTGATTATCCTCTAACATTGAGCGAATGTCACCAATGGCTAAAAAGAAGTAAGAGTAATCGCTATCAAGAAAGATTTGCAATCGAATTGAATAAAGAATTGATTGGCGATATCGAACTGGATCATATTACTTGGCGAAGCGGAGATGCCGAGTTACGGATTAGGATCGGCAAAAAGGTGCTTTGGGATAAGGGTTATGGAACCGATTCGGTTAGAACCCTATTGGCATTCGCCTTTTTAAACCTTAATCTTTCTCGTGTCTATCTTAGGGTATATGCCGATAATCATCGAGCAATTAGATGTTACGAAAAGGTAGGCTTTAAAAAAGAAGGTAGACTTCGTCGCTCAACCGAAAACAATGAAGGGTTTCGGGAAATCTTGTTGATGCGCATTCTAAAAGATGAATTTCTTCGCCGCAATGATCGAATTAAAAAGGCAAGTTAAAATACCCGAATAAGCCGCAAAATTTTGCGGCTTATTTTTATGACCCCAGTTATTTGTTATAGAATAACGAAAGGAATATTAAGTAGGTATGGCGAATTTAGTGGTGAGAAATTCAATGTCTAATTTAGCAACTAATTGGAGGGGTATTCATGCTTGACTTAATTGTACGAGGCGGCCCAGTAATGTATCCATTGATTTTTTGTTCAGTGGTTGCGCTAGCTGTCGGATTAGAACGTTTATGGTATCTATTAAAGGCACGGGTAGATACCGAGGATTTAATCGATGAAATTAGATTAGCCCTAGGACAAGGAAAAGTATTAGAAGCTGTTCAATTAGCAAAGAAAACAAGAGGGCCAGTCGCTGCTACTTTAGCATCAGGAATTGCTCATTATGATCGTGATAAAGAAGAAATTAAAGCTAAAATGGAAGAAATAGGAAGAGAAGAGATCTTTAAAATGGAACGCTGGCTTAGTATTCTAGAGGCGATCTCTGTTATCGCCCCTCTATTAGGAATTTTGGGTACGGTAACTGGTATCATTAAAAGTTTTGACGTTCTTGCTGGCATGCACGGACTTGGTACTGCTGTGGAGCTAAGTGCAGGTATTGCCGAAGCTTTAATTACTACTGCAACTGGGCTTATTATTGCTATTCCTACGATGGTGATTTATACTTATCTCACCAGTTTAATCGATCGATTTACGGCAGACATGACCAAGAGGAGTAATGAACTTTTGGAGGTATTAGATTCAAGAGGTGATTATTAATGAACTTTTATCGTTCAAGGCGAAGAAATCCACAACCAAATATCGTGCCGTTAATCGATATCATGTTTTTTCTGGTAACTTTTTTCATGGTTTTTGCTAATTTTTATCAATCTAGTATGGGGATGGAAGTGGAGCTACCAGAAGCGGTTACAGGTAATCCTCAAGAAAATATCCAACTAGAGGTTGTAGTTGATAGAGACGGGATTTTTTACTTGGAAGGTAAGGTAGTAACTGGACCAGAGATTCAAGCTATCGTCCGCGAAGCTGTCAAAACGGATCCGAATACCTTTGTTATTGTCAAAGGCGACAAACATGCGGATTATAACTCCATTATTAGAGCTGCGGATTATATTCGTGCTGGCGGAGTAGAGAAATTTGGTTTAGGAACAACCGAACCAGTGAGATAGAAGGAAGGGTTGAATCCCAAAAATAAAGGGTGATTAAATGTATTACAATGATGAACAATCGTTGAGCACATGGTTGTTTGTGTCCTTCTTATTACATCTGGTACTATTTTTAACCTATCCATTGTGGAATTCGTTTTTTATTTCGAATGTGCCTAGCAGTCGTACTGGAGGCGGGGTTATTCAGATTGTGCACTATGAAGGACCTTCTACCTTTGAGCCTTCTACATATCGCGATCCTTTATCGCGAACTTTGGCACCGAGGGTTAACGAGCCCAAGCCAAATCCAGGTCAACCAAGACACTTAGCTGTTTCTGAGGCTGTCGAGCCAGCACGGGAAGAAAGCGTCACCCCATTACCTCGACCACGAACTGAGCCAGAACAAGAGGCACAAGTTCCTGTGCAACCAGAACCAGAGGTTATCAAGGAGTTAGAACCTACTCCGATCGAAAGTGAAGGATTGCTTACAAGTGAATCCAGCTCTCATACTGTTGTGGTTGAAGAAGTGAAAGAATTAGAACCAGTTGAGATAGAAGTAGAGGAGGCTATTGTTGTCGAATCGCTTCCAGAAGAGATCTTTGAGGATCAAGGTTCTAGTGGATCGGGCACAGAAGATACTGCGGGTGTTGATGAAGAAGCAGGTCAACAAGGTTCCGGAGAAGGAGATGCACCAGTTGCACCACCTGCACCACCACCAGTTCCATCTGGAAGTAGTCTATTCGGTGGCGGTAGAGCACCTGTTTATCCAAAAAGGGCATACGATGATGGCGCTGAGGGTGTAGTTTGGTTAGAAATCTATGTATCAGCTTCGGGAGAATTACTTGACGTTAAGATCAAGGAATCTTCTGGAGATACAAGGTTGGATCAGCAAGCGTTGCTCTCAGTTAAAAGCAATTATTATATATTTGAAAGTGCGACACATGACTACTTACTTGTAATGGGTATTCCTTTTGAAATTGGACAAGAAGTTGCTGGTGAACCACTGTTTGGTGAAACTGAATGGGTAATTTCGATAAAGGAGGAATAGTCTTGGCTTCTTTCAAAGTTCGAGCAACAAACTTAATGGTATTCCTTCTCTTGATAACGGTGCTGTTTTTTACTAGCGGATCAGCCTATGCTTCTGAATCAAAATTAGAGATCGCTAACGAATATATTCGCATCGTAGTAAATACAGGGGAGTTTAATGTTGGCAGATTCTCAGTAGGGACAACAGGTGGTGACCCAGAACGGAATACCGACCAAAATAAACATTTGATTTATGGCGGTAATGAACCTTGGACTTCGTATACTACCATTCGAATTGGTAACGAGAGTTGGGTCTTCGGGGGTCAAACCAATAGTAGGTCTGGTCGCGAGGGTTTGTTCGGCGAAATGATCCAAGCACCGACCATTGAGGATGGAGCGATCATAAGTACCTGGAAAACTGGTCCGATTGAAGTAACACAAAGATTAAGTTTCGCCAGGAGCAGTACAACTGGCTTATTAGATACCGCTCGGATCGAGTATGAACTTCATAACGTCGATAATGTTTCCCACATGGTAGGCTTGCGAATTATGCTTGATACTATGCTTGGTGAGAACGATGGAGCTCCTTTCAGAGTTAATGATCAGGCGTTGTTGACAGATTCAGTTTTTTATCGTGATAATATGCCTGAGTTTTGGCAGGCATTTGATTCGTTGTCTGATCCTCAGGTTATGTCGCAAGGCACTTTGCGAAGCGATCAGGTTTCAATCCCTGATCGTGTGTACTTCACCAACTGGGGTAGTTTAGCAGATGATCTTTGGAATTTTGATTTTCAGCCAGGACGAGATTTTACTCGAAAAGGTGAATTCGAATTAGATAGTGCGATTGCTCTTTTTTGGGATCCTGTTCCGTTAAGAGCAGGGGAGAGTCGTAGTTACGTTGCTTATTACGGTTTAGGTGGAGTTACAATCGCCCCTGGGGAGATTTCGGTAGGAGTAACCTCGCCTGCACAAGTGATTGCTGACGAGCTTTCACAGCAAAGCTTTACGCTAGTGGCTTATGTCCAAAACACTGGAAAAGGTGAGGCTCTTGACGTAGTTGCAACCCTGGATCTGCCAGAAGGTTTGCAGTTAGCAGATGGTCAAAACGAACGAAGGTTAGGTAATTTGCAGGTTGGCGAGACTATCCAAACTAGCTGGATGGTGATTCCGACTGGTAAAGTGAGTGGAAAAGTTACTTACAAAGTAACGGTTGATGCGATTAATAGTGAGTCAAACAGTGTGCAAAGGGATATCGAAATTATTCGCCCCGCCAAGCTTCAGCTCGACTTTGTCGGTACTACTCATTTGACCATTCAATCAGAACGTCTAACACCTGTACCGTTTGAAGCTACCGCAATTATAAGAAATGTGGGCGATAGCGATGCTTATCGCGTGGGTCTAACTATCTATTGTCCTTTTGGATTGAAGCTAGCTCCAGGTGAACGGGCAACCAAGTATCCTGGTACCATCCGACCTGGTGAAGAAGTGAGAGTAAATTGGCGTTTGGAGCCAACAGGTGTATCTGGAAATCTGTACTATTCACTGTATCTAAACTCCAGTGTTGGACGCGAAGTTACAAACAATTGGATATTCATCCCAGGTTTGCAACCAAAGATTATTGTTGAGGAACCAAGAGTGGTTCATGGTGGCGATATAAAAGCAGGAGACCATTTTTCGGTAACCGTATTAGCAACCAATATTGTTGATTTTCAGAGTGCAAGTCTTGATCTAGTCTATGACCCAGAGGTAGTGGAAATAGTCGGACGAAAGTTAGATATCAGTAGAGGTTCGCTCTTTGTTGATGAAACTACCAATCCTCCTGTATTTTTACCATGGTCCGTATCCTCTGTAGATAACTATACTGGACGGGTGAGTAATATCAGTGGCGAACGGGGAGGCACACCTTTGCCATTAGCCTTTGGCTCATTGGTTACTATTCATTTTAGAGCTAAAGCTCCAGGTAAGACACTGATAGGTTTAGAAAATCTGGTTATTCGTGATGAAACAGGCGAGATCACGAACTATCAAGTGATCGAGCGTGAGATAGTTGTAAAACCTTAAGGGTGGAGGTTAGTATTGTGAAAAAACTAGGCATTTGGGTTCTTGTAGTTACGATGGTGATGGGAATGGTTGGTATTGTACCAGTAAGTGCGAACGTTAAAGACGTACCTCCTGACCACTGGGCATACCAAGCGGTGGTATCGTTAGTGAACAAAGGTTACTTAACTGTGTTTGAAGACGGATCTTTTCAAGGAACCAAGGCTGTTGATCGTTATACGTTAGCGATAACGATTGCCCGAATTCTTGATGAAATCGAAGCTGGGCGAGTTCGCAGTTCGATCGATGATCTAGAGCTTTTACAGGAGTTAACGATCGAATTTCGGGAAGAACTTGTTCAATGGTATGCTCAAAAAGATGCAGTAGAAGAACAATTAGCAAATACACAAGTTATGCTCCAAATCACCGAGGATAGGGTAAGCAGAGTGGTAGCATCGCAAACCGATTTGCAAGAAGAAGTGGAAAAAATCAAAGCAGATATCTATAATGAGATTAAGAAGCAAAATGAAACAATTGAACAACATGCCATTTCATTAGCTGAGCAAATTGAAGCAATTGCAACTCTTAAAGAGTCCCTCTCGGATGTAGAAAACGCCTTAATTGCTCTCGAATCTATTTTATTGGAACAAGGAGTATCCTTAAGCGAACTTGAAAATTGGGCGAGCGAAAAAGCCGCAGTCTTTGTTGCTATGCAAGCTGATGATAGTACGTTAAGAAAAGATCTAGATGAATTAAAACAGCAATTAAAAACTCTTGAAGAATCACTGGACAGTTTGGTAGATTTAGTCGGGCGTACTGACGGTCAATTCGTCAAGGACATCGAGAAATTGACTGGGCAAATCAACTCCATCACTACTAGAAATCAAGAGATGGAAAAAGATATGCAGAACTTGGCGATCCGAATTACTAGAGAAGGACAGAATAGAGAAGCCTTAGCTTCAGAGATAAACAAACGTTTAGATTCGTTAGAGCAACAAGTAGGCTTATCCGAAGATGAGTTAGCGTTACTGACAAAAACTGTAACTGACGAAATCTATGCGCAATTAAATGCCAACTTGTTACGAGAGCAAAGATTGGAACGACAACTAAAAACTCTCGAGGAAGATTTTGCTTCTTATAAAACCAATATGGAAAAGGAGATAAAATCTGCCAAGAGCACTACCTATATCGCAATTGGAGTTGCTGCTATTAGTGTATTACTTGGATATGTAAAATAGTTTGATTGTTATTAGTCAGACTTGATGACAAAGAATGAAAGAGAGCTTTTACTGTGGATAGTAAAAGCTCTCTTTTTTTGAACCTCAGATGACCTTCGCTCCGACCTCTATGAATCGCTTAAGCTACCAACAGAGTCTAACGATCCTATTGAAAACTATCACAACCCATAAAGATCTTTTCCCAACAAACGGGTCTATCCTTTGCTACAACCAACTACCTTGCGGCAGTTGATCATAACTTGAACAATCCCATTTGTCTTGGTTCAGCTGTTAAGATAACCACTTAGACCAACTAAGACCGATAATAGCCTCAATCAATCCTAAAAGCTCTCTTAACAACCTTCGCTCAAGCCATTTCTGACCAGTCGCTCGACCACTGAAGTGATCTTAACTCGGCCATCTATAGTTCAATTTTAGTGTGTGTCGATTTACGGTGTGGTATTCATCCTTTATCCAGCTAATCGAATAGAAACTAATGTTGTGATAAATAATAGGTATGATTTTAAGATAGTGGAAAGGATGATAACCAACCTATGGATCCAAAAACAAAAGCAGAACAAAAGAAATATCAGGAATTGGTAAAGGGCCATTCCAAAAAAACACCAATTTTAAAACATGTAGTGTTAGCTTTCCTTATTGGCGGTTCCATTTGCTTAATTGGGCAAATAGCATTAAATTATTTTTCAACCGTTGAACGAACTCAAGGCGAAGCAGCTGCCACCACGCTAGCTTTTATGATTTTCTTAGGGGCGATGGCTACTGGATTTGGTGTTTATGATATCCTTGGGGAAATCGGTGGTGCTGGCGCAGCCATTCCGATTACTGGATTTGCTAATACTGTTGTGGCATCGGCTATGGAGTTTAGACGTGAAGGGTTTCTTTTAGGAATGGCTGCAAAAATGTTTGTAATTGCTGGCCCAGTACTAGTGTACGGAATTTTAGCTGGTTTCCTGGTTACTTTAATCAAAGCCTCGTTACTAGGTCTTTTCCCGTAAGGAAGGTGTGAGAAATATGGCTGAAAACCGTGTTGGACAACAAACAATTGTATTTCGCAATCCACCACGCATAATCTCGAGTTTTGCAACAGTTGGCCCTGATGAAGGTAAGGGCCCTTTAGCTCAGTATTTTAATGATATTCTAGAGGACCCAATGCTTGGACAAAAGACCGCGGAGAAGGCCGAGTTAAAGATGCTAGAATCCACAATCGAACAAACGTTAGCCCAAGCCAAATTGAAAAAGGAAGAGATCCATTATTACATTTCAGGTGATCTTCTAAACCAAATTATTAGCTCTTCTTTCAGTGCCAGAACACTAGGAGTTCCATTCATCGGTATTTATGGCGCTTGTTCTTCTTATGCAGAAGGGTTAGGTCTCGGTTCAGTTTTAATAGACGGTAGTTATGCAGATAAAGTGTTGGTCGCAACAACTAGTCATTATCAAACCGCCGAAAGACAGTTTCGGTATCCGATCGAGTTAAATATCCAACGGAAAACTTCCAACCAAGTAACAGTTACAGGTGCGGGGGTATCAATTTTAGCAAATGCTGGCGATGGTATCAAGGTCACTCATGCAACCTTTGGAAAAGTTATTGATATGGGATTAAAAGATGTAAATGATATGGGATCGGCAATGGCTCCCGCGGCAGTGGATACATTGGTGCAACATTTACAAGATACTAATCGTTCCGTTGCTGATTACGATTTGATTTTGACGGGAGATTTGGCGTCCCAAGGGAAAAAGATGTTTGGGTTACTTGCCAAGGAGAAAGGAATTTCACTAGGTAATAAACACCAGGACGCTGGAGACTTAATATTTTCACCACAACAAGATGTTGGAGCCGGCGCTAGTGGTTGTGCTTGTGCTGCGGTGGTAACGATTGGATATGTGATGAAAGAAATGTACCAAGGGAGATTTCGTCGCGTCTTATTAATTGCTACAGGTGCGTTAATGAATGCACTAACCTTTCAACAAGGAGAATCAATCCCTGGAATCGGTCATGCAATCGTACTTGAAGTATAGGAGGTAGGAAGAATGAGTCTATTAATTGCATTCTTAGTTGGTGGAACAATTTGTGCGATAGGGCAAATTGTGTTGGATACTACCAAACTAACCCCAGCCCATGTCCTGGTTGGATTTACGATAACTGGAGCTATTCTAAACGGATTAGGGATTTACGAGCCTTTCATCCAATTTGCTGGTGCTGGTGCATTAATACCTGTAAGCGGTTTTGGTAGTGCCATTGCTAGTGGAATGCTCGCTGAAGTTAAGCGTCTAGGTTGGGAAGGGTTGTTTACAGGAGCTTTTGAGATTACTGGGTTAGGTGTTACCGCCGCCGTTGTATTTGCAAGTATTATTGCATTAATAGCCAAACCCAGAAAATAAAAGATGTAATTAGTTATTTAGGCAGGAAATACCAAACTGGGTATCGAATAAATTAGTTCAGAATAGAAGCCAAGTTTTTTGTCGAAAAATCTCGATAATGAACGGAGGAGTTGTAATGACTACTTCTCAAACAGCTATTTCTGAACAGCAATTTGTAGTGTTTAGACTCGCTGAAGAAGAGTTTGCTCTTGGTATTACTAAGGTACGTGAGATAATAAAGGTAACAGAAATAACGCGCTTACCACATGTTGCAAAATACATCGAAGGTGTAACAAATCTTAGAGGTGAGGTAATACCTGTCGTAAATCTGCGGAAGAGATTTGGTCTGGAGGAAGAAGAAGAAACTCAAGATACGCGGATAATTATTGTCGATATTGATTCCAGCAAAGTTGGATTCATAGTAGATGAAGTTAAGGAAGTACTACGAGTGCCTTCAGATGCCATTGATCCACCGCCCAGTAACGTTGCTGGCTTGAGTTCAACGTACCTTGAAGGCATCGCTAAACATGATGACAGGTTACTAATTCTATTACATATCGATAGAATTATGCTCGAAAATGAACCACTGGAATTTTCCAAGCTAGAAAAACACTTAAATAACTGAAGAAGAGCTCGAATTATGACGATATAGTAACGAGAGGGAAAACCCTCTCGTTTCCTTAACAAAGAGGTGAAGTATACGTGGAAGATATACTTTCCCAAGAAGAGATTGATTTATTGATAAAAACAGCGAATAAAATTGTCAAACCAGATTTTGAGGATCCTGTTGAAGCGGTTAGTGTAAAAGGCGAGCGTTACGACTTTAAGAGGCCTAGTAAATTCTCCAAGGAACAGATCCGGGCTCTAGAGAGAATCCACGAACAGTTTTGTTCGACCTATGGTGGAATAATGTCTGCCAAACTTCGGTCTAGGCACGATTTAAAAGTGGAATCGATTGAGCAGTTGACCTTCGGTGAATTTACCCGATCATTGCCTAATCCAACGGTATTGATCGTATTAAGTGCTGAGCCTCTTGAGGGTAATGTTGTTGTGCAGTTTACTCCTAGCATTGCCTCGCTTCTTCATGATCGTTTGTGCGGAGGACCAGGTCGTCTGGAAGGTCCTGAACGGACTCTTACTGAGATCGAAATGGCTGTTCTGCGTAGGCAGGTTGTCACCGTCTTTTGCCAGATGTTAAAGGATTCCTGGCAGGAAGTTGCGGATATTCATTTTGATTATGAGTATTTGGAAACTAACCCTCAATTTTTGCAATCCGCCGCGGATCGCGATATCGTAATTCTGATTTCACTTTCCTTTGAACTAAACGAAGTTCAGGATATGATCAGTATTTGTATTCCTTATCGCACTTTGGAACCGATTATGAAGCAACTTACTCAGCATCGCTTCTTTGATCAACTGCGTCAACCAGATCCTTCAAAGATCAAATTGCTTGAGGAGAAGGTAAGAGCAGCTCAAGTACCAGTTGAAGTGGAGTTAGGTACAGCTGAATTAACGGTAGCAGATTTATTGGAACTTGAACCTGGAGATGTAATTCCTTTGAATAAGCTTAAAGATGATTTATTGGACGTTAAAGTTGGTTCACTAACTAAGTTTAGGGGTACACCTGGTAGCTTAGGTGGGAGACTAGGTATTAAGATTGAACAAGTATTGGATACGGAGGGGGTTTCTGATGAATGACGAGCTGAGGGAAAACGTTTTGACCGAGATGGAACGTGATACTCTTGCTGAGATCGGAAATATCTCCATGGGTTCTGCAGCAACAGCTCTAAGCACCGTTATTAATCGCAAGGTTGTTATTACCGTTCCCGAGGTCTTCGTAAGTATCCCGCAGAAGATAAATGAAATTTATCCTGTTCCATGCATTTTAGTTAAAGTGGAATACTTAGCTGGGCTTGAAGGTTCAAATATGCTAGTAATAAAGGAACAAGACGCTGCCGTAATCGGAGACTTAATGATGGGTAAAGACGGAACAAACCCTCCACAAGTACTTGATGAATTATACCTAAGCGCGGTTACTGAAGCGATGAATATGATGATGGGTTCGGCTGCCACTGCAATGTCGGACTTATTTGCTAGGCTAATAGATATATCCCCACCGACAAGCGAAAAAGTAGATCTCTCGTCCACAAAGTTCGAAGTTCATAGTGATGTTCCAGTAGCTGTAATAATGTTTAAGATCGAAATCGATGATTTGGTTGATAGCACAATGCTTCAAGTTATCGAGTTGCCTTTTGCAAAAGAAATGGTGGCCAATCTTCATGCACAGGATCATGTGATGTCGAAGACTGAGGAGCCAATTGAGGTGGCACAAACGGTATCTGCTTTTACAGACTGGGCGGATCTTACGGAAGGTGAAGCAACCAGAGAAGCAGCCGCCGCCTCAGAAATCTATCTGAAGAACATCAATATCGATTTGATTAAGAACATACCTGTTCAGATTCGCGCCATTCTTGGTAAATCGAACATGACGATCAATAATATTTTGAAACTCAGTCCTGGATATATTATGGAACTTGATACTTTAGATGGTGAGCCGATCGATGTCTACGCTAACGATACTTTGATCGCCAAAGGTGAAGTAGTAGTTGTTGGGGAACAGTTTGGTATCCGCATACTTGAGATTACGACACACGAAGATAGAATCAGTAGTGTTAAATAGCGGCTGAGAGGGGGAACAATGCGTGGATGAATTTCGGGAGATCTTTGAGGCGGAGGCTCGTGAATATTTGCAGTCTCTGAATGATTCCCTGCTGGCATTGGAGGCTAATAACTCTGATCGCGCAGTACTAGATGATATGTTTCGAGCTGCCCATAGTCTAAAGGGTATGGCTAGTACGATGGGCTTTGAACAGTTAGCTCATTTTACTCACCAAATGGAGAATATTCTTGATCTTTTGCGCACTGGAGAGTTAAGTGCTAATTCTGAGGTGGTTAACGCCCTATTCAAGTCAATCGATACTCTTGAAATCTTACTAGAGCAAACAATTAATGATGAAGAAATAGATGATTTTCGTGAAGTAATTTCACTTTTAGAAGAGTTGATGACTAACGGAAAGATCATTGCCAAAGAGGAAGATCAAGAAAGATTAGATACCTCGGGTGCAGAGAAATCGTTAAATGATATAGATCAGGATGTTTTAAAACAGGCTGCGACCCAAGGGTATAATGGGTATTACATAACGATAGTTCTAAAAGAAAATACCTTACTCAAGTCTGTTCGTGTTTATACTATATTCCAAGCTTTGGAGTCAGCAGGAATAATAATTAAAGCGATTCCATCGGTTGAGGATTTGGAAGAAGAAAAATTTGACCGAGAGTTTTCATTAGTCTATGTTTCTACTGAAACAAGATCTATTGTTGAAGAAGTAATTGAGAGAGTTTCCGAAATTGAAAGTTTCAAGGTAGAAGCAATCCCTTTGGATCCGAGCGAAACGGTACGTCCAGAATTTGAGGAAGCGGAACAAGAGGCGGCAGCCACAAGTTTGCGTAGCCCAAACGACGTTCTGCAAGCAAGTAGGACACAATTTGTGGACAAATTTGTTAGAGTAGAAACAGAACGCTTGGATGCATTGATTAACCTTGTTGGTGAGCTGGTTATCAGTAGAACCCAGGTATTAGAAATGGCAAAATATCTAGATGGTAACGAACAGCAAAGAAATGCGCTGACTCAACTCGATAAAGTTACTACTGATTTGCAGTATGCTTCGATGAAATTGCGCATGGTACCAATTAGACAAGTCTTTAGTCGTTTTCCTCGTATGGTTAGAGACCTAGCACAAGAATGCGGTAAGAAAATCAACTTAGTTTTATCTGGAGAGGATACCGAACTTGATCGTTCATTGGTTAATCAAATTGGAGATCCGCTAGTGCATCTAATCAGGAACAGTGTTGATCACGGAATTGAAACTCCTGAAGCGAGGATACGGGCAGGTAAAGACGAACAAGGTACAATCAATGTCGGTGCCAGACATGAAGGTGGATATGTGATCATCGAAGTTTCGGATGATGGCAACGGAATTGATGTTGAGCGGGTTAAGAAACGTGCAATAGAGAAAGGATTGCTTCCTGCAGATAGCCAAGAACTTTCGATTCCTGAAGCAGTAGAACTTTTGTTTACTCCTGGTTTTAGTACTGCCGAGAAAGTCTCAGATATCTCTGGTCGTGGAGTGGGAATGGATGCTGTTAAAACAGTAGTGGAATCCTTGAGCGGAAGCATTGAAATGTTTTCCGAGCCAGGAAAAGGTTCCACAATTCAGATTAGGCTACCATTGACGCTGGCGATCATCAAGACTTTACTGGTCGAATGTCAAGAAGATGTTTATGCGATACCTATTCAATCGATCAGGGAAAATCTTCATGTTTCGCTTGAAGATATAAAAACGGTACAACGAAAACAAGTAATAGTTGTGCGCGAAGAAATAATCCCCTTATTCGACCTGGCAGAATGCCTTGGCTTTGGACAAACCGAGATGAAAAATGATCTACTATCAGTGATCATCGTTGATGTCAGGGGAGAGAAGGTTGGTTTTTTAGTTGATCAACTGATAGGCCAACAAGAGATTGTGATTAAATCACTCAGTGAAATTCTAGGCGATGTGCCTGGTATTGCTGGCGCTGCAGTACTCGGCGACGGCAGAGTAGCTTTAATTCTAGATACTGGTACAATTATTAAGCAAGGAGTGTGAGAAAAATGTCCTACAGAGTACTAATAACTGATGATACAGCTTTTATGAGAATGAATCTGCGTAAAGTGGTTGAAAAGAGCGGATTCGAGGTAGTTGGTGAAGCTGCAGATGGGGAGGAAGCTATCGAGCAATATAAGCGGCTAAGACCAGATCTAGTTACTATGGACATCACCATGCCTAAGATGGATGGAATAACTGCGATCAAAGAGATCGTTAAATTTGATCCAGATGCAAGGATCATTGTGTGCAGTGCTATGGGGCAAAAGCCTATGGTAATCGAAGCGATCAATGCTGGTGCAAAAGATTTCTTAGTCAAGCCATTTGATCCAGACCGCGTTATTGAAGCTCTCAAAAAGGCTGCAGGTTAGTTTATAAGTTAACAGTTAGGCGGATAAAGAATGGAAATGAATTATCAACAATTAGATTTCCTCAAGGAATTGGCGAATATCGGAACAGGTCATGCCACAACTGCCTTATCAACTATGTTAGATAATAAAAGGTTAGTTATCGATGTTCCAGAGATATTGCTAATTTCTTTTGATCAGATCTCAACACATATCGGAGCGCTGGATCAAATCGTAGCTGGAATCTATATCGGAGTTTCTGGTGATATTCAGGGTCACATGGCATTCATTCTTGATTTTGAAAGCGCCAAGACTCTAGTTCGCTCATTAACCGATAACAAAGTAGATATTAGTGACGAACTAGGACAATCTGCACTCCAAGAAGTTGGGAATATAATGGTCACCTCATATCTAAATGCATTAGCAACAATGACTGATCTTTTCTTAGCTCCTAGTGTTCCTGCTGTTGCAATCGATATGGCGGGTGCTGTCTGGGATAGTATTTTAGCCGGTGCTGCCGTTGCGGATATAATTACCTTGATCAAAACGATGTTCACCGCAGATGAAATTGAAATTTCAGGCAGTATCCTATTCTTACCTAGCGAGCAAGATTTCGGAAGACTAGCTCAAAGTCTTGGTATGGAGGCATATTGATGCAAGAGCTTTTCGTTAACATGGGAGAAATGGCCGCTTTAAAGTCTTCTGGAGTATTGACTACTGTCGGATTAGGTTCGTGTATCGGTCTAACTATCTACGATCCAGTTGCTCAGGTGGGAGGGATGGCGCATATTTTTCTAGCTAGAAATCCGAATAGTGAAAAAGCCCCAGAACTACCAGGTAAATATGCCGATACAGGTGTGAAAGCCTTGATAGATCTGGTTGAATCCCTCGGTGCGAGGCAACGTAGGCTAGAAGCAAAATTAGCTGGTGGAGCAAATATCTTTAATAATTTATCCGCTAACGGATTGAGTATTGGACAACAGAATATTATTGCTGTAAGAGAGCAATTAGAAAAATACCAAATCCCTATTGTCGGAGAGCAGGTAGCAGGAAACAAAGGAAGAAAAATGAGATTATCAATCGAAACAGGAATAGTAATTGTTACTTCAGTAGGTCAACAGCCTGTCGAGATTTGAGGTGAAATTAATGGGTATCCGCGTATTAGTGGTAGATGATAGTGCTTTTATGAGGAAGCTAATTTCAGAAATACTTAGCAGTGAACCTGATATCGACGTTGTAGCCACCGCAAGAAACGGACGGGACGCCCTAGACAAGTTAGCACGGCTTCAGGTTGATGTTGTAACTCTAGACGTTGAAATGCCTGTGATGGATGGCATAACTACACTCGAACATATTATGAAGACTAGACCGATCCCAGTGGTAATGCTTAGTTCATTGACGAAACGTGGATCGGAAATTACTATCAAAGCGTTATCTTTAGGTGCAGTAGACTTTGTTCTTAAACCTTCGGGTTCCATTTCATTAGACTTAAAGACGATCGGTGCTGATATTGTTGCTAAAGTAAAGGCCGCTGCTTTGGCAAAGGTCGAACCAATATTGCGAAAACAACCGTTCATGATCGAACGTGAACCGAAAATTCCAGCACCGACTTCAGGAGTCGCAGCGAATATAGTAGTAGCAATTGGATCATCTACAGGAGGTCCGAAGGCAGTAGAAGAGGTGCTTTCGAATATACCTGCTTCAATAAAAGCTGGAATCTTGATTACTCAACACATGCCGAAAGAGTTTACAAGAAGTTTTGCGGAACGTTTAGATCGGATAGTTTCAGTAAGTGTTAAAGAAGCAGAACATGGCGATCTGGTAGAAGCTGGCAGGGCGTATGTTGCGCCTGGAGATTATCACATGACTGTAGGTAATGGGCGGAGGATTTTCTTAAATCAAGATCCTCCTGTTCAGTTTTTACGACCAAGTGTTGACGTGACTATGGCATCATTGCCGAGACAATATGGAAATGCAATTGTTGGCGTTATTCTTACTGGAATGGGCAAAGATGGTGCAAAAGGAATGAGTTTAATAAAGCAAGCAAACGGAATCACCATCGCCCAGGACAAAGGAACTTCCGTGATTTATAGTATGCCAAGAGCGGTAGCCGAAGAAGGAAATGCCGATTATATTTTGCCATTGGGACAAATTGGGCAAACAATAACTCAATTGGTCGCTAAGATGTCGAGATAAAGAATAGAAAGGACGTGCACTAAATTCGACTACGAGCGGTTTAAACTAGAGAGTGCCGATGTTATTGGTATGGATTTAAACGAGTATAAGGAGCAGCAGATGCATCGGCGGATTTTGCAGTGGATGGCTAGACATAGAATTGGGGATTGGAAGGGATTACTGCAACGACTAAAAGTGGATGACGAGTTCCGAAAAGCCTTCCAAGAATACCTTACGATCAATACATCACAGTTTTTTCGCGATATTAAAGTATTCGAAACAATCAAAACCGATATCCTACCAGAACTTAATCGAAATCCAAAGATTTGGAGTGCTGCTTGCTCAATAGGTGCCGAACCATATTCGATCGCAATCCTGCTCTTGGAACAAGGGTTTTCTTTTAGCCCTATTTTTGCAACAGATATCAACGAGGTAGTCTTAGCCAAAGCAAAAAAGGGCATTTTCATGTCAAACCAAATTTCAGGTGTACCAGCTAGTGTTTTAGGAAAATACTTCATCAGAAGGGATGACAAATACCAAATAGTTGATGAAGTGAAACGAAAAGTAGAGTTCAAGCAGCATAATTTACTTGTGGATGAGTTTGGCACTGATTATGATTTAATCCTGTGTAGAAATGTATTCATTTATTTTAAAAATGAAACTCAAGCTATGTTGACAGAACGTTTCGTGGATGCGCTCAAGGACGGAGGATTTTTTATCGTTGGTTCTGCTGAGCAGATAATGAATCCAGCATCCTATAATTTAGTCAGGAAGGGCTACTGTATTTATCAGAAAGCGGGGTAGGTGAGCGGTATGAGATCGATAGTCACTAAGGGAAGAACCGTTGATGAAGCTTTAGAGTCAGCTCTCAAAAAGCTTAATACTTCAAGGGAAGAAGTGGAAGTTGAAGTTCTAGACCAGTCACACGGTAGACTTTTCGGACTTCTCGGTAAAAAAGAGGTGTCCATTAAAGTGACTGTCAAAGAAAAGGAAGTTTCCGAAGTTAAGACAAGGAAACCTGAGATTACGGGTGCTGTTGGAGTAAAAAATGGACAGATCATTTATTTTCCTCCAGCGGAAGGACAGAAAGCTCCAGTCCTTGTCCTTGATCCAAGAATCACAGCACAATATCAAGGAAAAGAAGTTGCAGGAAAAATTGAACTAAGTGAAGGAATCTCATCTTTGGAAATTCAATTACCCGACTCACAAGAGCCATTTAAAGAGATAAGGTGTAGCGTATCTGATGACAATATGATTGCGACCGTCTTATGTAATCGGTTTAATGGTGTTTCTTACAGTTTAAAGGATGCTTATCCAACCGAGTATTTAGAGTTAAAATTGGAAACTACCCCAATTCCATGTACCGAAATTACAATTGGCGAAATTGAGGCAAAGCTATCATTCTTAGGTATTAAATATGGTGTCGATCTAACACAGATCGAAAAGTTCTTAGCGCGGACAAGCTTTGAATCAGTTGTAGCTAGAGGCGAGTATCCGACAGAACCCGTCGATGCTAGAATCGAGTATATTTTTGAAAATAAACCAGATGTGGATTTAGAATCCAGCAGAATTGATCTTCTAGAAGTTCATGCAACTGTTTCTAGTTGCAGTGAGGGAGATTTAATTGCTAGAGTAGTTCCGGGAATACCTGGTAAGGATGGTAGGGACGTCTTTGGAGAAAAAATTTCAGCGCGAGAGCCGCGGACGGTTGAGTTAAAAGTAGGGGAAGGTGTTGAACTGAGCGAGGATGGTATGGAGGCTTACGCTACAGTTTCTGGAATGCCTCTCCTTGTTAAGGATGTTCTTAAGGTTCTCCAAGTATATGAACTGCGTGGCGATGCTGATGTTTCTACTGGCAATATTCGTTTTGAAGGTGAAGTAATAATCCATGGAAATGTTGCTGACCAAGTAAAAGTTTCCGCAACTAAGGGTGGAGTAAGAGTTTACGGAACGGTGTATGGAGCTTATATAAGTGCGGATAATGATATTGTTATTAACAAAACAGTGGTTCGTTCGCAAGTGTACGCTGGTGGACTATCAGTGGTCTATTTGCGTGTTAAAACCCTGTTGACATCATTGGAGGAACAATTTGTTAACTTACTTCAGGCTATCGAACTTATAAAAAATAAATCGAGTGGTTCCGATCTTGATGAAGAAACTCTCATAGGTAGCTTGTTAGAACTTAAATATACCAAATTAATAGATATAGCTCGGGAATTTATTGAATATGTTGACTCTGAAACACATTTGCGTAATACTACTATTGAGGATCTTTCAATCCAACTAGCAGACATGTTTCCTAGAAGAGGTCTTTTCAGGATTTCTGGTATAAGTAAGCTGGTGCTTATTCATGAAACAATGCAGGGTCTGATTGATAGAATTACTCAGGATTATTCAAATGAAGCGAATATTAAGGCGGCATATCTTCAGAACAGTAGCTTAGAAGCATCAGGGATGGTAGAAATTACAGGACAGGGGTGCTTCTATTCCAATGTAGTTGCAGGAACTGGTTTTAGAATGACCAGGGGAGTTTTTCGCGGCGGTAAGATTGTAGTTACAAAGGGGAATATTAATTTACAGGAACTTGGCGGTCCAAGCGGTATCGTAACCGAAGCAGAAATTCTTCACGAGGGAACTATTAACATTGGAAAAGTATATACAAATGCCCGAATTAGTATTAATAACCAAAGATATAAGTTTGACAATGATTATTCGGCAGTCAGGGCTTATGTCTCTGATGGTGAAATGAAGGTCTATTCAGGTTCTTTATCTCTGAACTGATAAAAGGAGAAGTCTTAATGTCATCATCCACAAAAAAAATTGTATATCTTGGTTTGATGGTGGGGTTGGCAATGGGATTACATGCTTTTGAAGCGATGCTTCCCCTGCCTTATCTATTTCCTGGTGCTAAACTTGGATTAGCAAATATAATAAGCTTATTCGTAATCGTAAACTTCGGCGTAAAAGAAGGAGTGTTAGTCGCTTTTTTACGTGTTGTCCTCGGTTCATTAATTGGTGGAACTTTCTTAAGTATCCCGTTTTTTCTAAGTTTTTCTGGAGGAATTGTAAGTGCGATTTCGATGGGTATTACTTACACTCTCTTTAAGAAACATCTTAGTTTTATTGGAATTAGTATTATTGGTGCCTTAACTCATAATATTACGCAAGTATTGGTGGCGGCCTTTTTGGTTGATACCTTTGGTATTGTTTATTACCTCCCTTATCTACTGTTTTTTGCGATTCCGACAGGTTTCTTCGTCGGATTAGTCACCTATCAGCTTCAGAAATACTGGCGGGTAGTATCCTAAAGAATGTTTTGAAAACTCAATGATTCTTTGCTATAAATATGACCTAGCTTGGTATAAAGGCTAGCTAGTTCAGCTAAAGCAGAAGGCGATTCTTTCGATTCAATAAAACTAATCACTCTCACTAAGATTAGATCGAATTCATCGATTTCGTGATGAGAAAGAAACAAATCCCATTTACCTTCGATTTCTTTCCAATTTTCTCTGAGGTTAAGGATGTTGATCCTTGCCTCATGCCAATCTTCTTTTTGTACTAAATCGGTAATTTCTGCTACCCAACTTCTCATATCATTAACTTCGGCTAGAATGTCATTTTGAATATGGAATGCGAATCCAATAAAAATCACAATTATTACGGATAAAGATATTAATAATCGCATTTTTATCCTTCCTCCTTAGTTTGATAGAATAATTTTCCTTGCGTATCCAAGGAAGCAAGAAAAACTCTCTTAATATCGGTTATCCCGAATTCTGCGAGCTTATTCCTTAACCATTTTTCATCTAAGTTAATTTTTATGAGATTCCGATACTCAATCTTTCCATCCATGATCAATGGGATGGGTAATCCTTCATATTGAGTATCAATATTTAAATCCTCAGCAGTTATAGGGCGTTTTTGTGACTTTGGAATCACACTTAAGTTTCCACTTGGTTCCAAAATGACGAACTCCACATCAGCAATATTTGCATAGCCTTTGATCCTCAATTGTTCCAAAAGCTCGTCAAGGTTAAAGCGCGCTTTGTACATTTCTTTAATTTGGATTTTTCCTCCACTCACTAGCACGCTTGGTCTTCCATCCATTAGTGAACGAAACCAGTTGTTTTTCAATGACAGAAATGAAATTGAAACTTGAATGAAAAAGAGGGTAAGAATTGGTATCAACCCATTTATTAAAGGGATGTTCTTATCTTCCATCGGTACCGATGCTAATTCAGCGATCATAATGGCGATCACTAATTCATATGGTTCTAATTGTCCGATTTGCCTTTTTCCCATCAATCGTACCGTTAGTACCACAACACTATACAATATGAAAGTCCGAATAAAAACGATTAACACGAATCGCACCTCCGTTAGAATAGTTTAACCAACACCATAGTTTTCTTACCAACCTTGCTTGACATAATCTGACTAGTCAAGTAAAATTAACACACAATACACCATAGGGGTATCCAATCAAGATTAGAGGAGAAAAAATGGAAAAAGTTGTACTTAAAGTTGATGGGATGAATTGTCAGCGTTGTGCTGAGAATATAAAGAGAGCTATTGGAAAACTAGATGGAATTGAAAAGGTAGAAGTAGATATAGAGAATAAGGAAGTAAGTATTTCCTTTTACCCTTCCGCAATTAATAAGGATGCATTTATTAAAGCAATTCAAGATGCGGGATACGAAGTGGTTTAAGTTTGAAATAGGTAAGGGGAGAACGAAATGAGCCATTTACTCAAAGCAGGAGTTGCCAAATTCTATCTGAAGACTATGGGATGTCAAATGAATGAACATGATTCCGAAGTAATGGTAGGCATCCTCCGAAATTTGGGTTATGAAAGAACTGATGAAGTAGAAGAGGCAGACCTGATTCTTTATAACACTTGCTGTGTGCGGGAGAATCCCGAACGAAAGGTTTATGGACACATTGGTGCATTTAAGGCTTTAAAGGAGAAGAATCCGAATCTGGTGATCGGGATTTGCGGTTGTATGCCTCAACAAAGTGATGAACGTGAGCAGATTATCAACAAGCTTCCGCACGTTGATTTAATTTTTGGAACCCACAATATTCACCGCCTTCCAGAATTGCTAGAGAGGGCGGTTAGTGGAGAACGTGTAATCGAAGTTTGGGATGAAAGTACGGGAATTGTCGAAGATCTGCCTGTGCAAAGAAGCAATAACCTTAAGGCATTTGTAAATATTATCTATGGCTGTACAAACTTTTGCAGCTACTGCATTGTTCCTTATACCCGCGGAAGAGAAAGAAGCAGACTGCCAGAACATATTATTTCTGAGGTTTCGGCTTTAGCAAGCGAAGGTTTTAAAGAGGTTACGCTTCTAGGTCAGAACGTTAATGCTTATGGAAAGGATTTAGAAACCGCCTTTGACTTTTCTGATCTTTTAATGAGATTAAATGAAATAGAGGGTATTCAGAGAATTCGTTTCACTACTAGTCATCCACGTGATATGAAAGATAAATTAATTACCACAATGGCTGAATATTCCAAAGTGTGCGAGCATCTGCATTTGCCTGTGCAATCTGGTAGTAATGATGTATTAAGAAGAATGAACCGTGGCTATACTCGCAAGTATTATCTGGACTTAGTGGATAAAGTTAAGAAAGCTATTCCTGATATTAGCCTGACGACAGATTTGATTGTTGGTTTCCCAGGTGAAAGCGACCAGGATTTTGAAGATACTCTGCGCCTTGTTGAGGAGGTTGGTTTTAGTTCAGCGTTCACTTTTATCTACTCACCGCGTAAAGGTACACCAGCAGCCAAGATGCCGAATCAAATTCCAGAAGAAGTGAAAAAAGAACGAATATATCGTTTGATTGAAGTTCAGAATAGAATAAGTGCAGATATTATGAAAAAATATGTAGGCAAAGAAGTTGAGATCTTTGTAGATTCGACTCAACCAGAGAGTGATCTAGTTAGTGGTAGAACGAGAACCAATATACAAGTATCGTTCTCAGGTAATCCTCAGCTAGTTGGGCAGTTTGTCACAGTAAAGGTGACTGAAGCTCAAACATGGAGTTTGAAAGGGAAACTACTTTCATAAAATGGGAGGGAACTCTGTGTGGATCGATAGCGACAAACAATTAGTAGAAAGTCGGAATGTTGATACCTGGCAATTGCCAGTTGTCAATCAAGCGGGTGAGTATTTTGGAAATGTAACCGCTCAAATAGTGCAACCATCTGCTTGTATGGTAAGGTATTTTAAAGTGTATTCGTCCGATACCAACAGACACTTCTTGTTGCCGTCTGATACAGTGTTTTCTATCGACGATAAGGTCTATTGTAATGTCGATTCCGACAGAGTAGCTCAATTACCAGAATTTAATGAGGAAATAAATAGGGAGAAGGAAATGGAGATTTATCGAATAATTTCCAAAAAGCCTTATTGGGAATAGGTAGATGGGATAAAAAGTAAACATTGAGAAAGAACCTTCGCCAGAGTGCGAAAGTTCTTTTTTATTTCAAGCATATTTGATAGTAATACCAAAACTTATCCACAGATTAAAAGCCTTGGTTTGAGAATAGGTACAAACTTACCGTTGAAGGAGATATAAAATGAAAAAGCGAAATGAAATAGCAGAAGATGGAGGTGCAAACCAATGAGTGTTACCCCAATGATGCAGCAATATAATCGGATCAAAGAGCAGTACCCTGATGCGATTCTCTTTTTTCGTTTAGGAGATTTTTATGAAATGTTCGGTGACGATGCCATCGTAGCATCGAAAGTTTTAGATATAGCTTTGACAAGTCGTGATGCGGGGAAAAAGGATAGAATTCCAATGTGCGGTGTACCCCATCATGCTGCCACGGGATATTTAGCAACGTTGATCAAGAATGGCTTCAAAGTTGCGGTATGTGAACAATTAGAAGATCCCAAACAAGCTAAGGGAGTAGTAAAACGCGATGTAGTAAGAGTTATTACTCCAAGCACGTTTATCGAAGGTGAGACCGATTCTAAGACAAATACCTACTTAGCAGCGATTAGTTCTGACCAAGCATTGAAGGAAATGTCAATAGCCTTAGTAGATTTATCTACAGGTGAGTTTAAGGTTGCTGGTTTTGATAGTGTTGAACAACTTCGTAACGAATTGATCCGAGTGCAACCAGCAGAGATTATCTTCCCAGAGCGACTAAGCGAGTTAGAGATATTAAATGATCTAACAAGAATCTTAGGGTGCAGTGTTACGGAGCTCGATAATAGACAGGACAATTTTATTCTTTGCAGAAACACTTTACTCGAGCATTTCCAAGTTCATTCACTTATGGCTTATGGCTTAGATGATAGGAGCAATGAGCATAGAACAAGTATCAAGGCTGCTGGTTTGGCTCTTCAATACATAATGGATACTCAAAGAAATAGTATCAAACATATCGCCAAAATATCCACATATTCGCAAAATGATTATTTGGAAATTGATGGAGCGAGTCAACGAAGTTTAGAATTGATTCGAACATCGATAGAAGGTAGAAAACAGGGTTCATTACTTGGAGTTCTTGATCGAACTGTTACTAGTATGGGCGGACGAATGTTAAGAAGTTGGATTGAAAAGCCATTGATAAAGCAGGAACAAATCCTATGGCGTCAAGAAGCAGTGACTGAATTAGTAAATTCCACCGAATTTCGTCTGGAGCTTCGAGAAGTTCTTACTGGTTGCTTAGATCTTGAAAGAATTTTAAGTCGGTTAACAATTGGATCGGGTAATGCTCGGGATTTAGTATCTCTTAAGCAATCATTAAAACGTATTCCTATTGTTCGTCAATTAATCCAAGGAAGAACGGCTAGTCTATTTAAGGATTTATATCAAAAATTAGATGAGGTTTCGGATCTAGTTGACTTAATCGAAAGAGCAATTGTTGATGAACCTCCGATCAGTGTAAAGGAAGGTCATTTAATAAAAAAAGGTTTTCATGAAGAACTTGATTCTTTGCGCACAGCCAGTAAAGAGGGTAAGAACTGGATAGCAGCATTAGAAAGTGCTGAAAGAGAAAAAACTGGAATTAAGTCTTTGAAAGTAGGGTTTAACAAGGTGTTTGGCTATTATATTGAAGTGACCAAAGCTAATATTCATAATGTGCCAGAATCCTACGAGCGGAAACAGACGCTAGCCAACGCCGAAAGGTTTATTACCCCAGAGTTAAAAGAAAAGGAATCATTAATACTTGGTGCCGAGGAGAGAATTACCAGCATTGAATATGAATTGTTCTGCCAAATCAGGGAGCAAGTACGAGATTATATCGAACCTATCCAGCAAAATGCGTACTGTCTTGCGATGCTCGATGTTCTGCAAAGTTTGAGTAGCGTTGCAGTAGAAGAAGGATATTGTTGTCCTGTTTTGTCCAACGATTTAGTGCTTAATATTAAAGAAGGTAGGCATCCAGTGATTGAAACGATGCAAAATGATTTTGTTCCAAACGATCTATCATTGGATGAAGAGCAAAGAGTGATTCTCTTAACGGGACCGAATATGGCGGGAAAGAGTACCTTTCTGCGTCAGGTTGCCCTAATTGTGATTATGGCACAGATAGGTAGTTATGTCCCAGCAACCGAAGCCCAAATAGGAATAGTTGATAAGATCTTTACCAGGATTGGAGCAGCGGATGATTTAAGCACGGGACAGAGTACCTTTATGGTAGAATGTTCGGAAACTGCGAACCTTCTTTTAAACTCAACGGAAAAGTCCTTGATTATTCTCGACGAGTTAGGACGCGGGACAAGCACTTTCGATGGAATGGCGATCGCTCAAGCGGTAATCGAGCATATCCATAATAGCATTGGCTCCCGTACTCTTTTTTCCACTCATTACCATGAATTAACCAAATTACAGGAAACATTGGAAAAATTAGCGACCTTTAGGATGGAAGTAAAGGAACAGGATGGTCAAATTTACTTCCTTCATAAAGTGGTTCCAGGTAATGCCGATCGCAGCTACGGAATTAATGTCGCTAGAATGGCGGGGATTCCTAAGGGGATCTTAAAACGAGCACAAGAACTATTGCTTAAGCTTGAAATTAAGCAGCAGAAGCCGTATCAGCTAAACTTGTTTACTAATTCGGCAGTCAATGAGGAAGTTGCCACTTCGAGTGAAGTGCTTGATGAGATTCAAGAACTCGATATCAATGCGCTTACTCCGCTTGAAGCATTGAACTTAATCGCTAAATGGAAGGAAGAAATATAATGGGTAAGATAAAATTATTACCTGATGATTTAGCGCACAAGATAGCTGCTGGAGAAGTAGTGGAAAGACCAGCCTCGGTTGTAAAGGAGTTAGTTGAAAACGCACTCGATGCCAAAGCAACTCGGATCGAAATAGAAATTAAAGATGGTGGTAAAGAGTATATTCGCGTAACTGATGATGGAACAGGAATCGAGGAAGAAGATTTAGAAACTGCCTTTATGCGCCATGCAACCAGTAAGTTGCACACGATTGAGGATCTTTTTTATATTAAGACTCTCGGGTTTCGAGGGGAAGCCTTACCAAGCATCGCAAGCGTTTCAAGGTTAGTGTTAAAAACCCGCTCGCATACAGCTGTCAGTGGCTTTACCGTTCGGATCATCGACGGTGAGTTTCATAAGGAACCTGCTGGCATTCCTGCAGGCACTACAGTGGAAGTATCTCAGTTGTTTTATAACACCCCTGCTCGCTACAAGTTTCTTAAGACTTCCTCAACCGAACGTAGATATGTAGTGGAGTTAGTAACTCAGATAAGTTTGGCACATCCATTTGTTGCTTTTAGTTTGGTGTGCGATGGAAAGCGGGTATTGTCTACCGATGGCAAAGGTGAGTTGCGTGGTGCAATTGCTTCTGTGTATGGCCACTCTATATCCAAAAAAGTGTTACCAGTAGATTATCAAGCCGATTGGGGCAGGATCAATGGCTTCATTGGGTTACCAGAACTAGCACGTGGAAATCGGTCGATGCAAACGATCGTTCTTAATGGCAGAGTGATCGAATCTTCCCTAATTACAAATGCGATGGAAAAAGCGTACCAAGGAATATTATCGTTTAGACAATATCCCTTTTCGATTTTAGTGATCAATGTCGATCCTTCGTTTGTTGATGTAAATGTTCATCCAAGTAAATCTCAGGTTAAATTCGCAAATGATCAAGAAGTATATCGCGATATCTTGCACGCGGTAAAGTCTGGTTTACTTGGTGGAGATCTAACTGCTTCTGTGAGTATTACGCCCAAGGTGGAAGTGGAGCATAAAGAAAAGGAGCAATTAACTCTCGAGGTAGACACGCTTTTTGAACCTGTTACCTGGGACAAAGTTGATGCACTGATACTTCGCGAAGATCTTAAAGAAACATTTGCTCCACCACTAGCTAAAACCATCGAAAAAGTGGACGAGCCTAGTCCAGTTCCTGTTAGCGAACCAATAAACTCTCCTATGGAAAATGCCAACCAAGTGCGCGACCAGTTGCTTAATGGTCGGATCATCGGTCAATTACATCAAACCTATATCCTCTTAGAAACTGAGTTTGGTTTGTGGCTCTTAGATCAACATATAGTTCACGAAAGAATTCTTTTTGAAAAGCTAATAAATAGAACGGAACCTATTGCTGTTCAGCAGATGCTACCTCAGCTTTTGGACTTTTCTCCTCAAGATTTTGAATTGATTAAGGAGAAAGTTGAAGTTTTAGAAACACTTGGTATTCCACTTGAACCATGGGGAACACATAGTTTTCTATTACGAGGGCTACCTCAAGGATTTGGGCATATTAAAGGTGAATGGGAAAAAGATATCTTGGAAATAGCGCAGAATTTGGAAACAGAAGACAAATGGACTGCTAAAACTGCGATTACCTTAGCTTGTAAAGGTGCAATAAAAGCTGGAGAGTATTTAGAACAACGGCAAATGGATGTCCTGTTAAAACAGCTTGCTAGTACCGAAAATCCATTTACTTGCCCGCATGGTCGCCCAATCATAGTACGTTTGGATAACGATGAGATTCAACGACGTTTTGGTAGGAAGTAGGTTGGATAGATGCCAGATAAAATAAAAGTTTTAACGATTGTCGGTCCCACAGCAGTAGGGAAAACGGAATTAGCTATCGAAGTGGCTAAAACTCTTGATGGGGAAATTATTACCGCTGATTCAATGCAAATCTATCAAGGCCTAGATATCGGAACCGCTAAACCGACTCCACAAGAAAGAGACGGTATAAGCCATCATTTAATCGATGTTGTTACTCCAGATCAAGAGTTTAATGTAGCGGATTATGTGAGGTTAGCGGAACAAGTGATTAAGGAAATAAGTGACCGTGGAAAAGTACCGATTATTTCTGGTGGAACAGGTCTATATATTCACGCTTTGATCGATGGCTTCTTGTTTCCAGAGCAAGGGGCGGATCCCAAAATAAGAAGAAGACTTTTACTGGAAGCAGAGGAAGATAATCAAGCTTTGTACGAGAAACTGAAAGTGGTTGATCCTGATGCAGCGGCTAAACTTCATGTCAACGATATCCGACGCATAGTTAGAGCGTTGGAGGTATACTACTCTACAGGAAAACCAATAAGTCAATTGCAAAGAAAAGCTCAAGGTAAAGAAGCAAAGTACAATGCGATAATGTTTGGTTTGACTAGGGATCGGAGTGAGTTGTACCAGCGGATCAATCAACGGGTTGATATAATGATAACCGATGGGCTGATTGAGGAAGTGAAAAAGCTTTTGGATAAATATCCTCATCAACCGACTGCGCTTCAAGCTCTCGGATATAAAGAGTTAGCTGAGTACTTAAACGGAGAATGCAGTCTTGAAGAAGCGATTTATGTTCTAAAGCGTGATACTCGTAGGTATGCCAAACGTCAATTGTCTTGGTTTAGAAGAGATAAACGGATAAAATGGTTGGATTTATCAGAAATAGAGAAAGAGAAGGCGATTGAGATAATAATAAATAGCTATCGATAATCGTGTTATAAAGGAATGGTAATCCATTCCTTTTTTACAATTCATTTACATCTCTCCTAACCTTAGCTGCCTTTTGTTATGGTATGATAATAATGGGGAAGTTTTTTGAATATCTAGATGGAGGTGAGTCTTTGTTAGAAGCAATTAAAATCTCTGTTTTCGGTATTCTTGTAGTAATGGGAATCCTCTATTTGATGACTTTAATATTTTCGGGGATCAGTCGCTTGATTAGGCAGACAGAGAAATGTCAAAAAAGTATTGTTCGTTCAGACGATGATGTTAAGCTTAAAGACACGGCAATTATAGTTGCTCTGATGAAAGAAATGGGACATACGGGAGAAATAAAGATTAAGGCACTGAATTAATCACTAAGAATACGAGGAGGATGAACATGTCTAAGTACAAAGTAACGATTGATGGTCGCGCTTACGAGGTAGTGGTCGAGTTGTTGGAAGAATCGCAAAAGCTACAAAAAAAACAGCAAGGAACAAACCAAGGAACGGACCGAGGAATTGACCCAGGAACGAATCAAGGTACAAAAGTTGAGGCCCCATTGGCTGGAACGATTATGGCTATCAAAGTAAAACCAGGCGAAAAGGTTAATAAAGGAGACTTGTTACTCTCCTTGGAAGCACTTAAATTAGAGAATGAGATTTATTCTCCGATTGATGGAACGGTTCTGGATGTTCTGGTAGCGGAAGGAGCTACGGAGGAAGTGGGTCAGATACTAGTTACTATCGGATAGGAGGATAAATATGTGGGAGCAATTATGGTACAGTGCTGGGTGGAGTGCTCTAACTTGGCGAGAATTAGTGATGTTTGCCATAGCGATTTTTCTTTTATACTTGGGAATCTTCAAAGAGTATGAACCATTATTGCTGATTCCTATCGCCTTCGGCGTATTATTAGCAAACTTTCCTTTAAGTACGATTATGGAAGAAAATGAACTTCTAGGTGTACTTTATAAAGGAATTAAGACGGGATTATATCCTTCATTAGTTTTTCTTGGTATTGGAGCAATGACGGATTTTGGACCATTGATAGCCTATCCGCGAAGTTTTCTCTTCGGCGGAGCGGCGCAAGTGGGTATTTTCTTAACTTTTCTAGGTGCACGTTTACTTAACTTTACTCTTGCTGAAAGCGCTTCAATTGGAATTATTGGTGGCGCTGATGGCCCAACAGCTATTTATCTGACTACTGCTTTAGCTCCTGAACTTCTTGCACCTATAGCCATCGCCGCGTACTCTTACATGGCTTTAGTCCCTGTTATTCAGCCAAAGGTAATATACCTATTAACAACTAAAAAGGAACGGCAAATCCAGATGGAACAATTAAGGCCAGTTGGAAAGATTGAACGTTTGGTTTTCCCAGTTGCAGTTACTTTGATCGCTGGGCTTTTTGTTCCTAGTGCTTTGCCGTTGCTTGGACCTTTGATGTTAGGGAATATTCTCCGTGAATCTGGTGTTACTGATCGTTTAGCTAAAACTGCTCAGAATGAACTAATTAATATAACTACGATACTGGTTGGTTTGACGGTCGGGGCAACTGCGAATGCTCAAACCTTCTTAACTCTAAGAACGATTTCGATCCTGGTCCTAGGTATTATCTCATTTGCCCTAGGCACCGCCACAGGTGTTTTGTTCGGTAAACTCGAAGCGATCCGAACCAATGGTAAGGTAAATCCGATGATCGGTGCTGCAGGAGTATCTGCTGTGCCGATGGCTGCGCGGGTTGTTCATAAAATCGGTCAAGATGAGGATAAATCCAATTTTCTCTTAATGCATGCGATGGGCCCTAACGTTGCTGGTGTTATTGGTTCCGCGATCGTTGCGGGAATATTCTTATCAGTTATTGGGTAAGGACACGGGTAGTTGATAGTAAAAGGAGGTTGGGAAATGAGTAAACAGATTAAGATTACAGAAACTATTTTTCGCGACGCTCATCAGTCCTTGTTAGCTACGAGGCTTGAAACAAAGGACATGTTAGAACTTACGGAAATATTAGATAACGCTGGTTTTCATTCTTTAGAAGTGTGGGGAGGCGCAACATTTGATAGTTGTCTTAGATACCTTAATGAAGACCCTTGGGAAAGATTAAGATCCTTAAGAAAATATTTACCCAACTCTAAGCTACAAATGTTGTTACGTGGACAGAATCTTTTAGGCTATCGTCAATATCCAGATGATGTTGTGGATGAGTTTGTTGCTCGATCAGTGGATAATGGAATCGATATTATTCGAATCTTTGATGCACTTAATGATACTAGAAATCTTGAACGAGCGATCTACGCCACGAAAAAGGCTGGAGCACATGCACAAGCAACTATTGTATATACTGTAAGTCCAGTACACACGATCGAAGGCTTTATCGAGCTAGGGGTTGAACTGGCCAAATTGGATGCGGATTCGATTTGCATTAAAGATATGGCAGGTCTATTAAAACCATTAGATGCTAAGAAACTGGTTGCAGGACTAAAAGAAGCAGTTTCTATTCCAATCCAATTGCATTGTCATTACACGAGTGGTTTGGCATCAATGAGTTATCTTGCTGCGATCGAAGCGGGAGTCGATGTAATTGATACCGCACTTTCACCACTAGCGTTAGGGACCTCACAACCGCCAACAGAAACGTTAGTAGCTGCTTTGAAGGATACTGGGTATGATACGAAGATAGATCTTCAGTCGCTAACTAAAGCAAGTAAACGTTTAACCAAGATTTTAGAGAACTACAAGAAACCTCCGATCGCGGTTGACACCAATGTGTTGGTGAGCCAAATTCCTGGTGGAATGCTTTCTAACTTGCAGTCGCAGTTAGAGCAACAAAAAATGGGGGAAAAGTATCCTGATATTCTTCAAGAGGTACCAAAAGTCCGTCGTGACTTGGGCTATCCGCCCTTGGTTACACCGATGAGCCAAATCGTAGGAGTTCAATCACTCTTTAATGTAATCACTGGGCAAAGATACGGTGTCAAATCTAAGGAGATAAAAGATTATGTAAAGGGCTTGTATGGTAGACCACCGACCCAGTTGTCACCAGAAATAATCGAAATGATCATTGAAGGGGAGCCTATTACTGGTAGACCAGCTGATCTGCTGGAGCCAATGTTAGAAAAAGCACGCCAAGAAATCGCTGAACATATCCAACAACCCGAAGATGTGCTTACTTATGTTTTGTTTCCCGAGATCGCCAAGAAATTCTTCGAGAGCAGAAACGCTTAGAGGTTAAGCGATAACTTTGAAAAAACGGGTAATCATCGATACCGATCCAGGTATCGATGATGCATTAGCTCTGGCTTTGGCGATCAAGTCATCGGAATTAATGATCAAAGCGATCACGATTGTAGCGGGAAATGTAGTAGCGGAGCAAGGGGCAAGAAATGCTTTGCGAGTTTTTGATGCCTTCGCAGGCAATCTTCCCTTAGTATATAAAGAAGCAGAACAACCTCTAAAAAAGGCGTTGCGTACGAGTTTGTTTCACGGAGAGGACGGGCTGGGGGATTGTGGTTGGCCTATAAGTAGTCGCCAATATGAGAACCAGAGTGCAGTTGACGTAATGATCGAACTGCCGAAAAAATATCCTAATGAAATTACTTTAATCTGCCTGGGACCGTTAACCAATCTTGCTTTAGCCCTTAAAAAAGACTGTGAAGCGATCGCTAAATACAAAGAAGTTTTTATAATGGGGGGAGCGGTTGAAGTTCCAGGAAATATCACTCCGAATGCGGAATTTAACTTCTGGGTTGACCCTGAAGCAGCAAGTTTCGTGCTTAATCATATAGAAAACACAACAACAATTTTCGGATTGGATGTAACCAGAAAAGTACTTTTAACACCTGATGCTTGGAAAGTTTTTGAGGAACGCTCGGAACCAGTAGCAGAATTAATAGTAAGGATGTTGAGGAGATTTCCCCAAGGGTTATTCATAAACGACCCATTGGTGATTCTAGCAAGCATTTTCCCAGGATTATTAGAATACGTTGAATGTAAGAAAAAACTAGATGTGGTTTTGGATGGACAAAACCGTGGGAAATTGATATTTGGCGAGCCCGCAAACTCTAGTATTAAGATTGCTTATAAAGTAAAAGCTAAGCAAGCGATTGATCTGTTTTTGGAACGAATAAATTGAACCAGGGAGAAAAATCTCCCTGGTTTTTTACATTAGATGCCCAAGAAATAAGGTTGCTACCGCAAAATAGATAATTAATCCTGTGATATCCTCTATGGTGGTTATGAGTGGGTCCGCCCCAGCAGCTTGATCAAATCCCCATTTTTTGAGAGCATATGGAACCGCAAATCCAACGACAGTAGCGAGGGTAATGGTTAATAGAATACTGAGCATTAAAACCAACCCGATACGAATGCTACCTTGCCAAACCCATCCGAAGATTCCAGAACAAGTCCCGAGGAACAACCCCATAGCTAAACCGACTTTTACCTCCCTAAATAATTGCCGCCAAAACTGATTCATGGTGATATGTCCCAGCAACAGGCCGCGAGTAAAGATGGTTGAAGATTGGGTTCCAACATTTCCTCCCATATCCATAATCACGGGGATAAAGAAGGCTAAAGCTAGAATGCTTTTTAATGATTCTTCAAAAACCCCTATGATTCCACCAGCAAGCATTCCTCCAAAGAGGGTAATTATTAAATAGGGGAGGCGTGCTCGCAATGCTGCGGCTACATTACCTTTTACCAAATCATAGCTTCGTGCGATTTCTGAACTTTGAATATGTCCTAATCCAGCCTTAATAAAAAGATCTTCAGTAGCTTCTTCTTGAAGGACATCCATAGCGTCGTCTACCGTCACGATTCCTACCAATCGGTTCTCTTTGTCCACAATCGGGACAGCTAGAAAATCATGCTCTTGGATCTGTCTAGCTACTTTTTCTTGATCGTCATGGGTGTTGGCTACTATTACATCGGTTTTCATAATATCCTTAATTAAAGCATCAGCCTTTGCCATCACCAGATCTCGTAGAGACACTACGCCAGTTAAAATTCGCTTTTCATCAGTAACATAACAATAGTAAATGGTTTCAGAATGCACCCCAACTTCTCTTATCCGTTCGATCGCTTGCTGGACAGTGAGATTTTCTTTTAATCTTACTAGTGCAGGTGTCATAATCCGACCCGCTGATTCCGCAGGATAACCCATTAAGATACCAAGAGTATTGCGATCTTCTTGGGAAAGGTGAGATAATAGTTTATTTGCTACATTAGCTGGCAATTCATCCAATAATTCAACCTGGTCATCTGGATCAAGATGGCTAAATAACTCAACAGCAGTTCCCTCATTAAAACTCTTGAATAAGGTTTGTTTATCCTCAACATCCAATTGTTCGAAAACATCTAAGGCAAGGTTTTTTGGTAGAAGCCGAAAGATAACGCTTTGTTGGTTCAGGGGTAAAAGGCGAATCAGTCTCGCAATGTTGATAGGGTTTTCGTCCCTAAGCAGATTTTTTATTGTATCCAATCGATTTTCGCGAATTGCAGTTTGAATGTTCTCATAAATGATTTCAATGGTCATGAAAGTTCCTCCTTTAACACGGACGTAGCTAAAGGAGTCTTTGATGGAAACAATGAACCATGGACGCCTTTAGACAACGACCGTATTTTATTAATTTGCATAATGTGTTATCTTTATTATTCGGTTTAGGTCGCGAGTCGCTGTCCACTTGGTTCACCTCCTTGAATATTAGAAAACCCCTCCAATAGGGAGGGGTTTGTTCTCGCAAAAATGCGATAACAATATAAGCCTCCCTTGTTGAGCTTTAGCACTACAGAGTAAGGTATTAAGCCCGCTACATTAGATCATACCTTAATCCGATAAGATCTGTTGACCCATTGGCGTCTCTCGACGTTTTTGGGCAGTAGCTCATCCTCTGTAGGAGCCTCACCTAACGAAGAGGTTATTATTATTTTCGCCCTAATAATACCAAAGATACTATTAGCTGTCAACTAAAAGTCGGCTAAAGCATCTTCAGCCACTGCTACAACTAAATCGACACATGCTTGAACGTCATCAAGATCGATCATTTCTGAAGGAGTATGGACATGACGAACAGGGATCGAAATACATCCGCTTGGAACTCCTTCCTTGGTTAAGTGGATGGCACCTGCATCGGTTCCGCCGCGAGTGAGAACTTCATACTGATACTTAATTCCTTTAGCTTCTGCTAAACGAGTTAGTAATGCTTTCACCTTAGGGTGGGCGATCACAGAAGTGTCCATCACTTTAATTGCTGCTCCATTACCGAGCGCAACTTCGCTTCTAGGTGCTTCAGGTGTATCTCCAGTAGGTGTAACGTCTACCGCGATACCTAGGTCTGGATCGATAGCATAAGAGGAAGTTCTTGCTCCGCGTAAACCAACTTCTTCTTGTGAGCTAAAGACAAAGTAGAGATCATGGACTGGTTTGCTGATCTTTTTGAGCGCTTCTATTAATACAACACAGCCGATTCGGTCGTCCATTGCTTTAGAGACAATACGATTACCTAAATCATTGTACTCTCTATGTGCGATCGCGAAGTCACCAACTTTTACCTTTTCTAGTGCATCTTCGCGGTTTTTCGCTCCGATATCAATAAAGAGTTTATCCAAATCAAGTTCTTTTAGGTCGCCTTTTTCTTTGCCGATTACGCCGATTGTGCCATTAGCAAAGCGAACGCGGCCACCGACTAAGGTAAGAATATTGAGGCCACCTACATTGGAAAAACGTAAAAAGCCTTTATCATCAATGTGAGTGATCACAAATCCAATTTCATCGGTATGAGCTGAGAACATTACTTTTTTTCCAGAAGTACCTTTTTTCACTGCGATCAAGTTACCTAAGACATCAGTGGTTAACTCGTCGACATAATCCTTAACAAGCTCAGTAATAATGTCGGTTACTTGGCCTTCGTATCCTGAGGGACCATAAGCTTCGACAAGTTGCTTGATGATTTCTTTCATTATAAAACGCCTCCTCTTTGCTCAAGGGTTTTTAGGAAATTCTTGACTAACTCAATGGTGTTATTGTAGTCATTCTTGTTCATAACAGAGACTGGCCCATGGATGTAACGACAGGGGACAGATATCACTGCAACAGGCACTCCACCTTTGGTTCCTTGGATTTTACCTGCGTCGGTTCCTCCTTGAGTACCACGACGGATTTGCACAGGGATCTTATGTTCATCTGCTACTTTTAAGATTTCGCTAACTAAGCGTGGATTAGGGATAACGCTTCTGTCCATCATTGTGAGAGCTGGGCCTTTTCCAAGGTTAGTGGATTGTTGATGTTCCTTTGAATCAGGTATGTCGTTAGCTGCAGTGCCCTCAATTACTAGTGCTAGATCTGGTTCAACAGTATATCCAGCAACGGTTGAACCTCTTAGACCAATCTCTTCTTGAACGGTGAAAGCAACATAAAGAGGGAATTCATATCTTTCTTTCAAGACCTCCATTAATACTGCACAACCAACTCTATCATCGAAGGCTTTACCTTTATAAAGGTTGTCACCAAACTCACTAAAGGAGGTGGTAAAGTAAGCGTAATCACCAACCTTGACGAGCCGTTCGGCTTCCTCTTGTGACCTTACACCAAGATCGATATATAGTTCATTAAGTCCTAAAGGCGTATTTCTCTCTTCAGGTCTTTGCATGTGAATAGGTTTAGCACCGATTACACCAGAAACTTTATTAGCTCCTACATAGACGCTCTTGCCAACTAAAATCCTTAGGTCGATGCCGCCAACAGGTTTAAATTTCAGTAAACCATTCTTTTCAACATTGCTGATCATTAATGCGACTTCATCCATATGGGCTGCCAACATTACTTTTGGACCATCGGATTTTGTCCCATCTTTCTTAACAATAAGGTTTCCTATGGCATCGCAAATAATCTCATCAGCCAGATTCTGTTCAGTGATCTCTTGTTTGATCAAATCACGTACTACACTTTCCTTCCCAGGGCCACCACAGGCTTCAGATAGTCTTTTTAAAAGCACTTTAATCCCTCCAGAAATTCATGGTCCAACTCCGCAATGAATAACGCTAGCAGTCGTCCAGTTCTAATTACATCAGTATAATCTACTGTTTCAACAGGAGTGTGCATGTACCTGATTGGGACAGAAAGTAGCATGGTTGGAATACCTGAACGAGTAACCTGCATCGCATAAGTATCTGTTCCACCAGGTGAAGGGGTGGCTTCAGGTGAGAAAGGTATGTTCCAATCGCGAGCTGTTTTTACCATGCGTTCATGAAGTTTTGGATGCACTTGTGGACCAACAGTGATTCCAGGTCCGTTACTCATCTTAATCGAATCATATTCGGGGATACCAGGCATATCGCCAAAACCTACATCGATCGCAATTCCGATATCAGGTACGATTCCATAAGTACTTGTAGTGGCTCCTCTCAGTCCAACTTCCTCTTGAACTGTGCAAACAGCGTAAACATCAGCGATGTGCTCTCTTTTTGCTAATTCCTTGAGACATTCTAACATAACAGCTACTCCGACGCGGTCGTCCATAGCTTTACCAGTAATATAGTTGCCTTGTAACGAGAGGCAATCTCTCTTAATAGTAATTAGGTCACCAACGTTTACGTATTGCGAAACTTTTTCAAACGAGTCAAAACCAATATCGATGAACATATCTTCAATGCTCACGGTTCTACGGCGTTCTTCAGCGGTAAGAGAATGAGGTGGTTTTGCACCAATTACTCCAGGTAAATCTTTCTTACCATGGACTACTACTTCTTGTGCGAGGAGTACTCGCTGGTCAAATCCACCGACAGTACTAAAGCGAATAAAACCTTCTTTTTCGATCTTTGTTACCATCAAACCGATCTCGTCCATATGAGCAGCAAGCATAATTTTTGGACGCGAATTTTGATCGTCTTTTCCTCTCTTCAGTAAAATCAGATTTCCAAGTTTGTCGCTACGTGTTTCATCGGCCCATGGACAGTTCTCAGATATTTTTTGAGCTAAATCATGTTCATAGCCCGATATTCCAGGACTCTCTGACATTTCGCATAAAAACTTTTTTATGTCCAAATCTATTCCCTCCTTTGAATCTTTGAATAGTGTGCTACAATAGAAATTGGAACTTAAGGATCCTAACTATAATTCTCGTAATTCTGAGGAAAAACCTTCCTAAGAAAGGAACAAAATGAGTTTAAATCCTTTAATTCAATCGGGAGTTTATGTATTATGGATATACTTGCCCAAATCAGTGGAAATAACTATTGGAAAATTGGGTAAACGGCATTTTCCGCAAGGTGTTTATGCTTATTGTGGTAGCGCCCAAAATAACTTAACCCATAGAATTAAGCGTCATTGCCGCTCCGACAAGAAACTTCGGTGGCATATCGATTATTTTTTGCTCCATGCAAGGGTAATAGGAGTATTGGTGTTGGAAATGGAAAAAGAAGGAGAGTGCTGGTTGACTCAGCAAGTACTTCATATTCCTGGTGCGCAGTTCTTAGTTAAAGGGTTTGGATCCTCAGATTGCAAATGTATTTCACATTTGGTGTATACACCCTTATTAACACCAAAGGTCCAAGAAAGGGAAGAAGACAATGGAATTTCGACTTACTGAAGATTTATATTTAGCTAAAGAGGAATTTCAGACAAAGAAACTCGCCCTCGTTTTTGTTAAGCATACAGAAGTATTGTACACAGATGTTCAATCTTCTTTACTGCCGTTGATTAAAGCCATCGAACAGTTAAAGGAGAGAGCAAAAGGGGCAACTGTTGTCGATAAAGTGATAGGTAGGGCAGCTGCTATGCTATTGATCCAGGCTCAGGTTGAACAAGTATATTCACCAACTATGAGTGAAGGAGCTAGAGAGCTTTTTAATCAGGCGAGAATAAAAAACGACGCTTTAAGCGTCGTTTCGGAGATCCTTGCCCCAGATGGTCAGAATCAATGTATGATGGAGAGATTAGTCGCCAATATTTCTGATCCAGCTGAAGGAAGAAAGGTTTTACTGAATTTTTTTAGGGAAAAAGAGATGCTATAGTTCATATAGTATAACCTTACCTTTATGTAAGGATTGTTGTACATCGATAATTCTTTGATTGCTCGAACCACGATAGGGGAGAGTGATATCTTTTTTGTCCATCTCAAAAGGTCCATCAACCAATACATCAATTTGGGTAAGTAATTGACGTTTTTCTGGCTCTTGTTCTAATTCTTCATAATAATAGCCTGTATAAGCCCATACTGATAGATTCCGTTTCTTAATTTCTTTTGCCAACGATGCAAACTCTCGAGCTTGTTCGAACGGATCTCCTCCTGAAAGGGTTACGCCTGATAGATGGGGGAGTTGATCGATTTTGGTTAATAATTCTTCTACAGTCATTAAGGTATTGGTCTCAAAAGCCTGGAGTTCTTCATTAAAGCAACCAGGACACTGATGTTTGCATCCTTGGGCAAAGATTACAAGTCTAATTCCAGGACCGTCAACTAAAGATTCTTCAATTAATCCTCCAAGATTAAGATTCATGGTATCCCTCCCAATATGGAAACCAAATGTGAACAGGGTAGTCCACATTTGGTTTTTTGATTCCAAATATTTAATGCTAATACCTGAAATACTAAGAAATTCTAATAAGAAAAGAAAGTGTGTCCTCCGATGCGGGTAGTTACAGGTCGAGAATGAACCCAAGCATCCTTGGTTTTAGCTGGGTTAAAAAAGCCTGTAGCTCCATTGCTAGGATCATTACCAGCTAGTGCCTGATAAGCTGCTTCATAATCCTGACGACGCGGACTAAGGTTTATTCTACCATCTCTAACTGGGGAATACTGTGTTCTGCCGTTAATTCTCTGATATACCACTTCTTTTACGGAACTAGGGTATTTTGGACTCAACACTCGGTTTAGGACAGTGGCAGCTACAGCAACTTTTCCTAACTCAGATTCACCTTCAGCTTCAGCCCGTGTTATTTTTGCTAACAAATCGATTTCAGATTGAGAAAGGTTTGTTTCTACATTGAATGTAAGTTTATTTAATCCATTTTTTACTATTATAGTAGTTTCTTTAGCTTGTCTAAAAGGACCATCTATTGTTACTTTATATTTTCCAGGTTGGATTGATTCAACAAAAAATTCTCCATTTACAATCGCAAACACTTTATCACCTAAGCGTACAGAACCTTGTTGAAGTGGTAACCCCGATTCCTTAGCGTACACTGTTCCGTTAATTTGTGATTGTGCTTGGAGAGGAATAGTAAGGCTGAAGGTGGCAATCAACATAATCAATACTGTAACAAACGTGGTTGTTTTTCTCATCACTTCGCCCTCCTTCGTGAGAACTATAACATCACCTAGGGAGGGGCGTCAATGATCCAAAGTCTTCCCGTAAGGGATAATGGTTAACAAATGTATAGAAATGTTAACAATAAATTCACTAAATGCATGAAATATTAAAGTCATTTATCTTGGATTTAGTATTTCAAAGTGCTACAATGATATGTGAATATTTTCACAGGAGGTATTGAAATGGCAAATTTAGAAAAAGCATCCAGGCGATTCCACGTCCTAGCAGATCCAATCCGATTAAGGATAATCAAACTCCTGCAGGGGGGAGAAAAATGCGTAGGTGAGTTAACGAAAGAATTGAATATGAGTCAACCTAAGGTTTCCTACCATTTAAAACTAATGTTGTCCGCAGGGTTAATTGAGCGCCGCTGTGAAGGAACATGGTGTTTTTATTCATTAAAACCTGGCACCAAAGACGTAATACAACATGAATGTGAACAATTATTTGATACTCCTAAGGCAGCAGAAGGTTAAAAAAGGGAGCCCCGTACATAAAGGCCCCCCTAGCTTGATTAGCGACCATTAATCATGGGTCGTCCTGCTTTCATATTCTGCTTTCTTTCCACTTGCAAACCGGTGCAGATAGGATAAATAGCCTGTTACTCTTCTGACCCGGTTAATATTTGTGCTTCCACAATTTGGACATTCATTGTCAATTATTCCGTGGTAAGCACATGTTTCACATTCATCGATCGGGAAGTTAACACCCGCATAACCCATATCAGCAGCAGCCATCATCCTATGAATTTTCTCGTAAGCTTCAAGATTGTTCTCGAGCGATGATTCCACTTCGATATATGAGATATGACCAGCATCATGAAACTTATGGAATGGACCTTCTAGTTCGATTTTTTCGGCAATTGTGGTCTTATAATATACTGGTAGGTGGAACGAATTCGTATAAAAATCTTTATCTGTTACATGCGGAATTATGCCAAATTGTTGTCTATCAAGGGCTACGAATCTTCCAGAAAGACCTTCAGCAGGAGTCGCATAACATGTTACATTAAGATTATGCTTGTCCCCCATTTGCTCACACCGTCTCCGTAGATGGGCAACTATCTCGAGAGCCAATTGGTAAGAACGTTGGTTTTCGCCATGATGTTTTCCAGTCAAGGCTTTTAGGGTTTCTGCTAAGCCGATATAGCCGATGCTTAGAGTTCCATGCTTAATAGCTTCCCAAATACTATCTTCAGGTCCTAATTCGTCAGAACCCATGTAAAGCCTTTGTCCCATAGTAAATGGTAAATCTTTTACCTTAAGCCTTTTTAAAACCTCTAATCTATGAAGTAATTGTTCCTCACACAGATCAATAATCTTATCAAATTTATTCCAAAAATCGATTATGTTTTTCTTATAAATCGGTCCGTCGCTTAGAATGGCGATTCTAGGTAGATTAATACTTACAGGAGCGATGTTACCGCGGCCTTCAGCAACAGCTTCGCCATGTCTGTTAGCCATTACTCTTGATCTACATCCCATGTAGGAAACTTTATCGCCAAAAGGAGCATTAAATGACGAATCCATAAACGAGAAAGTGGGATTCATTCTTCTGGCAGCAACTTTTAGTGCCAATTTGTAAAGATCATAATGTGGATCTTCAGGGTTAAAATTAACTCCTTTTTTCAACCGGAATACCACATTAGGAAAGATTGGTGTTTCACCACGACCTAGACCCTGATAGAAAGCTTTAAGAAACTCTCTGTCCAACATCTTTTCGCGATGGTTTCTTGGACAACCCAAATTGATGCTGGAGAAGGGGACTTGTGATCCAGCTCTTGAGTGCATGGTATTAAGATTATGCACTAATGCTTCGCAAGCTTGGAACGTTTCGCGTTCAATAGCTTGTTTCTCAATAGCTTGTTCATCAGTTAATTGATCACAGGATATTTCTGCTAATTGTTCATATCGTTCGGGAATAAAGACCGCTGCATCCTCAAAACGAGGATCAGATTGTCCTCCAAACATATCGTTTTGATTAGCTTGAAGAATAATTGCTTCTTGAGCAAGAGCAGAACTAATTCTTTTTGCTCTTCGTAACCAACCATAACCGGTATTGATCCCATCTCTTTGCCACAGCTTTGCAAAAGGAATCTGGAGACAATTTACGGTTGTGCCATAACTATCTAAATCATGGATATGGATAGTACCGATACGATGAGCTTCAGCCATGTGTTCGGGTATGACAGCGTCAAGATAAAATTCTTTAAATGCTTCGCTTGCACCGAGTAATAATTTTGCACTAAAATTCGAGCCAACATTGGCGTTTGCTTCTACGCCACGATTAAGAGACCACACAATTTCTTCCAATTTTTTGTGTAAACCTGAAGTTGAACGACGAATTCTACTACGTGTTTCTCTATGTTTAACATAAGCATCCTTTAACACTGTGTGACCGAGTTCTTCCATTGCTCTGATTACTAGGTCTTGAATATTTTCTACATGAGGATCGAGATCTTGAAACATTTCAAACAAGTACTTTTCAACCAATTCCGTGACCTTTTCGGCAACGTTCACTGGTTCGCCGACATGAATAGCTGCTTTTTCTACTGCAATTCGAATCTTGTCGGGATTATACTCAACCCTTCTTCCGTCCCGTTTCACAATATGCGTGATACGTTTGGTTGAAACGGAAATAATGTTGGCTTCCATGAAATTCCCTCCTTGGCGGAATTAACCATAAAATATTTTACTCGAATTTAATATACTAGATCCTCAGGATTTAGTCAAAGTTTACATCTTGGGGTTATCACAGGATTTAAACACAATATGTAGTTGTTTCTTGTTTTTTCTACCTATTTTTCCGTTTTGTTTCTTTCGCTTGTATCCAGATTTTTCTTGGATTATAATGATACTAATGAAAAGATTGGGGTGATCTGGGTTGCGCTTAAAACTCTTAAAGGAAGCAAGTCAACGAGTAGCGAACACCGTCAGAAGGACTTCTTTAGAATTTTCTAGCACTTTGAGTGCCCAAAGCGGGCATCCTATACATTTAAAACTAGAAAATTTACAGGTAACTGGTTCATTTAAGATTCGAGGCGCACTAAATAAGGTTGCTGCCTTATGTGAGGAAAAGAAATTAAAAGGAATAATAGCCGCATCTGCGGGTAATCATGCTCAGGGTGTAGCATTTTCAGCGCAGCGCCATGGGATCCCAGCTATTATTGTGATGCCTGAGAACGCACCGATCTCAAAAATCTCAGCAACAAAATCTTATGGGGCACAGGTCGTTTTAGCTGGCGAGACTGTTGACGATTCATTTGTAAAAGCTAATGAACTTAAAGAGGAATATGGTTATGAGTATATTCATCCATTCGATGATGAGCTAATTATTGCAGGGCAAGGCACAATAGGATTAGAAATATACGATCAACTCCCAAATGTAGGTACAGTTGTTGTTCCAATCGGTGGCGGAGGGTTGATCTCAGGGGTAGCTATCGCCTTAAAATCGAAGAATAAAAAGATTCGGGTCATCGGAGTTGAAGCTACCAATGCAGCGTCGATGTATCAGTCTTTAAACATAGGATCCAAGACAACGCTTAGACATGTTAAAACCATCGCAGATGGTATTGCGGTTAAAAGCCCAGGCGATCTCACATTTGCTTATTGCCAAAGATATGTCGATGAAATTGTGACAGTGACCGAAGAAGAAATCGCAAGTGCAATTCTTTATGGTTTGGAAAGAAAGAAAACGGTGTTAGAGGGCGCTGGCGCCGTACCATTGGCAGCTTTGTTGCATGGAAAACTTTCGTTAAATGGACCGACGGCGTTGGTTCTTAGTGGAGGCAATATTGATGTTAATCGAATAGCGCTCTTAATTGAACGTGGTTTAGTGAAAAATAATCGCAGAATGAAACTTAGAGTGATTCTCCCTGACCGACCAGGGGCTTTGAGTGAAATAACGAAAGTGATTGCTGAATTAAGAGGAAATATTTTAGAGATCAGTCATAATCGACAAGCCCCAAATGTCTTGATCGATAGTGCGGAAGTAAGTTTAATGTTAGAAATCAGGGACAAAGAACACGGTAATTCTATTATCACCACACTTTGTGAACTAGGTTATGAAACGAAAATGGTAGATTATTAATTTTTTCTGACAGGCACAAATTTAGCTTACCTTTCATAGATTAGACAGTGAGCTCTACTCTCTGGGAGGTGAAGCTATGATACCGTCGTTAGCCACCATTGCTGCAGGTCTAATATTCCAAGGAATTGGAGTATTAGTTTCGTACATTGCTAACAATAACATTTTTCCGAAACCGCTTTCATCGGCAGAAGAAAAGAAGTTGCTACAAAAGATGTTTGCGGGTGATGAAGAAGCACGGAATATTCTGATTGAGCGAAATTTGCGCTTGGTAGCTCATGTTGTCAAGAAATTTGATAACACTGGCGAGGATAGCGAGGATCTTATTTCAATCGGAACGATAGGCCTTATTAAAGCGATTAATACTTTTGACGTTTCAAAAAATACCAGATTAGCTACCTATGCCGCTAGATGTATTGAGAATGAAGTGCTAATGCATCTACGATCGACAAAGCGTTTGCGTAACGAGGTATTGTTGTATGAACCAATTGGTTCAGACCGTGAGGGAAATGAAGTAAATCTGATGGATATTGTTGGTAGTGACGAAGATGACGTTGTAGCTCAAGTAGAATTGAATGCGGATCAAGAGGAGTTAAAAGAAAAACTGGGATTCTTGACAAAGCGAGAAAAGACGGTATTAGAATTACGGTATGGGCTAGGGGATTGTGAAAGGCAAACCCAACGAGAAATCAGTAAAGCGCTGGGGATTTCCCGCTCATATGTTTCGAGGATTGAGAAAAGAGCTTTGATGAAATTGCAGAATGCAATGTGTATCGATTAAAGAGGGTTTAAACCCTCTTTAATTTTTGCTAAATATGCCTTTCTTGTGGTATAATATGCCTGATTTTGCAAGAGAAAGGACAAAAACCATGGAAATTTTATGTCCAAGCCGAGTGTTATCCTCCGTGTTAGATATCGATTTGCAAGCCCTTTGGAACCAAGGAATTCGGGGTTTGATTCTCGATTTAGACAACACCTTGGTTTGCTGGGATAAATCTGTTATGGAGGACAGATTTCGAGAATGGATCAAAGAAGCAAAGAGGCATGGTTTTAAAGTATGTATCGTGTCAAATGGTCTTACTAAACGAGTGAATCAGTTCGCACTTTCAATGGGTATTCCTGCGATTGCTAAAGCACAGAAGCCTCGCAAGAGGGCGTTCCGCTGGGGTTTGAGGGCATTGGAGTTAGCTCCTGAGAATGTTGCGGTGATCGGCGACCAACTTTTCACCGATGTCTTTGGGGGAAATCGACTTGGATTGTATACGATATTAATTGATCCATTGAGTAAACAGGAGCTACGCACTACGAAGTTTGTGCGCAAAATCGAACGTTGGGTACTAAAAAAACTTGTTGAAAAGGGTTTACTCTGTTCCCAAACGCTCAAAGACCGTTATTTATAGGAGGGCAATTATGGAACAGCAAAAATGTCTTGGTTGTGGTGCCAGATTACAAACTACTGATCCTAATCAATTGGGATTTGTTCC
>JAAYFS010000025.1 GCA_012728115.1 Bacillota bacterium | reverse complement strand
TGAAAGGATTTTCTCCAAACCTATTAGGGGGCTAAATAGAAACCACTATCCATAAAATCATTTTCTTCATCATTTCACACCTTTCTTTTCGCTCTTGAAAGTTAGAAACAATAAGGAGTATTGATTTCGTCTAAATGTTAAAACCCCAGTTAGGTTTTCGAATATATATCTATCGCCTAAACTTTGCTCGAATGAGGTAAGTCATCGACTGCCTTCAAGTTAAGTTGTTGTCTTATCGTTATCATTAAGCAATATTTCTGATTATCCTTTTTTTGCCACCTTTAAAAATCATTCAAATAGTTTTATCCTATTCAACAATTAATATATGCTCATACGCAAGCTAACTACAAATGTCTTCTTCCTGCTCAATGGGCAAATGTTCAATCAAAAATCTTTAATTAGGCCAATAAAGTTTCAATGTAAATTTGACGACAAAATTAAATGAACTAAAAATGCTAGAATTTCTGGTTATCCAGATTGGGAAATTAAACTCATTGGGATTTTTCCTCTATCTAATAACGTTGTCTTCAACTTTCCTTGATTGTTTTTTGTTAAATGTTAGTGTAAATCGGAACCATTTCTGATTTGCATATAGTTGTAATTTCTGAAACAGGAGGGATGGAATGAATTAATCAATATTTTTTGATGCGGGCTGGTGTTTTTCTAGAAGCATTCACCACAATCCATACAACTTAATAACTACAAAACAAAAAACGACAAAACAAATAGGAGATGAAAAAAATAATGAAACGAAGCATTTCAGTCCGAATAAGTATTTATATTGGAATTTTATTGATTCTAATTTGTACTGGTTTAGGGTTATATTCAAATCTTAAGGGTTCGTCCGCAGTTATGTCCAAAGTCGAAGAAGCACTTCTGATTCAGGCAGACCAAGCTTCAAAATATTTTGAACTACATGTTGATAAACAGCTGTCAGCTTTAGAATCAATTTCTGCTCGCGCCGAGATTAGAAGTATGGATTGGCAACAGCAGCAACCTGTCTTGGTAGCAGAAATAGAAAGACTCCAGTCTTTTGAGGCTTTCGCATTGTTTAACACCCAAACAGCTGGACGAGCTCACACAGGTGCGGTAATAGATGGCAGCAAACTTGATTATTTAAAAAAAAGCATTCCAAGGAAAAAGAAGTGTTTCCGAGATGTTGATCAGCCAACTTACAGGTGAGCTTTCGATAGTGTTTGCTATACCGATTATAGACAATGGTCGCACTGTCGCAGTCATGACAGGAGCATTCAACGGCGACACCTTTAGCCAAATAGTAGAAGATCTGGGCTTCGGGCAAACAGGCGATGCTGTTATAATCGATTCTGACGGAACCGTAATTGCCCATGCCGACCGAAACTTTGTGCGAAACAAAAGTAATGTTTTTAGCGATCCTCAACTTCTTGAAATCGGCAATGCTATAAAAGAGTTGGGTATCGGAAACTCAGGCATTATTACCTACCATCTAGACGGCCAAGCTAAGATAGGTGCGGTCAAGATAATGCCTAGTACGGGCTGGATTGTTGGAGTAACGGCAGATCAAGGAGAGGTGTTGGCCGAAGTAACTGGGTTAAGAGCCTCTTTGGTCACGATCTCAATACTTTTTAGCATTGTTGGAGCTGTTTTAGGGGTGCTAATAGCGCGACAAATTTCCAAACCACTCGAGAAAATCAAGGCAGTTATTGAAGCGGTAGCTGATGGCGACCTAACTAAAAACGTAAATCTTTCTTCGCAAGATGAAATTGGTGCTGTTGCAACCGCTTTGAACAAAACTGTTGAAAGTGTTAAAACTGTATTAGGACGCACCACTGAATCCAGCCAAGAAGTAACCGTAATTAGTCAGGAATTAGCTGCCATGGCGCAAGAAGTTAGTGCATCTATAGAAGAAATTGCGAGTACTACCAATCAATTTTCCAGCACAATTGAAGCTTTGAACCAGGGCGCCCAGTCCATGAATGCTAAAGTAGAATCCATTTTCGAACATGCTACAGAAGGTAATAATGCGATCCACAACATCACAACACAAATGGAATTCATAAAAAACAATGCGGAAAGAATGTCGGAAGAAATTACAGGTCTTGGAACTTTATCTGAACAAATTAGAAACATCGCCCAAATGATAGATGCTATCGCAGAGCAAACAAACTTGCTCGCCTTAAATGCTGCCATTGAAGCTGCACGTGCAGGCGAACATGGACGTGGTTTTGCGGTCGTTGCTGATGAAGTTCGTAGATTGGCTGAACAATCGTCACAGGCAACTTTAGAAATCGATTCCCTGATCAAGAAAGTCCAATCTGGTATAATGTCTACCGTAAAGGATGTAAATGACAGCTACAAATTCACAAACGATGCCATGGGATCTGTTGAACACAGTAACAAAGTTTTAGTTAGTATATTAAAAGAAGTAGAAGAGATTGCTAGTCAAATAGAATTTTTCTCATCAGGGCTTGAACAAGTCAATGAAGGCGGACAAGAAATAGCTAGTTCCACCGAGGAACAAGCAGGTACCATCGAGCAAGTTGCTGGTGCAGCACAGAATCTCACAGCCATGGCAGAAAGACTCAAAGACTTGATTAATCATTTTAAATTGCAGTAGGACACGCCCTTTTATGAGCTTACCCCACGCGAAATATCGCGTGGGGTTTTTCAATTGCTCCTAAGAGGGTTGTTCACACAAGATACTTATCTTTAATACCACCCGCCAATTCGAACTAGCTTGTCCCATACCTAGTAGTATATTATAAGAATATTTACCTACAGAATCTCATTTGCAACAGTTGTACCATATTCGCTCGTATTCATCTAAGATTGTATACCCATGTTTTTCATCCTTAGGATAATAAACATACACAATTTACGCAAAATACCACAAAACCCCAGTCTAACTGAGGTTTTGCTATTGATTATCGTTTGGTTTTTACAAACCATCACCATTCATTCTTTTTCTAAACATTAAAATTGCTATGCCAAAGACAACTGCCGTATATGCCAAAACAATACCCAAGTGAAATGCCATCTCACTTAAGTTACCATTCATCGCCCGTTTTATTGCCTCTACATTATGATAAAACGGTAAGACTTGGGTTACTTTTTGAAATGTCCCACCGATCAACTCAAGTGGAATAAAAACACCAGAAAGCCAACCAGCAACGTTAGTTAGTAATGCTCCACATATACCACCCACCGCTTTATCGTTCATAAGCGTTCCCGATAATAGGCCTAGACCAATAAACAAAAGTGAGGTGATGGCAGATACAAAAATTGCTAAAATAAGATTCAAATTGATCGATAATCCAAAAAACAAAGAGGCCAAGAGAGTTATGGTTACTTGAACACTAGCCATTATGACCATCGGTAAAGTATAGCCAAGCAAGAATTCTGAAGCTCTCATTGGAGATGTGAACAGCCTCATTAGAAAAGAGCTGGTGCGATCTTTTGCGAGCAACACTCCAACAAAGAGAGCGAAAAAGACTGTGCCGAACATCGCTAACCCAGGTGCCAGATTTTTTATTTCAAACATAGGGTTATTAGCTTCTGGCGGGATATTCGCGTTTATTAAACTCAATAGTCCCAATAGAACCAAAGGAAAACCTAGTCCAAAAAACACATTGAGCGGATCTCGTAGGATCTCTTTAATATTACGTCGCATAAACAAATAGGTTCTCATACCACACCTCCAGCGAGAGATACGAAGGCATCCTCTAACGATTTAGTTCCCGTTTGTTCTAGTAGTTCCTCTACCGTTCCAACGGCTGCTAGTTTACCTCTGACCATTACCCCTACCCGATCTGAAAGAGCCTCAACTTCTTCTAAATAATGAGTGGTGAGTACAATGGTCACTTTCTGTTTAAGCGACCGAATAAATGCCCACAATTCTCGTCGAGCCAGGATATCCACCCCTAAGGTTGGTTCATCGAGGAACAATATCTGAGGCTCCGAGATCAATGCCATTGCGATAGCAAGCCTTCTTTGCATACCTCCAGAGAGGTGTTGTGCCCTCTTTTTTAAAACGTCCTCTAATCCAAATTGCTTGGCAATTTGATAAGCATTTCGTTGACGATTTTCTTTGTCTTGACCATGAATGCCCGCGATAAATTCTAGATTTTCAAAAACAGTTAAATTTGCAGCTACTGAGGTTTCTTGAGGAGAAATTCCAATCTTTTCTTTTACTGCGAAAGGATTTGTTTTAATACTATTTCCAAGCATTGTTGCATCGCCCGAAGTGGGTTTCGTTAGGCATGATAACATTTTAATTGTGGTAGTTTTACCTGCTCCGTTTAAACCTAATAGTGAGAAAAGCTCACCTTTTTTAATGGTTAGGTTTAAGTTATCCACTGCAAGCAGATCACCATATTTTTTTGTAAGATTTGTTATTTTAATTGCATCCATATTTAATTATCCTCCTCAGTAATTACATCGCCAAAGAGCTTGGCAGCAAGAGTAGAAAAGGCATTTTTTGGCGGAATTGCGATACCCCTTTTCTTATCTCCTAATACAATCAATGTATCTCCTGGCTTTATACCGAAAATATCCCGTGCTTCCTTTGGAATTACGATTTGCCCCTTTTCACCGACTTTAACGGTCCAGGCATATTTCCCTTTTGGATAAGTCATATTCACTTCCTCCTTCATTCGGTAAGCAAAGTATGATTTGTATAACAAGTATACCTCTACTAACATTTCCTGTCAAGAATTTTTTAAAAAAAGAGCTGGTTTTTCCCAGCTCTTTGTCTTGTCTTCGAGGTGAAAAGGCTATTCATCCTCAACTAAGTGTTCCAATATTTGATTTACTGTTTCTTGTGGCGTTTGATCGCTGTTATCGATCCATAACCCGATTCTAGGTGTGCTTTCCATAAACGATTGATAGAGACTTTCAACCGAAAAACTATGATACCCAGTCTTGCCACGTTCCCGTTCGCGCCTTCGGATTGCTTCCACGCTCGGACATAAAACTATTACCTGAACGGGTTCGGGAGCAAGCAGTTCTACTACATATGCGAGCTTCTCACCATAAAAATTATCTTGGAGAACAACCGTAAATCCTTCTTGGTGGTATTGAATTGCTGTCTCAACAGCAAGCCGATAACGCAAGTCAAGTTGTCTTAGAGCTTCTTCGGTCAGGGTCTTACCCATTTCCGCTCGCCCTTTTACTACCATTTTGCGGAAAATATCGCCACGTATATGGACGGACTTATCAAAATGTTGCGCTAACAATTCTGCTACTGTAGATTTTCCACTTGCCATTATTCCAGTTATTACATAGATCATGATATCACCTTTTGTCCATTTGTTATCAGAAGCATTATACCATAAGTCAAGGGATTGGAAAGAGAAATCTACATCAGCTAAATAAAAAAGCTAGGCAACGCCTAGCTTAGAGATATGTTCATTCAAAAATCACATCTACTTCAGCAACTACTGGTTTATCACCAGTCACTGAAATAATCAGTGAATATGTTTTTCCTTTATAGTCAATCTCATACTCTTCTTCTGTTAGGTCTTTAAACTTGCTTGGTAACTCTACTGTCTCTTTTACATCGAATGATATAAATGGAACCACATAAGTATCCTTATCAAGTTCAACCTCTTCGCTCAAGACCTCATCTTCCTGATCATCCAATAATTGGATCGCCAAGGTTTCTAGTTTGATTTTTCCGAAACCACTTGTCTTGAACGTCACCGTAATATCTTTAGAGGTTTCTCCAAACTTAAACTTAATTGGATCAGGCTTTACGGTGATACTGATAGATGGCGATAGACAGCCAGCTAGCATCATGACCAATACGAACACAACACCGACTTTGAAATATCTTGACATATAAATCCCTCACCTTCTTTTTGAAAAAGAATTCTTCGAAAGTTTACATTTTCCTGCGATTGTTTAAAAAAACTTTTTTTACCAAACTAAAAGAACCCAATCTGTTAAAGTTGGTATTTTATCTGTTAAAAACATACGGTTCATGATTACCATACGCTAATAAACCGCTAGGTTGGAATACCTCACGTCCGCCTTTGCGCGAAGGATTAATCTATATAGTCTCGGGAAAGGTTTAACGGTAAGCCATTTTAAAAGCACGAAGAACTAAGCTGAACCTAAGAGAGACATAAACTCTTCGCCAGAAATAGTCTCTTTTTCCAGTAAATATTTTGTCAACTGATGCAGTTTATCTTTGTTTTCCTCTAGAATGGCTATCGCTTTTTGATGACATGACTTGATGATCTTTAGCACTTCATCATCGATTTTGGCTGCAGTTTCAGAGGAAACCAATAGCGAAGTATCGCCACCAAGGTACTGGTTGGTCATAGTCTCCAGAGCCATCATATCAAACTCTTCACTCATACCAAAGCGAGCAACCATTGCTCGGGCAATCTTTGTCGCCTGTTCGATATCATTAGAAGCACCAGAAGTAATTGTACCGAGCGCCACTTCTTCCGCTGATCTACCGCCCAAAAGCGTAATGATCCTTTCTAAAGCTTCTTCCTTAGACATCAATACCTTTTCATCCTCTTCTACTTGCATGGTATAGCCTAAAGCACCCGAGGTTCTTGGTATAATAGTTATTTTATGAACGGGGGCGGAATGCTTCAGTTTTGCTGCAATCAAGGCATGACCGATTTCATGGTACGCTATGGTGAGTTTATCCTTCATCGAAATTACTGCATTCTTTCGCTGATAACCAGCAATTACGACTTCTACCGACTCGTCCAAATCCTCTTGGGTAACATACTTCTTGCCAAGCTTTACCGCTCTTAAAGCAGCCTCATTAATAATATTTGCCAAATCTGCCCCAGATGCACCTGGAGTTGCTCTAGCAATTGCATTTAAATCCACATCCGCTCCAAGCTTAACTTTTTTGGCATGGACTTTAAGGATTGCCTCACGGCCTCGAAGATCGGGAAGTTCCACAGGTACTCGTCGATCGAATCTTCCTGGTCTAAGCAATGCTTTATCAAGCGTTTCAGGTCGGTTTGTGGCTGCTAATATTACCACGCCTTTGTTACTATCAAAACCATCCATCTCGGTAAGCAACTGATTTAATGTCTGTTCACGCTCATCATTTCCTCCAATTGCACCTGCGTTTCTGCTCTTACCGATAGTGTCGATCTCGTCGATAAAAATGATACATGGGGCCTTTTCCTGGGCTTGCTTAAATAAGTCACGCACTCTTGCGGCACCCATTCCTACAAACATTTCTACGAATTCCGAGCCAGAAATCGAGAAAAACGGAACTTTTGACTCTCCAGCCACTGCTTTTGCTAAAAGAGTCTTACCTGTCCCAGGAGGACCGACTAACAGTACTCCTTTCGGAATCTTAGCCCCTATTTCGGAGTACTTTTGTGGATCATGTAAAAAGTCAATGATCTCTTGGAGTGCTTCTTTAGCCTCCTCCTGACCAGCAACATCAGAAAACGATATTCCAGTCTCAGCTTCAACGTACACTTTAGCATTGCTTGTACCAAAAGACATCGCATTACCAAACCTGCCAATTCGATTCTGCATCCTCTTTATTAAGAATTGCCCTAGCCCAAAAAAGATTACCATTGGGATTACCCACGATAACAAGAAGTTCACAAGAGGCGAATTTTCTTTTGGAATCACCTTGGTAAACCGAACGTTAGCACTGTAAAGGCGATTAACCAGATCTGGGTCATCTAATCTACCAGTAACAAAGTAATCTTCCTTTCCTTGTTCATCAACTGCCACAAATGCTATTACATCATCTTGGATCTCCACTTTTTTCACGTTGCCATTCTCAATTTGCTTTAGAAATGTACCATAATCCACTTGAGAAATTTGTCTTTTTAATACCTCAGGTACAATAAAAGCGTTAAAGATTAAGATGATAATGGTAGCAATCAGATAGTAGTATAGCAGTGGTTTCCTTGGGTTATTTTTTACTTCCATATTTGCACCCTCCTTTTACAGCCCGTTTATCTTCAAAGAATAAACTGTCGTTGCGTAATATCATTCTTATATCATTTTTCCAACAACACTTAAATTATATCATTGATTGTTCTTGACATCACTTATCATTACGATAAAATAAAATTAACCAACTGGTTAGTCAATAGGAGGAGGAGGACTCTTGGGAAACAGTGAACTTGAAGCAAAAGAAAGAATCATAAACGCAGCGGTTAAGCTGTTTGCCGAAAAAGGTTTTGACGGCACTACTGTAAGCGAAATAGCAGAACAAGCACAAGTTAATAAAGCACTGATCTACTACTACTTTAAAAGCAAAGCGGACATTCTAGACTATTTGGTGCAAACTTTACTGACGAATGTGACAAAATTCACGATGGATTTTGTCCACCCAACGATTGAAAAAATGGTTATGGACGGAAGCCTGACCGTCGAATCGGATCAACTGCATTTTCGTGATCTAACAGCATCCGAATCCTTTGTGAATACCATCAATGAATACTACGGGAAGTTACTTGATTATGCGTTGGAGCACCGCCAAATAGTCCGTATCATTATGCTTGAATCCTTAAAAGAAAACGAAGCTCACAATAATTTATTTAAAATGCTCGACTTTTCCCGTAATAAAGATGAAAGAATTTATAGTTCAATTTCACAAGTAGAACATGCATACAACTACTCGAACGATTTAGAGCTATTTAGGCTTTTCTTTATGCTGATTCCAGTGCTTAATTTTGCAGCCTATTGCGATGACTATTCAAAAATCACCAAATTCAGCGAAGAAGTTTTAAAGGATTCCTTTATACGTAGTTTTAAAGTTATCATCTCCTCAATCATTAAGGGGAGTGATATATTGCTACACAACAACAACCATCCAGAAAGGAGTGATGAAGATCGTTGACTGAAAAGTAATATCGCTTTTATAAATATACGCAATATGCAAAGTAAAAGAGGTGTACAGTACATGATAAAAATCACAGCAGACAGTACCTGTGATCTTTCACAAGCAATACTGGAAACTTTTAATATCGATTTAGTACCGCTTCATATCGCCGTCAATGGAAATGACTACAGAGACGGTGTCGATATTTCTCCATCAGATATAGTAAACTTTGTAGAAAATGAGAATAAAATTTGTCAAACAGCGGCAGTTAATGCCTTTGAATATCAAAGACTTTTCTCTAAATTAGCATCCGAATTTGAAGCGGTTATCCACATTAATATCGGTTCACAATTCTCCTCGTGTCACCAGAATGCTAAAATTGCCGCACAAAGTTTTAATAACGTATATGTAGTAGATTCCCAGAACTTATCTACTGGTCACGGTCATGTGGTATATGAAGCTGCACTCTTGACTAAACAAGGCTTAGCTGCTCCAGAGATCTGCCAAAGACTCGAAGAACTAATCCCTAAAGTTGATGCTAGTTTCGTAATCGACGAATTGGAATACCTTCGTAAGGGAGGCCGTTGTTCTGGTTTAGAAGCATTTGGAGCTAAGCTATTAAGAATTAATCCGTGTATCGAAGTGCTAGAAGGTAGAATGGTTGTTGGGAAAAAATATCGTGGAAGTTTTGAACGAAGTCTGAAACTCTATATTAAAGACCGCTTGACAGACAAAGATAATATAGATTACAGTAGAATTTTTATTACCCATTGTATGTGTTCGGATGAAATTATTGAATTAGTAAAAAATGAAATTGCATCGTACGCAAATTTTGAAGAAGTTATAGTAACCGAAGCTGGTTGCACTATCACTAGCCATTGTGGACCAAATACGTTAGGTATCCTTTATAAGCTCAAAGACAAAAAGCAAAAATAAGTTTTGTCGTAGGGACAGAAAGGATGTGTAGTCCATTGGCACCGATAAACATTCTCGTCACCATAGATGCCAATTATCTCAAGCCGTTACAAGTAATGCTAAAATCATTATTTTTAAGTAGTCCTTCCGAGATTTTTCAAATCTTTTTAATGCATTCGTGCTTGAGCCCCTCTGAGGTAAACGAGATTGATACTTTTGTTAGGTACAATGGTCACAGTCTTTTTGAAATTAAGATAGACGAAAGGTGCTTTTGCGATGCGCCTCTAACTAAACATTATCCTAAGGAAATGTATTATCGACTGTTAGCTTTTCGCTTCCTGCCAGCTCAATTGGACCGCATTTTATATCTAGACCCAGATATCCTAGTTATTAATCCTATCAAAGAACTTTATTATACCGATTTATCGGGCTGGATGTTCGCAGCGGCTTTCCATGACATTTTGCTGGCAAAAGAGATTAACAGACTAAGATTTCGCAAATACGATATCAAAGAATACTTTAATTCCGGTGTTCTTTTAATGAATCTTGATATACTTCGAGAACAAGTTGATGAACAAGAGATCTATAATTTCATTGAAGAAAATAAAAACAACCTAATTCTACCTGATCAAGATATCCTAAACTCACTGTATTCGAAAAGAATAAAAAAGTTAGATGAATTTTTATTTAATTATGATGTCCGCTACTTTAAATCCAGGCAAATCGTAGCAAAAAAGCGTTTAAGCATGGATTATATTATAAACAACATAGTGATATTACATTTCTGCGGTAGAAGAAAACCTTGGCACAATAATTATAGTGGCGCCTTTCATTCCCTATACAAACACTACGAAAAACTAACCTTTAACAACCAGTTTCACATTTGATCTACCAAACTTTTAACCCCTTGCCTAGTGGCTACACTATGCAAGGGGTTAAAAATTATCGTTGGTTGTCAAGACAAATTTAATCCATCTGGCTTTTTTGATAGATATATGAAGTACCGTATTTCATAAGGCCCAGTTTCTCAGCCAATCTACTAGACGCAATATTGGTCAATGCCATTCCGACATCATAAAACAGATATGTTTCTTCTTTAATTAATTCATTAAGTCCAAAAAGTATGGTGGTTATAGCATATCCATTTCTCCTGTATTCTGGTACAGTATATACATTACTCACTCTTACTACGGGAATTAAATCAATCATTTCTTCTCTAGCGATGGAGCATACTGCCACAAGTCTTCCATCAACTTCACAATAGAAGATATTATTTTCTTTTGGGTCGAACGTATCGATTTCTAATTGCAATAGCCATGCTACTGGGTCATCACCATTATTTGGTATTATCAGTTTTGATTCAGTAGGAAGTTCCCACAAGCTTTTTACCTTCGCATCTAACTCGAGAGGTTGTCCAAGCGATTTGTCTGGGCAAACTTTGCGGTAGAAATATTCATACGTATCGATCAAATGATAGCCGTTAGCCAGTTCTAGGTCGTGAGAAATAATCAAGTAATCTTGATGCTCGCTGAAATAATCAAGAACATCCTGATCAATCCCCGAATTCCAAAATACTTTTACCCAGGAATCAAACTTATTTATTGGACTTTGACGCCGTTCCAATACGTAGTACATACTTCCACTATCCGTAATGAAGCACTGTACTTGTTCATCTTGGTACAAGTCCAGCAATTGGAGCTCATTATAGTACTTGATGGGTCCATGTTGCTGTTTCAGTAATTGGATAAATGTTTCTTTTAAAATGCGTTCTGGCATACATTCTCTCCTTTTTCACAGCACAATAGAAACCAAACCGCAACTCCACCATCACCCTTCTTAAAACCGATTCCCAAACAAGCATAAGCCTCCCAGAATTATTTCATACCAACTATGCTATTAACTACTTAGACTTAATTCTCATATTCTTGTTTGGCCCTATTTTTACCTGCATTCTAACGTTCGCTGATTCCATACGATGATTATCAATATGTAAGCGACAGGTATAATTCGATCGGTTCATCATTTCACTTACCCCGTTTTTTACTTCATTGGCTCACCAAATGGGCAAAAAATCAAAAAGTTTTGTTATTGACACCCACTGAAATAAAGATTAGGATTATATTGTTGTTACAAACTCTTAATGGAGGTAAGAAATGGCTAAACTTAAATCATTATTCGCAGCAAGAGATATGACAGAAGGTACACCGTGGAAAAGAATAGTTGAATTCTCCATCCCATTACTGATCGGTAATATCGCTCAACAATTCTACAATACAGCGGATTCAATAATTGTTGGTCGATACATCGGCGATAACGCCTTGGCTGCAGTTGGCAGTGCTGGTCCTGTTTTAAACCTTTTTCTAGTTCTTTTTGTCGGAATTGCTGTCGGTGCTGGAATTATGGTTGCTCAGTACTTCGGGGCGAAAGATCGGGAACAGCTTTCAAAAACCATTGGAACCTGCATTACCTTAACTTTAGTCGCTACTGGCATTATTATGCTAATCGGTCCTCTAGTAAGCCGACCACTACTTAACTTATTGAATACACCAGAAACCATAATCGACTGGTGTGCTTCTTATTTAAACATTTTCTTTCTAGGAAGTATTGGATTTTTATTCTTTAATATTCTTTCGGGTGTGCTACGTGGGCTTGGTGACTCTGTCTCAGCATTAGTATTTTTACTAATTGCCACCCTTCTAAATGTAGTTCTTGATATTCTTTTCGTGGCTGGTTTCGAAATGGGGGTACCTGGTGTAGCCTTAGCAACCGTAATTGCCCAAGCTGTTTCTGCTATTTTTTGTTTCTTTAGGTTACTAAAGATGAAAGAACACTTTGACTTAGATTGGTCAATGCTGAAATTAAACAAGAAGCATTCGCTTTCGGTTATTAAACTCGGTCTACCTTCTGGTCTAACCCAAGCGATTTTTTCACTAGCGATGATCGTTGTTCAATCGCTTACGAATAGCTTTGGGGAAATGGTTATTGCTTGTAACGCTATTTAGCCCCCTAATAGGTTTGGAGAAAATCCTTTCATCTGCTATCATTTAAATCGGGGGGAAGTTTCGTGACAAGAAAGGATTACACTCAAGAATTCAAAGAACAGATATTACGGGAATGCC
>JAAYFS010000024.1 GCA_012728115.1 Bacillota bacterium | reverse complement strand
GCTGCTGGGTCAAAAATATTTTGACGATCGTATAACGTGTTTAACAGAGGGCTATTTCTCAGTCTTTTCAGTCGAAGGTTACAGAAATCTTTTTAACAACGTTTCGGGTAGGGGTCTTTGTTCCGAACATCATTTAGGGTTTTAAACATATGTCAAAAACTGAACTAAACAGTAAAAAAGGCATAGTTGGTAATAACTACCTAACTATGCCTCTATATTACTTCTTAATCTCCCAATAGCAGCGTTTTGGAGAAACAATTTTTCCTTCTTTCTTAAGCTTAGCCATTACTTTATCGACTTCTTTCCTGTCTACTCCTGTTCCTTCAGCGACAGCACCAGCATTAAGTGGAGCTTCCGCTTTCTCAAAGAATTCAAGGATCACTTGATAGTTATCCATGTTTTCATCCTTTCTGCAATTATTTTCTTATTAGTAATTATAACTGATTTTGTTAAGAATGTCCAATGGAGTTATCAATTGTATTTGGTAACACTAATATTATTAGTCTCTATTAAAGATGTCTCTGGTATACACCTTATCAACAACATCTTCAATTTCAGCAGTTATTCGATTGGCTACAATAATGTCACTAATCTTCTTAAACTCGTCAAGATCTCTAATAACTCGGGAATTGAAGAAATGTTCCTCTTTTAAAACGGGTTCATAAACCACAACTTCGATTCCTTTTCCTTTAATCCGTTTCATTACCCCTTGAATTGCAGATTGCCTAAAGTTATCAGAACCAGACTTCATCGTTAATCTATATACACCAACAATTTTAGGTTGCCGTTTTATAATCATATCTGCAATGTGGTCTTTCCTGGTTCGATTTGCATCTACAATTGCCCGAATTAGGTTTTGGGGAACGTCTTCGTAGTTTGCCAGTAGTTGTTTGGTGTCCTTAGGCAAGCAATATCCACCATACCCGAAAGATGGGTTGTTGTAGTGACCTCCTATTCTGGGATCTAAACATACACCATCAATAATTTGTTTGGTATTAAGTCCACGGATTTCTGCGTATGAATCCAACTCATTAAAAAAGGCGACTCGCATCGCCAAGTATGTATTGGCAAACAATTTAATGGCTTCCGCTTCGGTGGAATCCGTAAAAAGAATAGGTACGTCTTTACTAATAGCAGCTTCAGCCAAGAGATTAGCAAAAACTTGTGCTCTTTCTGAACGTTCACCTATGACAATCCTTGATGGATAAAGATTGTCATATAGTGCCTTACCCTCTCGCAAGAATTCTGGTGAGAAAATGATATTATCCGTTTCAAACATCTCTTTGATTTTCTTCGTATAGCCTACTGGAACAGTAGATTTAATTACCATCACGGCATCAGGATTGATGGAAAGAACGTTAGCAATAACTGCCTCTACTGATCTAGTATTAAAGTAGTTTTTTTCTGGATCATAGTCCGTCGGAGTTGCAATAACTACAAATTCAGCATTTTTATACGCTAGATAATTGTCTGTGGTTGCTACTAAATTAAGATCCTTTGTTTTCAAATATTCTTCGATTTCTGGATCAACAATCGGTGATATTTTATTATTGATTAAATCTACCTTTTCGTGAATAATGTCCAGAACAACTACCTCATTATGTTGTGCCAATAAAACAGCGTTAGATAATCCTACATATCCCGCTCCCGCAACTGCAATTTTCATACTTAAGCCCCCTTATTTTGCTCCCCAATTGGATGATACTATATATTTGAGAATAAAAATTTTTATCCAATGTTGTAATATTCCATATACCAATCAGTTAATCCCTGCAGCCCTTCTTTTATAGAAGTCTTAGGTATAAATCCAACTACTTCCTTTAACCTGCTAGTAGTGACGTGGTCAAGCAAAATTGTAATAACATTGTATAGTATTAGGCCACTCTTGCTTTTGCAGGGCTAAGACCACCATTAAATGTATGAGCTAAAATTCGGTTGTACCAAGCATAAGCAAATTCTGCTACTGCAGTTTCTGACTCGGATACTCTTGTAAATCCAAAAAGGTGGATAAGCTCGTGTTTTAATGTATTAAAATAACGTTCAATTAGCGTATTATCATATGAGCAACCTGCTCGGCTCATGCTTTGTTGAAAAAAAAGAGTCTGGCAGAAACGTACGAACTCTTTGGAAGTAAATCGGCTACCCTGATCGCTATGAAGAATCAATCCCTTAGCTGGTTTATGTCTTTTAATAGCTGTCTGTAATGTGCGTATAAACAGCTCTAATGTTTAAACTACCGAACGATCGTATAGATCAGTGATGGTACAATTATAACGTACTCGACCGCTTTTTAGATATAGATAGGTAAAATCAATACACCAGATCTGATTTAGCTTGTCAGTGCGAAAGTTTTGATTAAGTAGATCTGGAAGAACCTTATGTACACAGCCTTTTTCTTAGTTTGGCTTTCTCCTTCTAACAATCTATTTAAGTCCTAATTCTTTCATATATTTTTGAATCGTACTGGCACTATAATCAAATCCATTGGGTTTTTAAAGCTTTTGCATCATCATATACCCTGGTATACCATGTCTTTAATGGTAAATAGAGACTATTCTGCGCTTTACTTTTGCTTTCTTTTGAAAGAATAAACTCTTGCTTTTTTAGGTAGTTATAATAGCCATTGGGGTGAACATCAAGTTTTTCAAAAAACCAACGAAGGCAGAATTCTTGTCTATGTTTTTCAATGAATTGGTAAACAACTACTCGATTTCCTTCACAAAGAATGCCGCTGCCTTTTTTAGGAAACCATTCTCCTTTTCTTTTTCTGCTAGTTTACGTCGTAATCTTTTGTTTTCCTCATACATACCTAGTTGTTCTTTTAATCGGGGTTTAGTTTTGCATTCTTCGCGGCGTTGTTTTTGCCAGATTGAATTTGTGCTCTTACCAAGGCCGTATTCTTCAGTCAAAATCTTTTTTGTACGTCCTTCTTCGAGATCAATTCGCATTTTTTTCTTTCAGTTCGGGTTCAAATCTTTGTCTTAATGACATTTCCATCGCTCCTTGATATAAGTATAGCAAATGTTTATACCAAGGTGTTTCAACTTTAGTATATCAGGCCACTTTAAAGTAAATTGCTGTGAATTATGTCCTCAGATTTGGAGATAATCTTATTCTTCTTGTTTTTTCTTCTTTGCCAAAACTCTCTCTTTTACTAATTTAATAGTATGATCCACTTCTGGGATCCTCATGAAGTAGATCAAAATAGCATATACTAATGCTCCTACTCCTATAGCCAATAGCAAAGCTATATTTTCGCGTAAATTAGCCTTAAAGAAATTAAAGCTCCACCATGCTAAAAATCCCATTATAAGAGAAGCGATACTCATTTTGAAAAAAGAACGTGCAATTTTTCTTAATCCCAAACCACCAATCTTTTTTCTAAGAGTTACAAACATTAAGAGAGTACCCACCATAGCAGCAATGCTAGTCGCTAGAGCTAGTCCTCCAATACCTAAGTATCTCGACATAATAATGTTGAGAAAAATATTTAGTACTACGGATATTGTGGCGTTAATCATCGGAGTTTTGGTATCTTGTAAAGCATAAAAAGCTCTTGACAAAATATCTCTTAAACCGAAAGCAATCATACCTATCGAATAATAAAACAAAGCATTACCAGTCATCTTAATAGCTTCCAAAGTAAAAGCTCCCCTACCGAATAACAAACTTACTATTTCTTCAGAGAAGATCATTGCTCCAATAGTAACTGGAACTACTAAAAGACTAATTATTGAAATAGCTTCAGAAATAGTACTTTTCAAACCTCGCAGATTATCCTCTGCAGCCATTTTAGAGATCACGGGGTACATTACTGTAGTAATCGATGCAACAAACAAACCTTGAACAAAACCGTTAAGACGTCTAGCATAGTTTAATGCCGAAATACCTCCTACAGCAATTCCTGATGCTAATGTTCTATCCACTAAAACATTGATTTCATTTACGGAAGTTCCTGCAATAACTTGTAAAGCAATGAAGAGCATTGTTTTAATATGCTCGTCTTTTAAGTTTAGAATTGGTTTATGTCTATATCCCGTCTTTCGAATAAATGGTATTAATAACAACAACTGAGAAGCGGTTGCTAAAAGGCT
>JAAYFS010000023.1 GCA_012728115.1 Bacillota bacterium | reverse complement strand
TGTAAGTGACCAGATGAAAACTCTTAGTCTATCCGATGTTAGAGTAGAATCTCAGCCTGATGTACATCCGCTTTGGCATGTTCTAGGAGAAGAGACATATCAAGCATATTTTCAAGCTGTTAACGAGTTGGAAGTAATCTCTGCGGGCGAGAAAAAAATTAAAATACTTTATACTCCGCTTCATGGTACAGGTAGAAATTTAGTTCCGAGACTGCTTGAACTAGCTCGATTTGTGAATGTCGATTGTGTTGAGGAACAAATGATTGCGGATGGAAATTTTCCAACAGTGACTTCACCAAACCCTGAGGATGCGGAAAGTTTTAGTTTAGCATTTAAAAAAGCTAAAGATGGTATCTACGACTTGATCTTGGCCACTGATCCTGATGGAGATCGAGTGGGTATTGCAGTTTGGAATGGCGAACGCTATGTGCTTTTGTCGGGCAATCAAGTAGGGGTTTTACTTACTGATTATTTACTCACAATTAAAGCTAAGGAAGATCTAAGTGATTCTGTTGTTATTAAAACGGTTGTGTCTACAGAAATGATTGAACCGATTGCTAAGAAATATGGTGTTAGTGTGGAAAACACCTTGATCGGTTTTAAGTATATTGGCGATCGAATCGGACGTTTAGAGCAAGAAGGCAAGAGATTCCTGTTTGGTTTTGAAGAAAGTTATGGATATTTAGCAGGAACATTCATTAGGGACAAAGATGCAGTTCTTGCTTGTTTGCTTATCGCCGAAATGGCGAATTTCTATAAAAATAATGGACTGAACTTGGAGGAACGGATTTACGAATTATTTGAAGAGCATGGATACTATCTAGAAACTTTACGTTCCTTCAATTTTGGTAGTAGTTCAGAATCAGAAAAGAGTAAGAATATCCTCGCATACTTACTAGAAAGATCACTAACTGAAATCGCAGGAAAAAAAATACGGTTTGTACGTAACTTCGCCGTTGGTGAGGAACATGATTTGCTGACCGACCAGGTTAGAAGAATGGATTTTCCACGAGAGAATATTGTCCAGTGGGAGACGGTAGAGGGTGACAGAATCACTCTAAGACCTTCGGGAACCGAGCCAAAGATGAAACGTTATGTAGGTGTAGTAGCAACTGAACAAAGCGAAGCTGAGAGCAAATTGGTAGCATTCGAAGAACATATTGATTCATTAGTTTTCGAGGGTCTTAATCAATAGTTGGGAAATGGAGGGTGAGATAGTTGAACACATTAGGGCGATTACTTAGCTTGTTAAAAGACTATCGTGGTCGAGTGGTGTTAGTTATTTTTGCAACGATCGGTGTTACGGTAGCAAATCTCTATTCTCCTTGGATCATTCGAACATTGATCAGTTTGTTTCAAGAAAACAGTTCTGATATGCTTGAGAAAATTGGTTGGATGAGCTTGATCTTAATCGGAGTATATATTGTCAGAGCGGTGTTTCAGTTTATCACTAGCTATGTTTCTCACCGTGTGGCGTGGGAACTTGTTGAGAAACTGAGAGTTAGTATCTATGAAAGCATGCAAAAGTTATCCTTACGATACTATCACGATAAGCAAACTGGGCAACTAATGTCACGGATTATTAACGATACTGAGAAGCTAGAGCCGCTTTTAGCTCACGCTGTTCCAGATTTAATTGTAAACACCTTACTATTCATTGGAGTAGCCATTATTCTGTTTACTCTTAATCCGAGGTTAACACTGTATACTTTACTTCCAATGCCATTTATCGTGCTTTTGGCACTTAATTTTAGTAGACTTGTTCGTCCCGCTTTCAGATTGGCACAGGAAAGTATTGCGGAGTTAAACGCTCTCTTACAAGATAATATTTCGGGTATAAAAGAAATTCAAATCTTCACTCGGGAAAAACGGGAAGCCACAAGAGTTGCAAAAAGAGCGAAAACCTATACAGAAGACCTTTTATATGCTCTTAAACTGAATGCATTACATTATCCAGCGATCGAATGGTTTGCCTCGATCGGAACGGTTATCGTATTGTTTTTTGGTGGTAGACAAGCGTTGCAGGGATCAATGCCTCTGGAGGATATAGTTGCTTTCTTGTTGTATCTTGGAATGTTTTATCAACCAATAGTTGTTCTAGCGCGTTTAAATGAAGGAATACAGCAAGCTTTAGCTAGTAGCGAGCGAATTTTTGAGGTGTTGGATACCCAACCAGATCTTATAGAGAAAGCATCACCGATAGAATTAAAGAACTCTCAAGGTCGAATAAAATTTGAAGACGTTCATTTTTCCTATATACCCAATGAGCCTGTGTTAAAAGGAATCAGTTTTGAAGTAGAACCAGGTAAGACTTTAGCCTTAGTTGGGCCAACTGGTGTAGGTAAAACCACAATTGCTAGTCTGATTCCAAGATTTTATGATGTAAAGTCGGGTAGAGTGGTAATTGATGATATTGACGTTAGAGATTTGAGTTTAAAATCACTTCGTGAACAAATTAGTATCGTGCTTCAAGATGTATTCTTGTTTAATGGTACGGTGAAAGATAACATTCTTTATGGAAATCCCCATGCAACTGACGAAGAAGTGTTTGCGGCGGCGCAATTAGCTAATGCTCACGAGTTTATTGCTGAACTTCCAGAAGGATATAACACTCATATTGGCGAACGAGGTGTTAAGCTATCAGGTGGACAAAAACAACGGTTAAGTATCGCTCGGGCAATTTTAAAGAATGCCCCGATCTTGATACTTGATGAAGCTACTTCAAGTGTTGACACCGAAACCGAACATTTAATTCAAGAGGCTTTGAATAAACTGATGCAAGATAGAACAGCGATCATTATTGCTCATCGCCTTTCCACGATAAAAAATGCGGATGCAATTGCGGTTTTACAGGATGGCCAGATCATTCAGTATGGAACGCATGATGAGTTGATTAAGCAGGATGGTATGTATCGAAGGCTCTATACACAACAATTTGCCAATATTGCATAGAAAAAGACTTTTAACTGAAAGGAAATCAAAATGAAAAAAAGTATTACCCTTGCTGAGATGGGGGAATTATTCGTAGCTTTCTTTAAGATCGGTCTTTTCACTTTTGGTGGCGGATTAGCAATGCTACCTTTGATTGAAAAAGAAATCATTGAAAAACGTAATTGGTCAACGAAGGAAGAAATTTTGGATATTTATGCGCTATCTCAATCTGTTCCTGGAGTGATAGCCGTTAACACAGCGACCTTCTTTGGTAATAGACGTGGTGGTTTTTGGGGAGCGATTGCGGCAACCACAGGCGTAATTCTACCATCGCTACTAGTCATCATGACTATCGCAAGTCTTTTTGTCCAGATCCAAGGAAGCGATATTATTCTAAGGATTTTTAATGGGATTAGAGCAGCAGTCGCTGGTTTGGTAGCTTCAGCGGCATTAAGGGTAGTTCTTCAAACTGCAATTAGTCGTACAGCGATTATCCTTGGGTTAATCGCCTTTGCCCTCAATGTTTTTACCGATATCCATGCGGTATGGCTCATTGTCGGTGGAGCGGCCTGCGGTTTTATACTCAATTATGTGTTAAAAACTTCAGGAAAATAATTTAGAGAGAGTGACAAGAATGGTTTTACTGCATATATTTCTCGCCTTTTTTAAGATAGGCTTCTTTACTATCGGTGGAGGCTACGCTATGCTTCCGTTGATTCAATATGAGATCGAGAAGTACGGTTGGTTAACTGTCCAAGAGTTCGTGGATATAGTGGCGATTGCAGAAATGACTCCTGGTCCAATTGCTATCAATGCAGCTACTTTTGTTGGCTTTCGAAATGCAGGGGTAATAGGATCGATTGTGGCAACCTTAGGTGTATCATTGCCCTCATTCATAATTATCGTTGCTTTGAGTAAGTTCTGGGAAAAGTATAAGGACCATCCAGTCATGGTGGCTATTTTTTCAGGAATACGACCAGTGATGGCAGGACTAATTGCTTCTGCCGCAATCTTTATTGCGAAAGCAGCTTTATTTTCGGAACCTTTGCTTGCTAATAGTGGACTAGCTATTGATTTTCGGAGTATCTTGATTGCGATTGGAGTATTTGTAGCTGTGTGGCGCTATAAAGTTGATCCGATCAAAACAATTTTGGTTTCAGCCGCAGTTGGTTTTTTTGTCTTTATGGGTTGAACTGGATAAATTTCCATGTTATAATCAAAACATAAAAATGACTGGGCAGTCACTGGCTAAAACTGCCCGCTTTCTTTTTCTCTAATATGACTGGGCGGTCATATATGGGAGGTGTGTTGATGCCAAAGGAGACCTTTTGGAATTTGCCACAAGCAAAACAAGAGGAAATAATCAATGCTATAATTCAAGAATTTGCGGAAAATCCTTTTGAAACCGCTTCGATTTCCCGGGTGGTAAGTAAGCTAGGGATCGCTAAAGGGAGTATGTATCAATACTTTGAAAACAAACGGGCGATTTATTTCTACATTATAGAATTAGTGTACTCCGTAAAGAAAGAATTTCTTGTCGATGTATTTGAAAGAGGAGACGATTTCTTTACAACCTTAGCAAATTACTACCAGAAGTCGTTTCAGTTTTCGCTTCAATATCCTTTATATCATCGAGTGATCAATAACTTCTGGGATAGTAAGGATCAGAGTTTACGACAATATATTCTTGATAATAAAGAGTTGCGTGCTAGCGACTTTCAAGAACACTTAGAGAACGCGATTAAGCAAGGGATAGTACGGCCAGATATATGTATGGAAGCAGCCTTTTTTGTGTATCATTCGGTTGGAAAAGAGTTAATCGATAGTTTTCAGCATTTAACTGGTGAACAAGTGGAAGAACATCTACGGTTTATTAATAATGTACTCAATATTCTTAAGGATGGTTTGATGCTGAAAGGGAAGGGAGAAGATCAAGGATGAAAACAAATCGAGTAATAATTATCGCTTTGGTAGTCTTACTCGTTGCGGGTGGAGCTTATTACCTTTTCCAAGGAAAAAATGTTGATAATTCTAGGGTAATAAATATTGCGATCGAAACGGATCCTGATTCATTCGATCCGAATCAGTCTGTCGCAGCTGCTACTGTGGAAATTGCGTTTAATATTTATGAAGGGTTAGTTAAGGCAACAGCTGATGGTAATGTCGTTGGCGCTTTAGCAACTCATTGGGAGGTTGACGAAACTGAGACGGTCTATACTTTCTATTTACGAGAGGCAATATTTCATAATGGGCAACCTTTGACAGTTGAGGACGTAGTAAACGCCTTAGAACGAGTTAGAGATCCACAGATTGCTCAAGGAAAAGCAGATGAGTATCAAGTTATTGAGTCGATTACGCCTTTGGATGAGAATACGATTCAGATAAAATTGTCTCAGCCATACGGGCCTTTCCTTTTTAATTTGGCTGATTTTGCGGCTTCGATTTATCCAAAAGATGCTACTGGGTTGGACGCTAACCCGATCGGAACTGGTCCATATAAGTTTGAAGAGTGGCGAGCAAATCAGTATGTTAAACTAGTAAGATTCGATGATCATTGGTCAGGTGAACAACCGCACTTCGAAGAAGTGTATTTTAAGATTATTCCTGAAATGGCTAGTGCGGTAATCAGCTTAAAAGCAGGGCATGTAGATTTGATTCCGCGCCTAGATCCTAGTTTTCATCATCAGGTAGTGGATGAGGAAGATTTAAAAGTAATTCCTGGCCCGATGAATTTGGTTCAGATAATTGCTCTCAATAACTCTCGACCGCCATTTAATGATCCAAGAGTTCGGCAAGCACTTGCCTTAGCTATTGATAAACAGGAAGTAATCACTGGTGCGGCATGGGGTCTTGGCGATCCCTTGTATAGTGCTATTAGTCCTGCAATGGCTACTTTCTTCAATGAGGAACTTGCCGAAGTAAATGCTTATGATCCTGAACGGGCGAAAGCTCTTTTAGAGGAGGCGGGATATAGTAATCTTTCCTTTACGTTTGAACTACCAGCCCCCTATCCGTTACACGTTAATGCTGGTGAAATAGTAGCGCAACAATGGGCTAAGATTGGAGTGGACGTTGAGATACGAATAGTTGAATGGGGAACTTGGTTAGAACGAATTTATTCTCAAAGGGACTATGATGCTACAATCGTAGGATTGGCGGGCAGGATGGATCCCCATTTGATCTTAGTAAGATATCAAACTAACTCAAGCCGAAATTTCTTTAACTTTAAGAATGAACGTTATGATGAATTGATTGCCCAAGGATTAGTTACCAGTGGTGAAGAACGGATTGCAATCTATCATGAAGCTCAAGAAATTTTGGCTAAAGAAGTGGCGGGTGTTTTTGTGATGGATCCAAACCAATTAGCGGTTATGCAAAAGGATATTCAAGGATGGCTAAATTACCCGATTTATGTTGTCGATGTAGCTAAACTTTCTCGTTAAGTTTTTTATTAAGGAGTATGCACCATGAAGTATTATGCGAGAAAAACAATAAGTTTTGTTGTTAGTCTCTTTGTTATAACAGCGATTACATTCGGTGCGTTACAAATTCTCCCTGGCGATCCAGCGTTATTAGTACTTGGAACAGAAGGGGATCCGATGGCTGTTGAAATCTTAAGAGAGAAACTAGGGCTAGACGATCCCCCTTTAACTCGATATTTTAAATGGATCAGTGGTGTGTTTAAAGGTGATTTCGGCGAATCGATCCGATATTCCACTCCTGTATCCGTCTTGCTGAAAAATGCGATTCCAGTCACACTTAGTTTAGCGTTCTTTTCCGTACTATTAGCTGTATTGATCGCTATACCGTTAGGAATAACGTGTGCTGTGAAGAAGGGTAGCGCTTGGGATAGTTTCGGATTGATTTTTTCTCAATTAGGAATGGCGATGCCCCCATTTTGGTTGGGGATTCTGTTAATCAATTTCTTCGCAGTAAAGTTAGGATTATTCCCACCAGGGGGATTTGTCTCGGTAACAACAACTGGTGTCGGTCCGTTCTTATCGTCATTGTTTCTTCCAGCACTTGCTTTAAGTTTGCCACGAGCAGCAATTTTAGCACGCATGGTGCGAGCAAGTATCTTACAAACTTTAGATCAAGATTATATTCGTACCGCTAGGAGTAAAGGATTACCGCATTACCTGGTTCTATATAAACATGCTTTGCGGAATGCTTCCGTAAATATCTTTACGGTTGCGGGCATTCAATTAACTCAGTTGCTTGCAGGTACGATCGTTATTGAACAAGTCTTCAGTCTTCCAGGCTTAGGTCAACTGTTATTAAACGGGGTATTACAACGCGACCTTCCTTTGGTACAAGGGCTTGTTGTTGTCGGCGCGGGCTTAATTTTGTTTAGCAACTTAATTTTCGATTCTATTCTAGGAGTAATTGATCCACGGATTCGTTTAGACTAGAGGAGGAGTAGATGTGGCAAAGTTTATGGAACGTTTAAAACAAATTAATTGGGCCCTACTTATCGGTATAGTCCTGGTTTCTGTGGTGTTTCTAATCACGTTTGTAAGTATATTTTACACTCCATACGATCCGATCGATATGGTGATCAATAATAGATTAGCAAAGCCTTCACTTACTAATCCTCTTGGAACTGATCAGTATGGCAGGGATGTTCTAAGTAGGGTGATGATCGGTGGTCAAATTACCCTTCTTGTTGGATTAAGTGCGGTACTGCTAGGGATGGTAGTAGGCGTGTTTTTAGGCGCTTTGGCAGGGTACTATGGAGGGCTATGGGATGAAGTTCTTATGAGAATTGCGGATGGTTTGTACTCGTTTCCCGCTTTCTTACTTGCTCTATTAGCGGTTACTCTCCTTGGTCCTGGTCAAAACACCGCTTTGGCAGCGATCGCCGTTGCCAATGTCCCAGTATTTATGCGAATTACTCGCTCGAATTTTTTAAGTCTGAGAGAGACGAATTTTGTTGAAGCAGCCAGGGCGATGGGAGCGACCGATTTTCGTATTATAGCTAAGCATTTGTTGCCTAATACGCTACCTGCACTCCTAGTTCAAGCATCAGTAAGTTTTGCTATTGCGGTTTTGGCAGAAGCTTCATTAAGTTTTTTAGGAGTAGGAACCCAGCCTCCAGACGTTAGTTGGGGAAGAATGTTAAAAGACTCTCAAGCGGTTGCTGGAATAGCGCCATGGACAATTCTTTATCCTGGGTTAGCTATAGGGATTACTGTACTAGGATTTAATTTATTGGGAGATGGATTGCAAGGAAAATAGCTCGAGTTTGTAAATAATAAAGTGGATATAGTGTGTTTAGTGATACCTCTCGAGGATGGAGGTATCATTTTTTATATCTCGGACCATTATTTGAAATAATGGGCTTGACGGGTTGTAATTATGTTAATATAATAGATACATCAATTATTTTGCGTTTCTGTACGAAAAACAAACATAAATCTTTTTTTAATAAGCAAAAAACGGATAAAAAACGCTGAATCTTAAACGGAACCTTGGGAACCAAGGGCTCCATTAGGCGGAGTTCTTTTTTTATATAATTTTTCGTTGGGGAGAGAGGAAAATGCAAGCAAGGCTTAGAATCATTGGATTAGCGACTTTAACAATGGTGTTGGTATTGGGACTTGTTACTTTAGGACAGGCAAAACAAGTAAAAGTCGGGATTGTTCAGTTAGTGGAACATCCATCATTGGATGCTGCAAGGATTGGGTTCTTAGATGGACTAGAGAAAAATGGGTATGGCGTTGACAAGGTAAAGATCGAATATCAAAACGCTCAAGGTGATTTTGCAACCGCGTCGATGATTAGCCAACAGTTTGTCAATTCGGGAGTTGATTTGATTTTAGCAATAGCAACTCCTGCCGCTCAAGCTGCCGCTCATGCGACAAGCACGATTCCTATCGTTTTTACAGCTGTTACAGATCCAGTGCAAGCTGGCCTAGTAAAAAGTCTTCAAGAACCTGGTGGCAATATTACTGGAGTTTCTGATCTTACTCCAATCGCACTTCAAATTGAATTATTGAAAAAAATGTTTCCAAATGTAAAAACAATCGGTGCTGTATATAATCCTGGTGAAGCTAACTCCGCAGTTCAAAAAGCGATTGCTGAACAAGTATGCAAAGAATACGGGCTAAGATTGATTACAGCAGGTGTTAGTAGCACTGCCGAAGTTTATCAAGCTGCTCAATCGCTAGTTGGTAGGGTAGATGCGTTTTATGTTTGGACTGATAATGCGGTGGTAACCGCTATCGAGTCCATGATCATGATTGCAGAAGATTTCAAGATTCCGCTAATTGCGGGTGAAGATAACTCTGTGGAAAAGGGAGCTTTGGCTACAGTTGGAATTAGTTACTACGATATTGGTGTTCAAACTGGTGAAATGGCTGCAAAAATCCTCGATGGGGCTTCGCCTGCAAAGATTCCAGTTGGATTCCAAGAAGAAACCATGATCGTAGTTAACTTAGATGCTGCTAAGCGAATGGGAGTAAATGTTTCTCCAGAGATTATTGATTCAGCAAGCAAAGTAATACAAGACTAAAAATTTTGAAAGGAGGGGGTAGCTATGCTAACATGGCTTCCAGCAATTGAACAAAGTTTAGTTTTTGCGCTAATGGCTTTGGGGGTTTACATTTCTTTTAGAGTTCTAAATACCGCGGACTTGACGGTGGACAGTAGTTTTCCACTTGGTGCTGCAGTGTCCGCAACTATGATCGTTAGCGGCTACTCTCCCTGGACAGCAGTTTTAGTAGCAGTTGTCGCAGGAATGTTAGCTGGAGCTATTACAGGTATTTTGAGCACAAAACTAAATATTACCCCGTTATTATCAGGTATTTTAACAATGACAGGGTTATATTCGGTTAACTTACGAATAATGGGCCGTCCTAATGTACCACTATCGAGACAGCCCACTCTTTTGCGTTGGGTTGAGGATCTAGGAGTAGCTCGCCAATACACAGGTTTAATAATTTTTGTTGTCGCCCTGGTTTTGGTCGGAGTATTTCTTTTTTATTTGTTAAATACTCAGTTTGGGATCGCAATGCGAGCAACGGGAAATAATAGTGCGATGATGAATGCCCTAGGCGTAAACACTGATAATATGAAGATTATTGGTTTAGCCTTGTCTAATGCACTAATAGCTTTTTCTGGGTCTTTATTTGGGCAGTACCAAGGCTTTGCGGATGTAAATATGGGTTTAGGAATGGTGGTTCAAGGTTTAGCTTGTGTGATTATCGGGCAAGCGATTTTGAATGGAAGTGTACTCAAACAAGTACTCGGTGTGGTGCTTGGAGCATTTATTTATCGCTCCGCAATCTATTTTGTGCTTAGAATGGATGTCCCAGTTACTGATTTACGTTTAATTACGGCCGTTTTAGTAGTGATTGCTCTGGTATTACCTCAACTTAAGGGGAAATTTGCTCCTGCTTTCTTAAAAGAGAGAAAGTTTGTGAATTTTTTCGGTAAGAAGGCAGGTGATACTGAACATGCTTAAGATAACGAGTCTCCACAAAGAATTTGATGTGGAAGGTCGCAAAACCAATGCGTTAAACGGAATCAATCTTACTTTGGAAGCGGGAGAGTTTCTTACCATTGTGGGAAGTAATGGAGCGGGTAAATCTACTCTCTTAAATGTGTTAGCTGGAGTATATTCTCAATGCGCTGGCACGATTTCACTAAATGACATCGAGATTAGTAACAAACCAGAACATGAAAGAGCGAAATGGATCGGTCGGGTGTTCCAAAATCCTTTAGTGGGCACAGCAGGTGATATGAGTATCGCCGAAAACCTTTTATTGGCTTTTTTAAGAGGTAAAAGGAAGAATCTGCGCTGGGGTCTAACCAGGAAGAATATCAAACTGTTTGAAGAGACTCTTGAACCATTGGACTTAGGGCTTGAAAAACGCTTGTTCACTAAAGTAAGGGAATTGTCTGGAGGCCAAAGGCAGGCTCTAGCCCTTGTTTTAGCGACCATCACCAAACCAGAAGTATTGCTTCTTGACGAGCATACCGCAGCTTTAGATCCAAAGACCGCTGAGAAGATTATGGAGTTAACGGATAAAATCATTCGTGAAAATAATTTAACCACCCTGATGGTTACTCACAATATGCGTCATGCCCTTGAAATTGGTGATCGCACCATTATGATGCATGAAGGTGAAATTGTTTTAGATATTAGTGGAGAAGAACGAGAAAACGCAACGGTTGAAGGTTTGATTCAGAAGTTTACTCAATTACGAAAGGAAGCGATGCTAGACGACCGCTCTCTCCTGGCAGGGTGCTAGAATCGGAAAAGGAAGTCCGCAGTGAAGCTGCGGGCTTTTTTCTTTAATTTGCTATCCAGGAAGGAGCCTCTTAAGTTATAATTGCCTTAAGCGAAAAAATTTTGGAGGTCTGGAAAATGAAATTTCAAAAAGTAGTGGATTATTTTAATACCCATCCTCTCTTTATGGAGTTTATCTATTTGTTTGGGTTGTTTTTGGTAAGCGTCCTTTTTTACGTAGTACTAAGAAAATACATTCTCCAATATTTATACAGATTTTTTAAGCGCACGAAGAATAAATGGGACCAAATGTTATTTGAGCAAGGGGTTTTTGATAATGTTGCTAGATTCATCCCAACCATTATGCTTTATCGGAGTGTGGCTATACTTCCGACGATCGGTGAATCCATCCAGAAATTTTTGGAACTAGCCTTGGTGATTATAATTGTCGCGGTCTTTGTTAAGGCATTGGATGCAGGTTTGTATATTTACAATACTTTTCCGATTTCGTTAAAACGACCATTAACTGGAGTTGTTCAAATTCTAAAAATCGGTTTATACGCCGTAGGCGGTGTTATTTTAGTTTCGATTCTCATCGATCAGCCTCCTTGGTTTATTCTTAGTGGTCTGGGAGCAATGACCGCGATTTTAACAATAGTATTTCAAAGCACTATTCTCTCATTTGTTACAGGAATTCGGTTAATAAATAACGATCTCATTCGTGTTGGAGACTGGATCGAGATGCCCAAATTTGGTGCTGATGGTGACGTGATAGAAATCGGCCTTCACACGATTCGCGTTCAAAACTGGGATAAAACTATAACAGTTATCCCCACCCATAAATTGATGGATGAATATTTCATTAACTGGCGTGGGATGAGGGAGGTGGGCGGAAGAAGGGTGAAACGTTCAATTCTAATCGATCAAACAAGTGTTAAATTCTGTGATCGAGAGATGATCGAGCGTTATAAAAAGATCCATCTTCTTAAAGGCTATGTTGAAGCGAAAGAAAAAGAAATAGAGGAATACAATAAGCAGCATAACATAGACCCCTCCAGTCCTGTACACGGCAGGAGAATGACAAATTTAGGGACATTTAGGGCATATTTGACCAATTATTTAAAACAACACCCGAAAATTCGTCAAGATATGTTGATCATTGTGCGCCATTTACAACCAACCACAGAGGGTTTGCCAGTAGAAGTCTATTTTTTCACGAATGATACTGCGTGGGTTAATTATGAAAGCATTCAGGCAGATGTTTTTGACCATATTTTTGCGGTTGTTCCGGAATTTGGCTTGAGGGTATACCAAAAGCCAAGTGGTTATGATCTTAAAGAGGCTGAAGCGATTTTTGCAGCAGGATATACCGAATAAATAGCGAATAATTAAGGCGAAAAAGGATTTAATGTTCGTGATTTTCATTGACGGGTGTTCGAGTACTTGGTAAACTTGATTTGAGGAGGGTCAATAATGCGGTATCCAATGGTTGGAGTGATAATGGGAAGTGTTTCTGATTGGGAAACGATGAAAAATGCCTGTGAGGTTTTAGATGAATTGGAAATTCCCTACGAAAAGCGAGTGGTCTCTGCTCATCGGACACCAGATGAGATGTTTCTATATGCTGAACAAGCTATTGAGCGCGGTCTGGAAGTAATTATCGCAGGCGCTGGAGGCGCAGCGCATTTACCTGGTATGGTTGCCGCAAAGACGGAACTACCAGTAATTGGGGTACCAGTTAAATCTTCGACTCTCAATGGATTAGATTCGTTGCTCTCGATAGTTCAAATGCCAGGTGGCGTGCCAGTTGCAACAGTCGCTATCGGTAAAGCTGGGGCAATAAACGCTGGACTATTAGCGGCACAGATACTAGGAATCAAGTATCCAGATATTCAGACAAGATTAAGACAAAGACGAGAAGCAATACGAAAAAAGGTGCTTCAAGAAGCTGATCTAGAAGAAAGGAGCTAGTTATATCTTGAAAAAGACTATAGTTCCTCCAGCGGTGATTGGAATTTTGGGTGGAGGTCAACTTGGTCGAATGATGGCGTTAGAGGCTAAGGCTATGGGATATAGAGTGGTTACCTTAGATCCGACTAACGATTCCCCATGTGGACAAGTTGCTGATCAACAAATCATCGCGGATTTTGATGACTTACGAGCCGCGGAATCATTAGGTAAGATTGCCGATATTGTTACTTATGAGTTTGAAAACGTAAGCAGTGACGTTGCCAAAATTATCCAGAGAAATAGTTATCTTCCCCAAGGATATTCACTTCTTTATACCACCCAGAACAGGCTGCGTGAAAAGAGAGCAGTGGAACAAGCGGGCTGTAAAGTAGCCCCTTATGTTGAGATAAAATCGCTAAATGATTTTCAACAAGGGATAGTTTCTCTTGGGCTTCCAGCCGTTATAAAAACCGTAGAGGGTGGATATGATGGCAAAGGTCAAAAAGTACTGAAAACGAGCGGGGATGCTTTGAAAGTTCAAAACGAGCTCGATTTTAATGATGGAATATATATTCTGGAAAAATTTATTCCTTACGTAATGGAGTTTTCGGTGATAATTGCTCGCCGCCCTTCAGGTGAGCAAAAAGCTTTTCCTGTAGTTGAGAATATTCATCGCGACAATATCTTACACATGTCTATTGCCCCTGCGAGGGTTTGCAAAGAAATTGCGATTGAAGCTGAAAATATCGCCAGAAAAATTGCTGAACATTTAAATTTAGTTGGTTTGTTGGCTATCGAAATGTTTCTTCAGGAAAATGGGGAAATCTTTGTTAACGAGTTAGCACCAAGACCGCATAATTCGGGACATTTTACGCAACAAGGTTGTTTAACATCCCAATTTGAGCAACATATAAGAGCGGTATGCAATCTGCCTTTGGGCGATCCTGAGATTATAAGACCAACGGTAATGGTAAATATCCTAGGAAAAGATTTGCCACTGGTATTAAAAGCGATGCCTAGTATGGATCCAAGAATTAAGGTGCATATATATGGAAAAGCAGAAGCGCGTTCACTAAGAAAAATGGGTCATTTAAATGTAGTTACTGATTCACTCGAAGAGAGTATCCGTTTGATCAAGGAATTAGGTTTGGGATAGAGAGGAGGCACAGCATGGACAAATTAAGAGAAGAATGTGGGGTTTTCGGTGTCTTTGGGCACCCTTATGCAAGTCAGGTTACCTATTTCGGTCTGATGTCTTTGCAGCATAGAGGTCAGGAAAGTGCAGGAATAGTTGTTTCTGATAAAAACGATTTTACGTATCATAAAGGAATGGGATTAGTTTCAGAAGTCTTTGGTAACGAGTCGCTGGCAAAGCTAACTGGTGAGAATGCGATCGGTCATGTTCGATATTCTGGCACTAGTGAGGCTAAGATTGCTGATGCCCAACCCTTAGTCTTTAAGTATCGCGAAGGACCACTTGCTCTCGCCCATAACGGTAGTTTAGTGAACGCTAGTCAAATTCGCCGTTATTTAGAAAAACAAGGTTCGATCTTTCAAACTACTAGCGATACAGAAGTCATCGCTCACCTGATCGCCCGTTCTGCCTATGATGATATAGTGGATGCTATCAAAGAAGCTTTGAGTATGGTTAAAGGTGCCTATGCTTTATTGATCATGACTTTAGATAAGGTCATCGGTGTGCTTGATCCAAATGCGATCCGTCCTCTCGCTTTGGGCAAGCTAGGCGATGGATATGTATTCTCTTCAGAAACATGTGCCTTTGATGTTATCGGTGCTGAATATATTCGGGAAATTGAGCCGGGCGAGTTGGTGATCATAGATGAAAACGGAGTTCGCTCAGAGCGATTCTCCCATAATGGCAGGTATTCCATTTGTAGTTTCGAGTATATTTATTTCGCTCGTCCAGATAGCAATATTCATGGTGCTAATGTTCATCAAATTAGACGAAGACTTGGTGTGCAGTTGGCCAAAGAATTTCCAGTGGAAGCTGATGTAGTTACTGGAGTACCTGATTCAAGTATGTCAGCTGCCATCGGGTACGCTGAGACAACTGGAATTCCTTATGAATTAGGTTTGATAAAAAATCGTTATGTCGGAAGGACGTTCATTCAGCCAACCGAAGAACTACGGACTCGGGGCGTGCAAATAAAATTGAATGCGATTCGGAAAGTGGTAGAAGGTAAAAGAGTGGTAATGATTGATGATTCTATGGTGAGGGGTACAACAAGTAGTCGGATCGTCAGGATACTGAGACAAGCTGGGGCGACAGAAGTACACGTACGGATCAGCTCTCCTCCTATCCGTCATTCATGTTTTTATGGAATCGACACCTCCAGCCCTGGTGAATTGATTGTTACCCGTAAAACGATGGATGAAATTTGTGAATATATTGGAGCAGATTCTCTTCACTTCTTGAGTGAGGAAGGTTTGATCGAAGCGATCGATGCTGAAATTAATGAAAATATCGGTGAAAACGGGCTGTGTTTAGCTTGTTTTAATGGAAAATATCCGACTGATATATTCCCTGACAATTAGGAGGAAAGGGTAAATGAACGATGCGTATAAACAAGCTGGTGTAGATATTGAGGCTGGTTACGAGGTTGTTAAACGAATTAAGAAGTACGCGGCAGCCACAAAACGACCAGAGGTTTTAACTGGACTAGGTGGCTTCGGTGCTTTATTTGAACTACCTATAAAAAAGTACAAAAACCCAGTACTAGTATCTGGGACAGATGGCGTTGGCACTAAACTTAATCTTGCCTTTCAAATGAAAAAACATGATACCATCGGAATAGATGTTGTGGCGATGTGTGTAAACGATATCGCTGTCTTGGGTGCGGAACCATTGTACTTCTTAGATTATTTAGCTTGTGGGAAAAACGAACCATGGCGAATAGAAGCTATTGTAAAAGGAGTGGCAGAAGGATGTGAGCAAGCTGGTTGCTCCTTAATTGGCGGGGAAACCGCTGAAATGCCTGGTTTTTATAAAGAAGACGAATATGATATTGCGGGCTTTGCGGTAGGCATTGTAGAAAAAGATCAGATCATTGATGGTTCATCTATCGTTCCAGGAGATGTAGTTATTGGTATTGCTTCTAGTGGGCTCCATAGCAATGGTTTTTCCTTAGTTCGAAAAGTGCTAGAGGACAATAAAATAGATATTAAAGAAGTTTTTTTTGAAGGAAAGAACCTGGGCGAAGTGTTGTTAACCCCGACCAAGATTTACGTCAAACTGATTCTCGATTTAATTTCCAAATTTACCATTAAAGGAATGGCCCATATCACGGGTGGTGGGTTCTATGAAAACCTTCCACGGATTCTTCCAGAGGGATGTGGTGTGGAGATAAAACCAGGTAGTTGGCAGATTCCCAGCATTTTTTCTTATCTACAAGATCTCGGCAATATTTCAGAAAAAGATATGTTTAATACGTTTAACATGGGTATTGGACTAGCATTAGTGGTATCAGACGAAACAGCGTCTTCAATTCTGGATTATTTAGCGACATGCAATGAGCAAGGGTCCATGATCGGTAGAATTGTTGCTGGCGAAGCCCACGTAGTTTTTGGAGGTAAGTAAATGGCGAAAATTGCAGTTTTTGCTTCGGGAAACGGCTCGAACTTCGAAGCCATTGTTAACAATTATGGGCAAGTGAGTTTATTAGTATGTGATAACCCTGATGCCTATGTACTAAAACGAGCGGAAAAATCCCAGATCGATACTTTTGTATTTTCCCCGAGAAACTATAAATCAAAATTAGAGTACGAAGAAGAAATCTTGAAAAAATTAGAGGAATATCAGGTAGATTACCTCGTTCTTGCTGGTTATATGAGGCTTATTGGTTCAACATTACTTACCGCCTATGCAAATAGGATTATTAATATTCATCCATCTTTACTACCTGCTTTTCCTGGTAAAGACGCTATTTTGCAGGCATTTGAATATGGGGTAAAGGTTACGGGAGTAACGGTTCATTTTGTCGACGAAGGCCTTGATTCAGGGCCGATCATTTATCAAGAACCAGTGATAGTTGACGATAACGATACTTACGAAGCAGTAGAAGAAAAGATACATACACTCGAACATAGAATTTATCCGATAATTGTCCAAGCTTTGGTTAACAAGGATTTTGTTTTGGAAGGTGGCAAAGTAAAGTGGGTAAGGAGAATGGGTTAAAAGTTCTGGTTATCGGTCGCGGTGGGCGCGAACACGCTTTGGTGTGGAAAATTTCTCAAAGTCCAAAAGTAAAGGAAGTATATTGTGCGCCTGGAAATGCAGGAATAAGTGAGATCGCTACCACAGTCGATATCACAGAGAATAACATAGATGCATTGATTCAATTTGCCAAAAACAATCAGATTGATATTACAGTTGTCGGTTCAGAAGCACCACTGATTTCTGGGATTGTGGATGCCTTTAAAGCGGCTGGATTGAAGGCTTATGGACCAACTAAGGATGCTGCTCAAATTGAAGGTAGTAAGTCTTTTGCTAAGCAGTTAATGAAAAAATATAATATCCCAACTGCTGCGTATGAAATTTTTGATTTAAAAGAAGAGGCCATAGAGTATGTGAAATCACAGAAAACTCCGATTGTGATTAAAGCTGATGGATTGGCAGCTGGCAAGGGTGTAATTATCCCCTATACTCATGATGAGGCATTCCAAGCGATTGAGCACATTATGGAGGAAAAAGCTTTAGGGGAAGCTGGAAACCAAATCGTGATTGAAGAATACCTGGAAGGCAAAGAAATCTCGTTGATGGCTTTTGTTGACGGTGAAACCGTTGTTCCAATGATTACTGCTCAAGATCACAAGGCTGCCTACGACAATGATCAGGGTCCTAATACTGGAGGAATGGGTGCTTACGCGCCTGTACCTTTTGTTACAGATCGAGATTTAAAACAAGCCGTAGAGAAGATCTTAGTTCCAACTGCTAAAGCGATGGTGGCGGAGGGCAGAAGTTTTACGGGAATTTTATATGCAGGATTGATGTTAACAGCACAGGGACCAAAAGTAATCGAGTTTAATGCGCGTTTTGGTGATCCTGAAGCCCAGGTCGTATTACCACTCTTAAAAACGGACATTATAGATATAATTATCGCATCTTTTGAACAAAGACTACACGAAGTTCCGATCATTTGGTCACACCAGAGCGCCTTAGCAGTAGTACTTGTTTCGGGAGGCTATCCTGGCAAGTATCAAACTGGTTTTGAAATCAATGGATTGAGTTCATTTAAAAAGAAAGATCCAAGAAATTTAATCTTTCATGCAGGAACTTCTTACCAAAAGGATAAAGTATTTACCGCAAGCGGGCGTGTATTGGCAGTAACTGCAATCGGTGATGACTTGCAGAGCTGCCGAGAGCAAGTATACTCCAATATCACCAAAATTAACTTTAATGGAATGTATTATCGCAAAGACATTGGCAACAAGGCATTAAATTACCTGTAAAGGAGAGGAAATAATGTCAGTTACCGAGATTAAAAAAGGAATCTACTGGGTTGGTGCTGTTGACTGGAATCTTCGTTCCTTTCATGGGGAAACCTTTTCAACTCATAAAGGTACAACCTATAATTCATACTTGATTGTTGATGATCAAGTAACTTTAGTAGATGGAGTTTATACACCTTTTGCTGAAGAGCAAATCAAAAAAATCGTCGAGATAATTGGTGGTCGCGCGATCGATTATTTCATAGTTAATCATATCGAGATCGATCACTCTGGTTCTTTTCCTACAATAATGAATAAGTATCCACAGGCTAAAGTTTACTGCACTAGAAACGCTAAACTTGGCTTAGAAAAGTATTTTCACGAACAGTGGGATAATGAATGGGATATTAATATAGTCAAATCAGGCGATAGGATTAATCTTGGTAGACTATCGCTTGAGTTTTTGGAAGCCCCAATGTTGCATTGGCCAGACAGTATGTTTACGTATATTAAAGAGGTAAAGCTATTATTGCCTAATGATGCTTTTGGGCAGCATTTGGCATCGAACAAGCTTTTCGATGATGAAAATGATATTAAGATGTTGCTTGCTGAAGCGGCCAAGTACTACGCCAATATCCTAAATCCTTTCGGCAAATTGGTGCTTAATAAGTTAGCAGAAATTCAGAAACTTGGTTGGGAAATCGACATGATCGCACCGAGCCATGGAATTATTTGGCGCCAAGGTGTGGGTGAAATTATTGCCGCATACCAAAAATGGGCCCAAGGAGAAGTAAAAAATAAGGCAGTTATCGCATATGACACCATGTGGGAAAGTACTGCTATGCTTGCACATGCATTGTTGGATGGGTTAACTGATGAAGGAATCGAAGCTCGTCTCTACCAAGTTCCTAAAACTGATGAAAATGACTTAATTACCGAGATCCGCGATGCAAAGGCAGTATTGATCGGTTCCTCAACGATTCACAATGATATTCTGCCCACCCTTAGTCCTTTGCTTGATGAATTAGTTAGTTTAAAACTTGGCGATCGCCTATTTTTCGCCTTTGGTTCTCAAGGTTGGGCTGGTGGAGCTATTAAAACTATTGAGAAAAAACTTACGGAGGCTGGTATGAAGCCGTTAGGTGAGAGTTTAAGTGTTAAATGGCGACCCACTCCTGAGGAACTAGATCAGGCACGGGAGATGGGGCGAAAAATAGCAAAAGAAATTCTAAATCAATAATTTTTCGCAAGGTTATGTGTTAAACCCATGTAAAATCGTTAGGAATGTGAATTTTTTTATCAAATTCAGAAGGTATTTTAGGAATCCTGGAGAATCATAGTTAAAATTAACTTCAATGGGACCTATTTCCTACCTTCTGAGCGGATAAATTTCAAACAACCCGAAAGGGTTGTTTTGCTAAAGACCACCGTTCATTATCGGAAGGTGGTCTTTAGTTTAAGACAAGGAGTTGATATAAATATGGGATTGCGTAGCGATCGAGTAAAAACTGGTATTGAACGTGCGCCCCATCGTTCTCTATTCAAGGCCATGGGCTATACAGAGGAAGAGATTAAGGCGCCATTAATTGGTATCGTGAATTCTCAGAATGATATTGTTCCAGGGCATATTCATTTAGATACGATCGTAGAGGCTGTCAAGGCTGGCGTTCGCTCAAGTGGGGGAACTCCGATCGTCTTTCCTGCGATCGCAGTATGTGATGGGATTGCAATGGGACACTTAGGAATGCATTATTCGTTAGCTAGCAGAGAGCTAATTGCAGATTCGATCGAAACCATGGCTTTGGCTCACGGTTTCGACGCTTTAGTAATGGTTCCTAATTGTGATAAAGTTGTGCCTGGAATGTTGATGGCTGCAGCCAGACTCAATATTCCAACTGTAGTTGTAAGCGGTGGACCAATGCTTGCTGGTACAACAAACAATAATCATTTAAGTTTATCTAGCGTTTTTGAAGCTGTTGGAGCGGTGAATGCTGGGATTATGACCGAGGCAGAACTTTTAGACTATGAAAATAGTGCTTGTCCTAGCTGTGGTTCCTGTTCAGGGATGTTTACTGCTAATAGCATGAATTGCTTAACAGAAGTGTTAGGAATGGGTTTACCTGGAAACGGAACCATCCCAGCTGTTTATGCTGAGCGAATTAGACTTGCTAAAGAGGCTGGAAAAGCAGTAATTAATTTATTAAAGAACAACATTTTACCTAGAGATATTATGACGGAAAAAAGCTTCATAAATGCGTTAACGGTAGATATGGCACTCGGGTGCAGTACAAATAGTATGTTACATCTACCCGCTATCGCATACGAAGCGGGTGTTTTTTTAAATTTAGATTTAGCAAACGAAATCAGTGCTCGGACTCCCAACCTTTGTAAATTAAGTCCTGCAGGACCTCAACATATTGAGGACCTTTATGCGGCAGGTGGAGTTCAAGCGGTTATGAAAGAACTAGCGAAAAAAGACTTGCTATATCTTGATCTACCAACAGTTTCGCAAAAATCGATCGGAGAAGTTATCGCAAATGCGGTAAATAGGAATCCTGAAGTTATTCGTCCAATCGATCAACCCTACAGTGAGACCGGTGGAATTGCAGTTTTAAGAGGAAATCTAGCACCTGATGGTTGTGTGGTTAAGCGTTCAGCAGTTTCGCCAAAAATGCTAAAACACGAAGGACCAGCACGAGTATTTGATTCCGAGGAAGCTGTAAGTCAAGCTATTTTAAACGGTGAAATCAAAAAAGGTGATGTTGTTGTAATTAGATATGAAGGGCCAAAAGGTGGACCAGGTATGCGTGAAATGCTTGCTCCTACATCTTCTTTAGCTGGAATGGGTCTTGATGAGGATGTGGCTCTTATCACCGATGGTAGATTCAGTGGCGCAACAAGAGGCGCGTCAATTGGACATATTTCACCAGAAGCAGCCGAAGGAGGACCTATTGCGTTAGTTAAAGACGGTGATTTAATTTCGATCGACATGGTAGAATGTACTATTACGTTAAAGGTTTCGGATGAGGAATTAACTAGACGAAAAACAGATTGGAAAGTACCCGAACCAAAGATAAAAGGTGGATATCTAGCAAGATATGCAAGGATGGTGACGTCTGCAAGTACTGGAGCAGTTGTTAAATGATGTTTGCTTTGTTGGAGGGAAATTTATGAAATTGACTGGAGCAGAGATAATTGTAAAATGCTTGATAGAACAAGGAGTGGATACCATTTTTGGGTATCCTGGAGGTGCTGTTTTAAATATATATGACGCGTTAAGCAAGTACCAAAAGGAGATCAGGCACATTCTCACTTCGCATGAACAAGGTGCGGCACATGCAGCTGATGGATATGCTAGAGCAACTGGTAAGGTTGGAGTATGCCTAGCTACTTCGGGACCAGGTGCTACTAATCTGGTGACAGGAATAGCTACTGCATACATGGACTCAGTTCCGATGGTGGCTATTACAGGAAACGTAAACTTGTCACTGCTCGGCAAGGATAGCTTCCAAGAAGTAGATATCGCTGGCATTACTATGCCGATAACTAAGCATAATTTCATCATTCGAGATGTTAATGAACTTGCTCCTGTTTTTCGTCGAGCATTTAAGATCGCTCAAGAAGGTCGACCAGGACCAGTGTTAATTGATATTCCAAAAGATATTACGGCGCAAATCGCCGAGTATGTCTACCACGAACCAGAGCAGATTATCAAATCGAAAAACAGAGTGAATAACAGGGATATTCAGGATGCATTAGCCTTACTAGAAACCTGTCAGAGACCACTCATCTGTGCTGGTGGAGGTGCAAATTCCTATGGTGCAGCAGAAGAACTTCTGACTTTTGCTGAGACACTTCAAGCGCCTGTAACTTGCACGCTGATGGGCCTTGGTGCCTTTCCTGCCACGCACCCATTGTATACGGGAATGATCGGAATGCATGGCACGAAAACATCAAACTTTGCTGCAACTCAATGTGATCTATTGATCGCTATCGGAGCTAGATTTAGCAATCGAGTTGTGAGTAACGCCAAGAGGTTTGCGCCAGAAGCACAGATTCTCCACATCGATATCGATCCAGCAGAAATCAATAAGAATATTCGCTGTCAAAAAGCGATTATTGGCGATGTTACTGAAGTATTACAGGCTTTGAATTCTAAGTTAGCAAAATCTAAGCGGGACGAGTGGTTAAAACAGATTAATGACTGGAAAGAGAGATTCCCATTAAAATACAACCAGGAAAATGGACTTAAACCTCACTACGTTATTGAAAAAATCTATGAACTCACTGGTGGAGATGCGATAATCGCAACTGAGGTTGGACAACATCAAATTTGGACGGCCCAGTTTTATAAATTTACCAAACCACGGACGCTGATATCTTCTGGTGGATTAGGAACAATGGGTTTTGGCTTAGGCGCTTCGATCGGGGCAAAGTTGGGAAATCCAGACAAATTGGTGATAAACATTGCTGGAGACGGTAGTTTTAGAATGAACTGCATTGAGTTGGCTACTGCTGTGGAATATAATTTGCCGATCATAATCGTCATTCTTAATAACCATGCGCTTGGAATGGTACGTCAATGGCAAGACTTGTTTTACGACAAGCGTTTTGCCCAATCAGATTTGAATAGGGGAACTGATTTTGTCAAACTAGCGGAAGCATATGGAGCTATTGGCTTTAACCTCACGAGAACTGAAGAAGTTGAGGATGTTTTGAAAAAGGCGATAGCAGCCAACAAGACTGTGGTAATTAATTGCGAGATTGATCGAGATGAAAAGGTCTTTCCAATCGTACCACCGGGAGAAGCCATCGAAGATTTGATTACGGAGGAAGTTTAAGGGGAAATGAAAATGGATAACAGGCATGTTATTTCCGTATTGGTTGAAAATCAAGCAGGTGTACTAAGTCGAGTTTCTGGACTTTTTAGCCGTCGCGGATACAATATCGATAGCCTCTCGGTTGGCGAAACAGCGGATCCAAAATTCTCTCGCATCACGCTGGTTGCACGAGGCGATGAGCACATTCTGGAGCAAATCGAGAAACAACTAAATAAGTTGATCGATGTAATTAAGGTTGAGACTCTCGATCCTGATTCATCCGTGTTTAGAGAACTAGCATTGATAAAAATAAATGCTCAAACTGGGGCACGAGCTTCGATTACCGAGATAGTTGATATTTTCCGGGCCAAAATTGTGGATGTTTCAAGTAGTTCATTGACCGTTGAGATTACGGGAGATGAGTCAAAGATCAACGCTTTTATTGATTTGATGCGTCCGTATGGCATTAAAGAGCTGGTTCGTTCAGGTTTAACTGCTTTAGCGAGGGGACCACATGCATTAAATGAAAATGAGGAGGAAGTTTAAAATGGCAAAAATGTACTATGAAAATGATTGTAATCTGAGTTTACTTAACGATAAGACTGTAGCGGTGATTGGTTACGGAAGTCAAGGCCACGCTCACGCCTTAAATCTTCATGAATCTGGAGTTAAGGTAATTGTGGGTTTATATGAAGGAAGTAAAAGCTGGGCTTTAGCTGAAGAAGCGGGACTAAAGGTTATGGTTGCTAAAGAAGCAGCTGCTAATGCAGATATTATTATGATTCTTGTTAATGATGAAAAACAAGCGAGTCTTTATAAAGAAAGCATCGAACCTCATTTGACTGCTGGCAAATCATTGGTTTTTGCCCATGGCTTTAATATCCATTATGGTCAAATCGTGCCTCCAAATGATGTAAACGTTTTCATGGTTGCACCAAAAGGACCTGGCCATACAGTAAGACGCCAATATCAAGAAGGAAAAGGAGTTCCTTGCTTGGTTGCAGTACATCAGGATGCAACAGGTAACGCGTTAGACTTAGCACTCGCTTATGCAGCTGGAATCGGTGGCGCTAAAGCTGGAGTATTGGAAACTACTTTCAAAGAAGAAACTGAAACCGACCTCTTTGGTGAGCAAGCAGTCTTATGTGGCGGAGTTTCAGCTTTAATTAAAGCTGGATTTGAAACTTTAGTTGAAGCAGGCTATCAACCTGAAAGTGCTTACTTTGAATGTTTGCATGAAATGAAACTAATCGTAGATTTGATATATGAAGGTGGCTTAAGCTACATGCGGTATTCGATCAGCGACACCGCTGAATACGGCGATTATGTGAGTGGCAAGAGAATTATCACCGATGAGACTAAGAATGAAATGAGAAAGATTCTTGCCGAGATCCAAGATGGAACGTTTGCAAAAAACTGGATTTTAGAAAACCAAGCAAATAAAGCATCTTTCCATGCAATGCGTGCCAAAGAACGTGATCATCAAATCGAATCGGTAGGTCAAGAGTTAAGAAAAATGATGAGCTGGATTAAGAAATAGGGTGGAGGGATTTCCGTGGCACGGAGGGTTAAAATTTTCGATACCACACTACGGGATGGAGAACAAGCTCCTGGCTGTAGTATGAACTTACAGGAAAAACTTGAGGTTGCCAAACAGCTCGAACGGCTCGGGGTAGATGTGATTGAAGCTGGATTTGCGATTGCATCACCAGGCGATTTCGCAGCGGTAAAAGAAGTAGCAGATATGATTAAGAATTGTACGGTTGCGAGTTTAGCAAGAGCTTTACCAAAGGATATCGATGCTGCATACGAAGCAGTAAAGGGTGCAGTAAATCCACGGATTCATACTTTTATTGCTACTTCCGATATCCATATGCAATATAAATTAAGAATGTCGCCAGATAAAGTGTTAGAACAAGCAGTTGATGCTGTTCGATATGCTAAGAAATATTGTCATGATATTGAATTCTCAGCAGAAGATGCATCTCGTAGTAATCCCGAGTTTCTTTATCGGATCTTTGAAGCAGTGATCGATGCAGGTGCAACAGTAATAAATGTGCCCGATACCGTTGGATATACAACACCAAATGAGTTTTTTGAGTTGATTACCAAAATTAGGAATAATGTTCCGAATATCGATAAAGTCGATATTTCGGTGCATTGTCATAACGACCTTGGTTTAGCAGTTGCTAACACTCTAGCAGCAGCTCAAGCTGGAGCGACTCAGCTCGAATGTACTATCAATGGGCTTGGTGAGCGAGCTGGAAACGCTGCCTTAGAAGAGATTGTAATGAATTTATACACCAGGCGCGACATTTATCAACTTGAACATGCTATTGATACCACTCAAATCTACCGTTCTAGTAGGCTAATTAGCTCGCTTACAGGTGTGCAAGTCCAGCCAAATAAAGCGATTGTAGGTGCTAATGCTTTTGCTCATGAATCAGGTATTCACCAACATGGCGTTTTGGCCAATAAGAGTACCTATGAGATAATGACACCCGAATCGATCGGGCTATCGACCAATCGAATGGTTTTGGGGAAACACTCTGGTCGACATGCCTTTGAAGATAGATTAAAGAGCTTAGGATATCAATTAAGTAAAGAAAAGCTTGATGAAGTATTTCAATCCTTTAAGGAATTAGCTGATAGGAAAAAAGTTGTTTCAGATCGCGATATTGAAGCATTGGTTGCAGGCGGAGTAGGTAGTTTTCCAGAGGCTTACCAATTAAGCAGATTGGTAATTAATAGTGGGAATACAATTACCTCTACTGCTACAGTGAAACTAACTAAATCAGATCAGCAAAAGGAAATTGAAGAAGTGTCTACAGGGGATGGACCAGTCGATGCTGCGTTTAAGGCTATCGATCGAATTGTAGATTTGGAATTTGAGTTGGTGGATTACTCCCTGCGTTCCGTAACTGAGGGTAAGGATGCCCAGGGTGAAGTCTTAGTGAAAATTCGCAAGGCTGATCAACATTTCACTGGCCGTGGCTTGAGTACAGATATTGTGGAAGCTAGTGTTAAAGCTTATTTAAACGCAAAAAACAAAATGCTCTACGAATTTTCATTGCTAAGTGAGGTAGGAGAATAATGTCATTTCATAGGGACATTGCGATATTTGATTCCACTTTAAGAGATGGGGCGCAAGCGGAAGGGATTTCGTTTTCGGTACAAGATAAACTGAATATCGTCACCGCACTTGATAAACTCGGAGTCAAATATATCGAGGCAGGGAATCCTGGCTCTAATCCTAAGGATCTTGAGTTTTTTAAACGAGTAAATATGTTGGAGTTAAAAAATGCCAAGATAACTGCTTTCGGGAGTACTAGAAGGCGAGATATCGCTGTAACAGGTGACCAAAACGTTCAGTCATTGTTAAATGCCAATACTCCCGCTGTAGCTATTTTTGGAAAAAGCTGGAAGTTCCATGTAACTGATATTATTCAAACATCACCTGAAGAGAACCTAAATATGATCAAGGACACAATATCCTTCTTTAAATCGAAAGGTAAGGAAGTTATCTTTGATGCCGAACATTTTTTTGATGGATATAAAGATGATCCAGAATATGCTTTTAAGGCTCTTCAGGCTGCTATAGATGGCGGAGCAGATGTTTTAGTTTTATGTGAAACAAATGGTGGTGCCTTTCCTTTTGAAGTTTATGAGATAACCTCGAAGGTAGTAAAGCAATTTGGTCAACAGGCAATAATCGGCATCCACTGCCATAATGACGGGGGAATGGCGGTTGCCAACAGCATTATGGCGGTGGATGCTGGCGCCACCCATGTTCAGGGAACTTTTAATGGGATTGGAGAACGCTGTGGTAATGCCAATCTATGCACGATTATTCCTAATTTACAATTAAAAAAGAATTATTATTGCGTTGAGTCTAGTCAATTAGCAAATCTAACTTCCACAGCGCGCTTAGTTGCGGAAATAGCCAATGTTTCTCTCAATGAGCGCGACCCTTATGTTGGTCGAAGCGCTTTCGCCCACAAAGGCGGCATGCACATTGATGGGGTTAATAAAGCCCCACATTCGTTTGAACATATTTCTCCAGAGCTAGTAGGAAATGAACGTCGTTTCTTAATGTCTGAAGTCGCGGGTCGAAGTACAATCCTAGCTAAGATCCAAAAAATAGCTCCGCGACTAAGCAAGGATTCACCCGAAACAAAAGAAATCATGTCCAAACTGAAAGAATTAGAGCATCTGGGTTATCAGTTTGAGGGGGCTGAAAGCTCTTTTGAATTGATTATCAGAAAACATTTAGGAAAGCATCGTCCGTTTTTTGAACTCGGTCACTTCAAAATCGTGGGTGAGCAGCTTTCGCAAGATCAAGAGTTTAGCTCGGCAGCAATGATTAAAGTAAAAGTAGAGGATCGAGAAGAAATAACTGCTGCTGAGGGTAATGGACCTGTTAATGCTTTGGACAAGGCATTGAGAAAAGCTTTGGAAGTATTCTATCCAGAATTAAAGAGTTTGCATCTGACGGATTATAAAGTTCGCGTTCTTGAATCAACGGCTGCAACAGCAGCGAAAGTTCGAGTGTTGATTGAATCAACAGATGGAGAAGATGTCTGGACTACGGTTGGAGTATCGACGGACATTATTGGTGCAAGTTGGATAGCCTTAGTAGATTCGATTGAGTACAAACTCTTAAAGGATCTGGAGCGAAAGATAAAACCGTATTTATAGATAAGGGTAAGGGAGGGTTGTTCATGGGAATGACCATGACACAGAAGATTCTTGCTGCTCATGCTGGCTTAGATAAAGTTGAAGTGGGACAGTTGATCCAAGCCAATCTCGATTTAGTTTTGGGCAACGATATCACTTCACCAGTTGCGATAAAAGAGTTTAATAAGGCGGGTTTCACTGAAGTTTTTGATAAAAGTAAAGTAGCAATTGTACCTGATCACTTTACTCCTAACAAAGACATTAAGTCCGCTGAACAATGCCGATTCATTCGAGAATTTGCCTATGACAAAGATATTGAGAATTACTTTGAAGTCGGCGAAATGGGTATTGAGCATGCTTTAATTCCAGAAAAGGGTTTGGTTGTACCAGGTGATGTGGTAATCGGAGCGGATTCTCATACTTGTACCTATGGCGCACTAGGCGCTTTTTCGACAGGAATTGGAAGTACAGATATGGCTGCAGGTATGGCTACAGGACAGGCGTGGTTTAGAGTACCAGCAGCGATCAAGTTCGTGTTAACTGGTAAGCCATCCGAATGGGTGAGTGGTAAAGATATTATTTTACACATTATCGGTCTCATCGGTGTTGATGGTGCCTTGTATAAATCCATGGAGTTTGTTGGTGATGGATTGCAATACCTTTCAATGGATGATCGATTCACAATGGCGAATATGGCGATTGAAGCGGGAGCGAAAAACGGTATTTTCTTAGTTGATGAGAAAACATTAGAGTATGTGAAAGCTCATTCTACCAAGGAATATGTAATTTATGAACCTGATGAAGATGCAGAGTATCATCAAGTAATCGAGATCGATCTGGCAAGTATCCGGCCAACTGTATCTTTCCCACATCTACCTGATAATACCAGGACAATTGATGAGGTTGGAGATATTAAAATCGATCAGGTAGTCATTGGTTCGTGTACCAATGGACGCATTAGCGATCTTCGTGCCGCTGCAGAAATCCTTAAAGGTAGAAAAGTAGCGAAAGGGGTACGGACCATAATTTTCCCCGCAACACAAAATATTTACCTTCAAGCTTTGAGAGAAGGTCTGATCGAGATCTTTATAGAGGCTGGCGCAATTGTAAGCACTCCTACTTGCGGACCTTGTTTAGGTGGGCATATGGGAATTTTGGCAAAAGGCGAACGTGCTGTAGCTACTACTAATAGGAACTTTGTGGGAAGAATGGGACACGAAGAATCCGAAGTCTATCTAGCTAGCCCTGCAGTGGCAGCAGCTTCAGCCTTAACAGGTAAGATTTCAAATCCTGAAGAGGTAGCGTAAGGAGGGTAATGATGAGAGCGAAGGGAAAGGTTTTTAAATACGGAAATAATGTAGATACGGACGTGATCATACCAGCAAGGTATTTAAATACTTCGGACCCAGCAGAACTTGCGAAACATTGTATGGAAGATATAGATAGCAGCTTTGTGGAGAAAGTAGAACCTGGGGATATCATTGTTGCTGGTAAGAACTTTGGTTGTGGCAGTTCACGGGAACACGCCCCAATAGCTATCAAAGCTGCTGGAGTTTCATGTGTAATTGCTACAACATTTGCTCGCATTTTTTATCGCAATTCAATCAATATCGGCTTTCCGATTTTGGAGTGTGCCGAAGCGGTTGAGAATATCGACGCTGGAGATATTGTTCAAGTTGACTTTGGGACTGGAACAATATACAATGAAACTAAGGGTCAAAAATATCAAGCACAACCATTTCCTGACTTTATGCAGGAGATTATGGTCGCTGATGGGCTTATCAATTATATAAAGCAAAAGGCGTAATTTTCGAGCGATAGGCTCATACTTGGGTCTATCGTTCGTCCTGTTGACTCGATGATTACTAAAAACATCCCAAGAGGGAAGTGATTAACTTCCTTATTGGGTTGTCTTTTTGTTTTGGGAGTGAATGCAATGAGTGTTGAGCACCAAGTTGTAGCACAAGAACGTAGTGCTTTATGGAAGAAAGTATTCATTTTAGCGTGGCCAGCGATCATTGAAATGAGTTTACAGATGACGGTTGGAATAGTGGATACTATTATGGTTGGGCGTTTGGGTAAAGAAGCATTAGCTTCTGTTGGTTTGGCAAACCAAATAAATTGGTTTGCAACCACTGTTTTTGCTGCTGTATCGACAGGAAGTACCGCCTTGGTAGCTAGACACATTGGTGCACGCGAACCGAAAGAAGCAGGGGATGTCGCACGGCAGTCAATCTTTATGGGTATTGTGCTTGCAGGATCAGTGATGGCGATATTGCTGCTCTTTGGTCAAAATATCCTTCATCTATTATTTAAAAATAGTGAACCTGAGGTACTTAGTTTAAGTACAGGATATGTTAAGATTGTTTCTGCTGCAGTCATTATGAATTTCTTTTTGATGATAACTAATGCGGTTCTGCGAGGGGCGGGAAATACTAGAACTCCAATGCTTGTTACCATGACCGTAAATATTTTAAATTTGGTAGGTAACTATTTCTTCATTTATGGTAATGGACCGTTCCCTGCGATGGGGGTAAATGGAGCCGCTCTTGGTACAACACTTGCTCAAGTGGTAGGTGGAATAATCGCTTTAGTGGTATTGTTGCGTAGCCCTTTACTTAGCGTTAACCTCAAGGGTCCTTATAGATTCGATAAAAAAATTATCAAAAGAATTCTTACCATCGGTTTACCAGCAGCTTTTGAGCAAGGAACAATGAGGATCGGGCAACTTTTGTATACCATGATTGTAGCGTCTTTAGGAACAGTATCGTATGCTGCCCACCAAGTGGCAATTAATGCCGAATCCTTGTCTTACATGCCTGGCTGGGGATTCGCCTTGGCAGCAACTACCTTAGTAGGGCAGAGCCTTGGTGCTAATGATCCTGATCTTGCTGAAAAGTCGGGTAATATTTCAGCAAGAATGGCGTTTGTGGTGATGAGTATTATGGGGGCATTGTTTTTCCTTTTCCCATACCAAATCGTTGCGCTTTTTACTTCCGATCCAGAAGTTATCGATTTAGCAGCGGTCTGTTTAAGACTTGTGGCGATCGCTCAACCGCCTTTGGCGTTTCTGCAAACTTACTCAGGTGGGTTGCGAGGTGCAGGAGATACCAAGACTATTATGAAGATTACTACCATGGGCTTCTTAGGTCTGAGAATAACACTTGCGTATCTATTGGCAATTACCTTTAAACTTGGCTTGGTAGGCGCCTGGATCGCGATGGTTGTTGATTTAGTGACCAGATCTGGACTTATGTGGATCACTTTTAGACGCGGCAAATGGAAATTGTTAAAGGTATAATTAAATAAGAGCCTATTAACAATTCACCTGTCCGACGAATAAAGTTAATAGGCTCTTGTTTTTCTTATTTATTTTCCTTTATTAAAGAAGCCACTAATCGAGCAGCATTTTCCAATTCACTAATAGCGATTCGTTCCTTGGTGGAATGAACATCTTCAAAGCCAAGGCCAAGAACTACGGAAGGAATTCCTTTACCATTGATGATATTGGCATCACTTCCACCACCAGTTTTTCCAAGAATTGGTTGGAGGTCGATTTTTGCTGCTGCACGCAGTGCTAATTGAACAACCGCATCGTTTTCTGTAAGGTTGAAACTAGGATATAAGTCATTGATTTCGATTTCCACTTTTGCACCAAATTCATTAGCGACCTCAGTAAGAACATCTTTAATATGTTGGGTATGTTTTTTAAGTTTTTCTGGATTTCGTGATCGGATTTCACCCTCTAAGTAGGCTTGTTCTGTTATAATGTTAGTAGCAACACCAGCCTGGAATATTCCAATATTGGCAGTAGTTTCCTCGTCGATTCTGCCCAGTTGCATTCTGGTGAGTGCGTTAGCAGCTACTAAAATGGCGCTAATTCCTGATTCTGGACTAATACCAGCATGAGCAGCTTTTCCATAAATATTTACTTTCAGTCCTTTTTGTGCTGGAGCACTAGTAACGATGGTTCCTACCGTCCCATTTGCATCGAGACAGTATCCATGGGTGGCAGCAAGTCTTGAAGGATCTAATCCCTTCGCACCATTGAGGCCACCTTCCTCGGCAATAGTAAACACGATTTCGATATCCCCATGTTCGATGCCATTTTCTTGAATGGTGCGCACACCTTCAAGGATAGCGACGATACCAGCAACATCGTCTGCAGCTAGGATTGTAGTGCCATCACTTTTGATAATATCATTTTCGATGATAGGTTTTATTCCTTTTCCAGGGGTTACTCTATCCATATGGGCACAAAATAGTAAAGTTGGTACATCTTTCTGGGTGCCGTCGAGTTTGGCAACTAGATTTCCTGTATTGCTCTCGATTGAGCGTTCCTTGAGTGTTTTCCATGCATCGTCTTCGTAGACGCTACAGCCAAGAGCTTTAAGTTTTGCGGTAAGTTTATCAGCGATCTCTCTTTCCTCGCCAGTACCACTATCGGTTGATACTAGTTCGATGAACTCTTCAATCAATCGTGTTTTGTTAATATTCATAATCTTTGTCCTCCTGACTTGATGATATCGTGTTACAACAAAGTATTCTTTCCACAAAAGGATATCTTCTTCCTTTTTGGAATCCGCCGTAATAGAGGTGATATAATGTTAAATAACGAACAAATCTTTGATACAGTGATGCTTGCAGGTTCCTTGTTGCTTACTAGTGGTGCAGAAATCCACCGAGTTGAAGAAACAATGGAATTAATGGCACGCAAGGCTGGACTAAGTAATGTAGAAGTGTTTGCTACCCCAACTGGAATATTTATGACAGCCAAATCGCCAGAAGATAGAGTTTATACAAGGGTAAGAAGAATAAGAAGGGTAGATAATGATCTTTCGAAAATAGCACAGATTAATTCTTTGTCGCGTGCTTTTATGGATGGTATGCCTATCGAAGAAGTGTTAGAGGAACTAAAGAAGATCCAGGCTACCGAGAACAAATATAATTGGAAGATTCGTGCTATTGGCGGAATAGGTAGCGGTAGTTTTGCTTACCTTTTCGGTGGTAATACATGGGAAGCGATTTTAGGTGCTATCATCGGATTTACCATTCTAACCATGGTAGATGTAATTGGGGAACATCGGGTACCGAGATTTCTTTTAACGATGGCTGGGGGAGCCTTGGCTGCAATTATGTGTAAAATATTTGTGTTGTTTTTCGACCTTGATCGCGACATTATCATTCTCTCTGGTGTGATGGTGCTGGTGCCTGGAGTTTTAATTACTACTGCGGTACGTGACGTTATAAGCGGGGAACTTTTATCAGGAGTAGCTAGAAGTGCTGAAGCGGCAACCATTGCTGTTGCGGTTGCAGCAGGAGTTGCCTTAGTATTGGGATGGGGTGGAGCTTAGAATGATTATTATTATGATAGCGAGTTTCATTGGATCGATCGCATTCGCTGTTCTCTATAGAATTCCAAAAAGGCTGCTAATTATCTCAGGCTTAGTTGGAATGTTAGGTATGGCGACATCAGAAATGGCAGCTTTATATGTAAATCAGGTGACAGCGATCTTTATTGGTGCAACAACCACGGCACTTATTAGTGAACTCTTTGCTCGTTGGATTCGCGAACCTTCAATTCTTTTCCTTATTCCTGGCATTTTCCCCTTGGTTCCTGGGGGTAAAGCATACATGACTATGTTAAGTTTTTTACGCAATGATTATGTTACAGGGATCGAAGAACTTGCATCAACAGTATTTATGGCAGGTGCTATAGCAGGGGGAATAATTGTGGTAAGCTCTGTATTCAGATTCAGTCGAAATCGGTTAGCGAAGATAGGATAACCTGGAAATAGGCTTAGCTGAAAGAAAAGAGACGCTTTAGGAGGGAGCTTTAATGACAAAAACAAAAAAAGTTAGTGTAAGAATTGGTGAGCGACATCTAGAGATTGAAGAGGGCACTACTGTTTTTGAGTTATTGTCTGAGCAAGAAGCTAGTTTCCCAAATGTGGCGGTAAAGGTAAATAATTCCGTGAGGATGTATTCTCATGAAGTTACAGAAAATAGCGTGATAGAGCTTATTAGTGTGACAACCGATGAAGGGATGCGAATCTATCGTAATAGTCTTGTTTTTCTCCTAATCGTTGCAACCAAGAAAGTGTTACCGAAGTCTCGGATTCATATCAAACATTCGTTGAGTAATGGAATCTATGGTGAGATCGAGTTTGGACGACCCTTAGTGGAGAAGGATATTAAAGAAATTGAGAATATGATGCAGCAGCTAGTTGATCAAAATCTTCCCTTTGAACGCAAAAAAATCCCTATTGAGGAGGGTATTGAACTCTTCCGTGGTCAGGATCTTTATGATAAGGTTAACCTACTCAAATTTTCGCCTCATAAGGAGATAACGGTCTACAAATGCGATGATTATTACGACTATTTATCAGGTATCACTGTTCCCTCAACGGGTTATTTAAAAACTTTTAAGTTAAGATTCTACTTACCTGGATTTATTATTGAGTTTCCCAAAAAACACAATCCGACCGTAGTCGCTCCATTTGTAGAGCAAGGTAAATTAGCAAATGTTTATTTTAAGGCTGAAAAATGGGGTAAGAATATCAGAGTGACCAACGCGGCAGAACTCAATGCGGTTATCCTATCTGGGCAAATTGGTAACCTTATCCGTGTTTCTGAAGCATACCATGAAAAACAAATTGCTGCGATCGCGGATCGAATTGCTTTAAATAAGGATCGACTCAGACTTATTTTGATTGCTGGACCTTCATCATCAGGTAAGACGTCATTTGCCCAGCGTCTTGCGACTCAGTTACGAGTAAATGGACTTGAGCCCATTGCGATTGGTTTAGACGATTACTTCCTAAATCGTGAAGATACACCAAAGGATGAAGATGGAAATTATGATTTTGAAGCGTTAGAAGCGATCGATATTCCTTTATTTAATGAACATCTTAGTAAGTTAATTCAAGGAGAAGCGATTGAATTACCCCGATTCAATTTCTTGACTGGAAGGCGAGAGTGGCTTGGGGAGACTCTACAAGTTTCTGAAGACCAACCCATTATTATCGAGGGAATCCATGGATTGAACGATAAGTTGACTTCGGCCATTCCTAAGGGAAGAAAATTTAAGATCTACATTAGTGCCTTAACAAATCTAAATATTGATGATCACATAAGAATACCGACAACAGATGCTCGGCTAATTAGGAGAATGGTAAGAGATAATCAATTCCGTTCTGCTAGTATCATTGACACTTTAAGAAGGTGGCCTTTGGTTCGTCGCGGTGAGGAACGGCATATCTTTCCATTCCAAGAAGATGCAGATGTAATGTTTAACTCAGCTTTAGATTATGAGTTAGGCGTCCTTAAAAGGCATATTGAACCGTTATTGTTAGAAATCGATCGAAGTTACCCAGAATATTCAGAAGCTAGAAGATTACTGAGGTTCCTAAGTCATTTTCAGCCGATCGAGGACGAGCATCTGATTCCTAATAATTCGATTATTCGGGAATTCATAGGAGGGTCTTGCTTGTTTTAGGGTGGTAGAAAGAAGGTGTGTTATGCAGATAGTTCTAACAACGTTAAATGCAAAATTTACTCATTTAAGTCTGGCTTTAAGATATCTAAAGGAATATTGCCAACAAGACTTTCCCGAAATAATAACGCTGGAATACAACATTAATCAGCCTTTGCCGCTGATAATGGCAGAAATTGTAGCTCAAAAACCAGATATTATTGGGTTTTCATGCTATATTTGGAATATCGAACAGACTCTTGAGATCGCAGGAAATATTAAAAAGGTTCTTCCTCAAACCACAATAATCCTTGGCGGACCAGAGGTTTCGTATGATTTCGAACCATTACTGAAGGAGCATCCGTTTATTGATTTTGTGGTTAGCGGCGAAGGTGAAGAGGCGTTTTTAAAGCTTCTTCATGTATTGACAACTGATGGAAATAAAGAACAGTTACGAAAAGTTCCAGGACTAGTATACCGCGACCGAGGAACTATCAAGCTAAGCCCGAATCCAACTGTTGATTTAGCGAAAATTCCTAATGTGTACCATCCAAACGATGATTTAGAGCACAAGATTGTTTACTATGAATCATCTCGTGGTTGTCCTTTTCGTTGTGAATACTGTTTGTCTTCACGAACTGGTGCGGTACGATATTTTCCTTTGGAACGAGTGAAGCGAGAACTAAGGATTTTAGCTGATAAAAACATTGAACAAGTTCGTTTCATAGATCGTACCTTCAATTGTCATCCTAAAAGAGCAACAGAATTGCTTGCTTTCATGGCAGAGCTAGAGACCAGAACTCGTTTTCAATTGGAAATAGCAGGAGATTTATTAACGGATGAGATGATTGAGATTCTCAAAAAGGCTCCTCCTGGTCGTTTTCAGTTTGAAATAGGGGTTCAATCAACCAATCCAGCTACTTTGGAAGCGATTTCAAGAAAGACAGACTTAGAAAAATTAGCATGCAATTTACGGAAGTTGCGAGAGGAAACTAATGTCAGAGTTCTGCTCGACCTTATTGCTGGCTTACCATATGAGGATTATAACTCCTTTGGCAGATCCTTTGACTATGTTTATGATCTTCAACCAACAACGATTCATTTGGGTTTCTTGAAGTTACTTAAAGGCTCCTCTTTAAGAGAAAAGGCGGAGGAATTTGGATGTGTCTTTACTGACAAAGCACCGTATGAAGTTTTACAAACTGATGCAATTTCTTATCAGGAGTTGCAACGGTTACATGTTATTAAGGATTTGGTGGACAAGTACTATAACTCTCATCGGTTTAACGATTCGTTGGCTTATATCACAGAAAAGTATGGAAATAGTGGATTTAAGTTTTTCGATCAATTCGCTCAACATTGGGTGGACGAAGGTTGTCATTTGGTTTCCCACACTCAAGAGAAGCTATACAAGTTGTTTTACGACTTGATGGGCGAAAAAGACGTGAAACTAAGAGATCTTCTTAAACTTGATTATCGAAAAAACGAACGGAAAAGGCCTACTCCTGAATGGATGGGAACAAGGGACGACTTTAAGCTAGAGAATCAGATAATACGATCAGGGAAAATATTTGAAGTCTTGCCTGAACTGAAATCGCTTTCACCAAGAGAAATCGGAAAACAGATTAAGATCGAGTACTTTGATTCTTTAGATAGGTGGATCCTATTTCATTATCCTGTTGATTCGGATCTAGGAATCTCTTATTTTCTCACTCAAGATCTTTTAACGGAGTGCGATTCCGAATAGGGATGTCCTCATAAGCTAAGGGAAGATCACAAATTTTGGCGGCCTTAGGATCGATCGCCACTAAGTCGTTTCGGTCAACTTCTTTGATTGAGGTTTTGCCCAGTGCCATGATCCCTTCTTTGATTTCCTCATTACAAGCGATCAAAAATCGTGAAAGTGCTTTTGCGCCTTCACTCCAATTAAATCTATTCTTATGTTTGCCGCTGTACCAGACAACCTGGGTGGGCGGTTCCCATGGCAGAGATTTAAATACTTGTTTATGGGTCATAGCAAAAAGAGCGATCGAACCGATATAGACTGCATCAGCTCCGAGAGCGATAGCTTTTAAAAAATGTCCTGGGGTAAAGAGCCCACCTGAAACAATTAGGTCGACTTTATCTTTCATACCCCTTAATTTAAGGTGTTTGACCGCTCTAGTTAAACCGATGATTGTAGGTAATCCAAAATCATCTGATAATATCGGGGGGGCGCCCTTAGTGGCCGCTTGGGATCCTTCTAAGGCTAAAATATCAACACCTGCTTCTAAAGCAATATCGATGTCCTCTTCGAGATGATCAGAAAAACCGAATTTGCAACCGATCGGGATTCCATCGCTTATTTCCTTGAGATAGGGTACAAGCCGCCTAAACCTTTTAGGATCGGTGGATTCTACAATCGCTCGCTCGCCAGGTTGGAGTTCAAGCATTTTTCGTAGTTCTTCATCGATAAATTTAGAGTCAATTATATAACCAATACTAGCACTAGCCCCTTGACCGAGATGAATTTCAATCATATCTGCTTGCTGAAAAACTGCGGGATCCTTGGACCATGTACCACGTCCGTATTGAATAATTAGGTTTTTGGCAAGCCTCCTTTCAAATGGAAGGACTGGACCTTCGCCAGTATTCGAAGCTGTACCCGCAATAGCGGCACCTTTTGCCAAAGCATACTTCGCTTGTTTAGATAGTCCTAAACCTGCTGCCATTCCCGATACTATGATCGGCATTGATAAAGTCATGGGTCGTTTACATCGTTTACCGATCACGGTCGTGGTATCCACTTCACACGTTATTGGGGTAGGTGCTTTAGATAGAACCGCTGTTCTAAACATTAGATCGTCGAAATGGGTCAATTGGCGTGGGCTGCCCAACGGTCGTTCGATAGTCTTTCCAAATTCAGCTCGCAGGTTTGTTTCGGCAATCGTTTGCAGACCAACGCGCTTAGCTGCGCTGTAGAATTCAAGCAGGTTGTGTTCATAATCATCGTTCATTAATTGCGTACCAACGTACCTGGTTGCTTGTTTTATTGCAAATCGACTAGCAGCAATCGCTCCCGTTGTTCCTATGATTCCGAGACCGAGATATTTTAAATATTTGGATATCGAGCTCAATACTTTCACTCCAAATTCCAGTCTTTTGATTAATTTTCCCATCTGATTAGGGGAAAAAACATGAAGGATTTGGTTATTGTTTTCAAGAAATAAAAGATACCCTAAGAGAAAGAAGGTAAGATTGATTGAGGCCTGGTATCGGAAGAATGAGATTAATTTTTTGCGTAATAATCTTGGTTTTTTTACCTGTAAGTGCATTTGGTTCTACATATATTGATGATTTTGAGCTTTTTAGCTTTGCACTACCACATCGATGGATTTTTCAAGCCCGCCTTAGTACAGATTATTTGACTGTTTTTTATGGACCAGGCGAAGCAAGTATTTTGTATATCGAGAATTTGGGGAAACAATCTGAGTTGGTTCTTCCAGACTATGTTCAGGGAATTATCGATGCTTATGCTGGACTAGGGGGTTTAGCTAGGTTTGAAGTTGATTCGGTGCAGGATATCGAGGTCGCCCGCTTTCCAGCTGTAAGTGTTATTTATTCTTACCAAGGGGAGAATAAACAAAGGTTGTATGAAAAACGAGTCTTTGTTCGAGTTGAAGAATGGTTGTTTACAATTACGATCGGTGATGATGCCGCCGCCTTCTTCGATACAGTAGGAGTGTTAGATGAGATTCTCGCATCTTGGAGGTGGTTGGGAGTTGACTAATAGAACGATATCGGTTTTACTTATAATAGCTATTGTGTTTTCCAGCACAGGTATAGTAAGAGCTGAGAAAGAAAACCTAAGTTTGATGGATCAATTTGAAATCAGCATCGGTACCTCTACTTTTCCAGCGCTGGTCGAACAGTATGGAGGAATCTATGAACTACCACTTCATCAACGACAAAGGTTAAATGAGGTTTTTGCCCGGGTAGTTGCGGTAACTGACCGCAAAGAGCTTACATATTCACTTACTGTTTTAGATACTTATGATGTTAATGCTTTTGCCTTGCCAGGCGGATTCATCTTTATTACTAAGGGAATGTTAAGAAATATTGGTGATGACGAACATGTTCTAGCAGCCGTATTAGGACATGAATTGGCGCACGTGGAGAAAAAGCATGGTTTGAATGCAGTCTTAAAACAACTTGGTCTTTTTGTCTTAATAGAAGTTAGTCTCTTGTGGTTAAAAGAATCGAACAATGAATTGCTGAGAACTGCAAGCACGGTATTAATGGATTTGCTCCAATCTGGCTGGGGCAGAGAGGCAGAATATGAAGCAGATTTTTATGGACAGGTGTATGCCGCCAAAGCTGGATTTGACCCTAGTGGTGCTGTTCATTTAGTTGACCATTTACTTGCCATAGAAGGGGATGACCAACCAAAATCTCTTTTTCAAACTCATCCCCCAACACCTCAAAGACGGGCTAGATTAGAAGAAGCTTTGCTTAATTTTTGGGGCGAACCTGAGCCAATTGCGCCAGTAATCTTGGAAACTAAAGATGTGAACTCTGATCCAAAAGGACGCTATGATGTTTACACAAATCCTGAGAATAATGATTACCAGCTGAGGGGGTATGATCATCAACTTGAAAAAGATTTTGCCTGGTTAGTAGATCATAAGGTAAAACAGGCACAATGGTCTCCCAACGGGAAGTATCTAGCTGTGGTAGTTGAAATCAACGGATATTGGGAAATATGGTTATTAAACCGTTTAGGAAATGTGGCAATCAAGTGGAGAATTAATGACATCAACAGTAGAGCTAACTTCACCAATCCTACATGGTCGCCAGATGGAAGAATGCTTGCTTACACAAAAGATGGCGAAGTTTTTGTAGGTTACATAGAAGGAAGTTCCACCATCCCAGTTGGTCGCGCTATCCTAGGAACAAATTTACTTTGGAATGAAAATGGTTTGGTAATCCAGAATCTCCACGATGAAGCCCAGTTTTACTTGATTAAGGTTCCAGATTTCGTTCCGTTAACGATTTCTAACCCAATTCCGCAAGTGATACAAAGACGATCAAATCTAACCCCAAGTATAGTTCAGGAGAATGGTAAGTTCCGTATCCAAATAGATTACAAAGGTGTGGTACTTCCTTAAATTTTGCCCCAATAAGAAAAAGTACTAAGCCGAATTTTGTAAAAAAGACAAAAGGAGAGAGGTAGTAGTGAAAAAGATCATTTCTCTATTAGTTTTTTGTTTAGTCTTTTATGGAGTAACTGCTCTAGCAAACGAAGAAGCTTACGATGTGGATCAAGTTTTAGAAAAGATTTATCAATCTGTATTTGAATCACCAGGGATTAGTGCCCAAATTACAATTTCGTACCTTCAAAACAATAGAGAAAACGTATCGGTAGCGAATTTAAAATATAGTGGTCAACATGGGTTGCTTCGCTTTGAATTAGTAGAACCTGTATTTCTTGCTGGAAGCATTACTGTAGTAGATCAAAATGAGAAGATTTCCAAAACCTATAATCCAGTATCTGATTTGATTATGGTGAGCGATTTAGAGAATATGGATATGCAAGGTGAGTTTTCCTTCAGTATAACTGGTGATATCACTACCTTGTTTACGTTTGAAGGTATGGAAGCGAAGATTGACAATATAACTGTTTCTGATCAGGGTTTAAAGTATATTCTTCGTATAGATGTTAGTGAAACGCAATACTTAGAGGTAACTGTAGATTCCCATCTTTGGTTGCCCGTAAACATTCAGATTTATGATCAGGGAGTTTATGTAGGGTGTATTAAACTATCCGATGTCAAATTAAATGAAAACTTCGATGCTAGCGATATAGCTGCACTCCCCAATGTACGGGAAGTACGTTTTTAAAGTTTAAAGGGGAATTTTTATGAAACTTAGGGGGTTATTGGTAGCAGTACTAATAATCTTGGTTGGCCAGTCAGCTACGGCTAGTATGAGTAATCAACTACTGATCGGTTATGATAGCCAAGAGTGGGCAGTTGGAATCGGAGCTTATATGAGGGAATTAACTCCGATCAGTTTTTTTGGATTTCAAGAAGATTTTGTCGAGGGCTTTATAAGGCGAACTGTGCATTCCCAAGAGATTTCAGGTTGGCTTTCGATAGGTAGAACTGTGTCTGCTGGAAATATTCAGTATACATTTTTGGGATATACAGGAAATGGCTGGGTGCGTGATTTTGATCCATTCTATGAATCGTTCGAAATGAGTATTGGTGCTTATGGTAAATACTCACAACGTTTCGGTGGAAGTCTTTTCGGAGTAGAAGGGACTTTTCGGATAGCGATGGATCTTACGAATCATTTTGAGCTCGAACCATTTATGGAGTTTAGAAGATCTGGTACCTGGCGATTGAGTATGGGAATAAACTCGGACACCTTTTTTGCTGGGTTAGGTTACGTTGCAGAAAAACGCGATTTTTCGTCCCAGATTTATTATTATGCTTTTACAGACTGGGAACTTTCTGCCGAAACCATCCTTATTCCTGATGTTGTTCATTTTGGGGCCCATTGGCGTGAACAACTTCTTCAAGTGTATGTTCGTTACTTTTTCTAGTTTGATACTAAAAAACAGCAGGATCTAGTCAAAGATCCTGTATTCGCGTTTGGAAGTATTTTTATTGGATGTGATATTAAGTGAACGTAGTTTTATTTCAACCAGAAATACCCGAAAACACTGGAAATATTGCTCGATTATGTGTGATCACAGGATGTCGCCTCCATCTAATTCGTCCTTTGGGATTTTTTCTTGACAACAAAAGATTAAAAAGAGCTGGATTGGATTACTGGGAACATCTTGAATATAAGATTCATGATAGCTGGGGCGACTTTATTTCAACCGAGAATCCTCAGAATATTTTTTTAGTAGAAACCGATGGAACACACCTTTATACTGATGTCCAATATCCGAAAGGAAGTTTCTTGGTCTTCGGAAGCGAGAGCAAGGGTATAGACAAGGATATCTTAGCTCAATACTCCCAAAGTCATGTAACTTTACCGATGAAGAATCCCAGGTCATTAAATCTTTCGAATACGGTTGCAATAGTGATTTATGAAGCATGGCGTCAGCATGGATTTAGTTAAGCTTAAGATAAAAAAATTTGATACAGGAAAATTTGATTTAGTCTCGAAGTATGTACTTGTTGTGCATAAATGTACAAAGATGTGTGAGGTGAGGGTAATTGAAGCTAAAGACGTTTAGAGGTGGAGTGCATCCGCTCTATGCTAAAGAGTTGACGTCTCACAAAAGTATAAGAGAGATGAAGGCTCCATCCATACTTGTAGTACCATTGCAGCAACATATCGGAGCACCCACGAAAGCAGTTGTGAAACCAGGGGACGAAGTTTTAATGGGTCAGGTTATTGGTGAAACAGACCAACCAGTTAGTGCGAAGGTTCATTCGCCTGTTTCGGGCAAGGTCATCGCCATTGAACCGCGCCCACACATAAGTGGCAGATCTGTCCTCTCTGTGGTGATCGAGAACGATGAACAAGACAGATGGGTTAAATTAGATACACATTTCGATCCTATCCAGTTAAGCAGGGAAGAGATTTTAGCCAAAATATTCGAAGCAGGAATCGTTGGTATGGGGGGAGCTGCCTTCCCAACATCAGTAAAATTAAAACCACCTGGACAAGCTAAGATCGACTTTTTAATTATCAATGGTAGTGAGTGTGAGCCTTATCTCACAGCTGATCATCGTATGATGATTGAATCACCCGATGATGTAATCCTTGGTGCAAAACTTCTTGCCAAAGCAGTTGGGGCTAGTAAGATCATTATCGGTGTTGAAGATAATAAATTGGACGCGATCAAAGTTCTGGAAGAAAAGAAAGGTTCAGATGCTATTTCGATCGTTGCCTTAGATACAAAGTATCCTCAAGGCGGAGAAAAACAACTGATAAAAGCCTTAACTGGCCGAGAAGTACCTTCCCATGGACTTCCATTCCAAGTTGGAGTGATTGTTCATAACATTGGAACTGCGATAGCTACAGTTGAGGCAACTCGAGATGGGCGCCCATTGATCGGCAGAGTTGTTACCGTCACAGGTAGTGGAGTTTCTGAACCAGATAACTTGTATGTTAGAATAGGAACTCCGATCAAGGACGTAATCGAAGCTTGTGGTGGGTTTAACGGTGAACCAGGTAAAGTAATTATTGGTGGTCCGATGATGGGGCTAGCCCAGTTTGATTTGGATGCTCCAATTATGAAAGCTACTGGCGGGGTTTTGGTATTTACCCAAGATGAAACTGTCCAATACGATCCTATGCCTTGCATTAAATGTTCTCGCTGTGTTGATGTTTGTCCCGCATATTTATTGCCATTGCGTCTTGAGAAATATGGAATGTATGATCTTTGGGATGAGGCAGCGGATTATGGTGCTATGGATTGTATCGAATGTGGATGTTGTACGTATATTTGCCCATCCAAAAGACACTTGCTCCATTGGATTAGATTGGCGAAAAATGAAATTGTCAGCGCACAACGTCGACAAAACAGTTAGCAAGGAGGGGTTTTGATGGAAAATAATGCAAACAAGCGGTTATTAGTAGTATCACCTTCACCTCATGTACGTGATGGGGATACTACTCCGAAAATAATGTTTTCAGTTGTCTTAGCACTCTTTCCAGTAATTTTTGCATCGATTTATTTTTTTGGACTTGATGCATTAAGAATTCTTGTTATAAGTTCTGTGACAGCAGTCGCTGCCGAAGCGGCTTGTCAATCGCTACGTAAAAAACCAGTAACTATTTATGATGGAAGTGCTTTAGTTACTGGTATATTGCTAGCATTTACTCTACCACCACAAATTCCTAGTTTTGCGGTTGTTTTAGGCGCTATTGTAGCTATCGTTATTGGTAAGCAGATTTTTGGTGGACTAGGGTACAATCCTTTCAATCCTGCATTAGTTGGCAGGGCATTTTTAAGTGTTTCCTTTGCCAATTTAATGGCTACTTGGGTATCACCTTTTGACGCTGTAACAGTAGCTACCCCTCTTCAGCTTGGCTCTGGTGTAGTTCCTTACGCAGAGCTTTTCTTCGGAAATATTGCTGGTTCATTGGGTGAAACATCTGCGCTTGCGATTTTACTCGGAGGGGTTTATTTGCTGTACAGGGGAGTGCTGGATTACCGCATCTGCGCGGGATATCTTGGTACTGTATTTGTATTAACTTTAGTACTTGGTCATGACCCTGTTTATCATCTCTTAGCTGGTAGTTTATTATTCGGAGCCATTTTTATGGCTACAGATATGGTAACAAGCCCAGTAACACCAAAGGGTCGCTGGATATTTGGAATTGGGGCTGGATTAATCCTTGTTATCATCCGGTTGTGGGCGAAGGCTCCCGAAGGCGTAATGTATTCGATCTTGTTGATGAATATGTTAACACCGTTGATTAATAGATTTACTAGACCGCGGATTTATGGTCAGGGGGTGAAGGGGAATGCGTGAAACGCTTAGAATGATTATCGTCCTAACCGTAATTGGAATGGTTTCGGGATTGGTGTTAAGCCTAACAAATAGTTGGACCCAACCAATCATTCAAGATAACTTAGCTCGTCGTTTGCAGGAATCTGTTCTAGAGGTTCTTCCTGGAACAAAATCTGTACGAAGTGTCGAATTGCCTGCACAATCACCAAGTTCTGATCACCCTTCGCCTGGTGCAGATCAGAAAAACAAAGAACGCGTCAGTATGATTATTGAATCGCTCGATGAGAGTGAAGAGCCAGTTGGTTTTGCATTTGTGACTGAGGAAAGTGGTTATGGCGGTGTTTTGAAGGTTTTAGTTGGGGTACATGTACCTGAAATGAAAATTAGTTCGATAACGATACTGGAACATGGAGAAACCCCAGGAATAGGTTCAAGAATTGAAGGAGCGGAGTTTCGTGATCAGTTTATCGGGTTGACAACTAATGATCCGATAACACTTAATAGAGATATCGATAATTTAACTGGTGCTACGGTTTCAGCAAAAGCAGTTACAGATGCAGTACGATTAGGGCTTGAAATAGCTGTTCCTGCTTATGAAGGAGGGCGGTAAAGTGAGAATGTTTAAGGATTTCACTAAGGGACTTTGGGCAGAGAATCCGACTTTTCGGTTGCTTATCGGTCTTTGTCCAGTGCTGGGTGTTACAACAAGTGTTGTGAATGGAGTCTCTATGGGAGTGGCAACTACTTTTGTTTTAGTATGTTCGAGTTTGATAATCAGCTTACTAAAAAAGGTTATCCCATCTGGAGTTCGTATTCCCGCTTATATCGTTCTTATTTCAACCTTTGTTACAATTGTTGAATTAGTGATGAAAGCGTTTATGCCCGATATTCATTCGGTTTTAGGAGTGTTCATTCCATTGATTGCAGTGAACTGTATCGTACTCGGTAGAGCTGAAGCATATGCTTCCAAGATGCCAGTTATTTGGTCTGGTTTTGATGCTCTAGGTATGGGATTAGGTTTCACTTGGGCATTAGTTCTTCTTAGCTCTATTCGGGAGCTACTCGGAGAAGGAAAGTTGCTAGGTTATTCTGTTTTAGGAGATGGATTTACACCTTGGAAGATAATGGGCCAAGCGCCTGGCGCATTTATAACTCTTGGTCTCTTGCTTGGGTTAATGAACTTAATACCGATTATGATAAACAAATTTAAATCCAAATCGAGTAAGGCTGAATAGGAGGTGGAGCAATGGAACTATTTCTGATTTTTCTAGGTGCGGCATTTGTTAATAACTTTGTGTTGGTCAGATTTTTGGGCATCTGCCCATTCATTGGTGTCTCCACCAAATTTGAAACGTCGATAGGGATGGGACTAGCAACGACTTTCGTAATGGTTGTTGCTTCAACTGTCACTTGGTTAATCCAACATTTTATTCTTGCACCTTTTGGAATAGAGTATTTGCAAACGGTTGCGTTCATTTTAACGATCGCGTCATTGGTACAACTAGTTGAGATGTTTTTACACAAGGCAAGTCCTGCTCTTTATCGTGCCTTAGGTATCTATTTGCCATTAATTACGACAAACTGTGCTATTTTAGGTATGGCGGTACTTTTGGCTCAAGGATCATACAATCTAGGTGAGTCGATTATTTTTGCAATTGGAGCTGGAGTTGGTTTTTCCCTTGCCTTAATTATTTTGGCAGCTATCAGAGAAGAGTTGGAATTTGCAGATATTCCCAAACCACTAAGAGGTGCTGCTATTGCTTTTATCATAGCAGGAATTCTTGCATTAGCTTTCAAAGGTTTTGAGGGTTTAGTTTAGATGGAAGGTGAGGGTTTTCGTTGAATGGTACTATTATCTCGTTAATAAGTTTGGGGGCTTTAGGATTTGTTTTTTCGGTAGGTTTGGCCGTTGCTGCTAAGAAGTTAGCGGTTGAAGGTGATCCAAGGGTTGATCAGATTAATGAAGCGCTACCAGGCGCTAATTGTGGTGCCTGCGGTTTTGCTGGTTGCCGCAACTTTGCTGAATCTGTTGCTGGTGGGCAAGCACAACCTAACGGTTGTCCCGTCGGCGGAGCTGCGGTTGCCAAAAAGATTGCTGAAATTCTTGGTGTCGAAACTGGAGAAGTACCGAGCCGCAAAGTGGCCCAAGTTTTATGTAAGGGCGGCCATGCCGAAGCGACCCAACGGGCCGAATACAATGGACCAAAGGATTGCCGAATTGCAAATGTTACCCAAGGTGGCGATAAAGGTTGTACCTACGGCTGTCTAGGTTTTGGTACTTGTGTAGCCGCTTGTCCGTTTGGTGCAATGGAAATGAATGAAAATGGTTTACCAGTAGTATTTGAGGATAAATGTACAGGTTGCAACAAATGCGTTGAAGCTTGTCCGCGTGATATTATTATCTTAGCTGGAGAAGAATATGGAGTTCATATTCGTTGTCGTTCATTAGCGAAAGGAAAAGAAGTTCGCTCGGTATGTCAAGTAGGTTGTATTGCTTGCCGACGCTGCGAGAAGGAATGCCCAACAGGCGCTATTACTGTGGAAAACAATTTGGCAGAGATAAACTATGATAAGTGTATAGTGTGTCGCAAATGCGTTAAGGTTTGTCCAACAAACACCATTGAGGAACAAGAGGGTAAACCCATTATTAAGCCAAAGGTTGCGATAAAGGCCTAAGATCTAATTGAGGAGGAAAGCTTATGTCTAGTTTTAGGCGCCCAAAGTATTTAATTATGGTACTAATAGCCGCTTTGGTAGTATGTGTTGGTGGATATTTTGGCTATGAATACTACGTTAGTGCGAAATCTACTACTACCAGCGAAACGCGTTTTTATATGGATACTTTTGTAACCATTAGTGCTACTGGAGCAAACTCCTCAGAGATAGTTGAGCAGGCTTTTAATGAAATTAAGCGTGTTGAGGAATTGTTCTCCCGTTTTCTTCCCGCCAGTGATGTTTATAAAATTAATGTAAATGCTGGAAAATGGGTAGGAGTTTCGCCAGAGGTTATTGAAGTAATTGAAATAGGCCTAAAAATTAGCGGAATAACTAACGGTGCCTTTGATGTAACGATAGGAAGCTTGGTTACACTCTGGGGTTTTGGAACAGGAGATTATCGCGTTCCTAGCGAAGAAGAATTAGAGCAAGCACTTCTAAAAATTGACTATAATAAGATTCAGATCAACAAGAAAACTAATGAGGTCTTTATTCCAGAAGGTTTTGTAATAGATCTGGGGGGAGTCGCCAAAGGATATGCTGTGGATCGTGCTACGGGGGTTTTAAAAACGAATGGGATTAAGCATGGCATGGTCAATGCAGGTGGCGATATTGTAACCATTGGTCCCAAAGTGGATGGATCGTTATGGCGAGTTGGAGTGCAAGATCCGATCAACACGACAGAAATCCTGTTAGTAATCCCAATGAAAGATAGCGCAATAGTGACATCTGGTGATTATCAGAGATTCTTTATCGAAGATAATGTGAGGTATCATCATATTATTGATCCACGTACGGGCTATCCCGCAAAAGGGCTAACAAGTGTAACTGTTGTTGCACCCTCTGCAACAGAAGCTGACCTTTATTCGACAGCCATCTTTGTACTTGGTTTGGATAAAGGTAAGGAGCTGGTAGAATCACTTAAAGAAATCGAAGCCGTTATTGTGGATACAAACGGTCAAGTCTGGATTTCTTCTGGGTTAATTGATTCAGTATATTATCTATAAAAGGGGATTGATACTGTCAAAGGCTAACTAACTGTGTTAATTAGCCTTTTTCTAAAAGTGATGGGGGGGATGATTATAAGTGAATAAACGAAACGCTAGAGAAATCTCATTAGAGCGGGCTCAAGAACTGAAGAGTCGGATCTCAGATTATCTACAGGTACAAAAGGATATTGAGACTGGTTTCAAGGTAAGAGATCGAATCGAAGCTCAAAAACAGAAGATCTTAAACCTCCTGGGTGGCACTCAAGATGACTGGAATGACTGGAAGTGGCAAATGAGCAAGCGAATTACTGATGTAGAAACACTAGCAAAAATCATCGAACTGTCAGAGGACGAATACGACATTATCCTAGATATTCAGAAAAGATACCGCTGGGCAATTTCCCCATACTATGCTTCTTTAATGCATCCTCATGATCGCTCATGCCCTGTTAGATGGTTGGCTGTTCCTTCCGCTTTTGAGTATTCCGAAGAAGGAGAGTTAGATCCAATGGCGGAAACAGAAACTTCTCCAGTGCCAGCGATTACGCGTCGGTATCCCGATCGCTTGATCGTAAAGGTCACTAATCAATGTGCAATGTATTGCCGTCATTGCCAACGGCGTAGACAGATCGGGGAAATAGATAGGCATACAACGGAGGAACGTTTACAGGAAGCGATCAAATATATAAAAGAGAATCCAGAGATTAGGGACGTCTTAATCACTGGAGGAGATGCCTTTATGCTAGAGGATGAATTGATCGAATGGCTTTTAGAAAAATTAACTGCTATCGATCATGTAGAAATGGTTAGATTCGGAAGTAGAACTTTAGTAACTCTGCCACAGCGGATAACTCCCAATCTTTGTGAAATTCTTAGCAAATATCATCCAGTTTACGTCAACACTCATTTTAATCACCCGTTGGAAGTTACTCCCGAAGCAGCTGAGGCATGTGATCGTTTGAGCCGAGCGGGTGTTCCGTTGGGCAATCAAGCTGTTTTGTTAAATGGAATAAACTCATGTGTACATGTGATGAAAAAACTCAATCATGAACTATTAAAGATTCGTGTACGTCCATACTATGTTTTCCATGCAAAAGTCATCAAAGGAACATTGCATTTTCATCCGCGTGTCGAAACAGGTTTAGAAATCATGGAGGGCCTCAGAGGATACACCTCTGGAATGGCAATCCCGACATATATTATTAACGCTCCAGGTGGACTTGGGAAAACCCCAATTCTTCCGCAATATTTAATTGGGTGGGGTGAGGATTATGTAATGATTAGAACCTGGGAAGGAAAAGTGGTGAAATATCCGAACTTTTTAGGTGAGCTTCCCGCACATTTAGAAGCATTTTGTAGCGATGACGATTAGGAGAGGGGAGGAAAACAAATGTATGATGTTCTTATTCTCGGAGGAGGCCCAGCGGGTTTAACCGCGGGTATTTATGCTGCACGATCCAATTTAAAAGTATTAATTATTGAAAAAGGGATGCCAGGTGGTCAAATGCAAAATACTCTTGGTATTGAAAACTATCCTGGTATCAAATCAATCAGTGGAGCTGAGCTATCAGATAAGATGCATCAGCAAGTATTAGAGGTTGGAGCAGAGTTTGTTGTAGGCAATGTTACCAAGGTCGAATTGGAAGGCGAGCTTAAGAAAGTATATGTTGGCGACACTGAATACACAGGCAAAACAGTAATTTTAGCTACAGGTGCACATCCGAGGTACCTAGACGTTCCTGGTGAAAAAGAATTTGCGGGAATGGGAGTATCATATTGTGCTACATGTGATGGAGCATTCTATCGCAATAGGGACATAGTGGTTGTTGGTGGCGGGGATTCAGCTGTAGAAGAAAGCGTTTATTTAACTCAATTCGCTAAAACAGTCAAAATCGTTCATCGCCGAGATACCTTAAATGCTCAGCCAATTCTTCAAGAAAGAGCTTTTAAAAACGAAAAGATCGAGTTTATTTGGAATAGCGAGGTTGTGGAAATTCTTGGGGACAAAGTGGTCACTGGTGTGAAAATCCGCAATAGGGAGACGAACGAGATAACAGAACTCCCAGTTCAAGGTGTCTTTATTTACATTGGTTTTATCCCAAATACTACATATTTGAAAGAAACCAATTTATTAAATGAATGGGGTTATTTGATTACTGACAACAGGATGAGAACAACGATTCCTGGTGTTTTTGGCGCAGGTGATATGCGCGATACTCCATTGAGGCAAATAATTACAGCTGCTAGTGATGGAGCGATCGCTGCAATATCTGCTTATAATTATATTCAAGATCAGAAATAGTAATTTATTGTGCTAATACCTCCGTTTTAGAATAGAAATTGTCCCAAAAGCTCATACTCATAAAGGTGGCAAAGCTTGGAACAATCAACGGAGGTAGGCCATGTGTTTAAGAACTAAGTGTAAACTAGCTTCTTTGTGCGTACTAGTATGCTTATTAATCGTTACAACTGGTACCATTCTCGCATCGGGAAATCTCGGTCGAAGGCTATTATCCAATGGGGTAGCTGGAGAAGATGTTGCGCAACTTCAAAAGATTTTTCTCGATATAGGTTTTACAGTCCAAGTCGACGGTTTTTTTGGTCCCCAAACGGAAGCAATAGTTCGTCAAATTCAAGAATGCTTTGGGATAGTTGTTGATGGTATTGTGGGTAGTCAAACCCTAAAAGTTATCAACGATTTAAAAGAAAACTCGTCGATCTACATCGTTAAGCCAGGGGATAATTTATCAATTATCGCCAGGAATTTTCAAACAAGTATCAACGCGATTATAACCCTGAATCGTTTGGAATCTTCCATCATCCATTCTGGTCAGCCTTTGGTGATTCCTGGACGAATGTCTAGCAATGCTGTGCAATCAGTTATGGCTCAACCAACATCGAATCAAAGAAGCAAAATACAGTTTCGTTGGCCAGTGGTTGGCAGGATCAGCTCACCATATGGTTGGAGGACTCATCCGATTACGAAGGAAAGAGATTTCCACGGTGGGATCGATATCGCAGTTCCCAAAGGTACCGCTGTAAGAGCAGCTGCATCAGGAAGAGTTGTTACGGCTGGATGGATGGGTTCTTACGGTCAAGGTATTGTTATCGATCATGGTGATGGATATTCAACTTGGTATGGCCATAATTCACGCCTACTAGTCAAAGCGGAGGATTATGTTGCCGTTGGAGAAATAATCGCGGAGGTAGGTAGTACGGGACTTGCAACTGGTCCACATCTAGATTTTCGGATAAAAATATACGGCGAGACAGTTAATCCATTAGATTACCTTCAATAGAAAAGACCAGGATGGTTCTTCCTGGTCTTGATTTATTTCTTGACAAACTTTAAGAGTAAATCCATTAGTTCATTAATAGCTTTCTCAGAATGTTCCTCTTTCTTAATCGCTTCAATTAAACAATCGCGGGTGTGACCTTCAAGGAGAGCCAACCCTACTTTATCTAAAGCTGCACGTGCTGCCGCGACCTGCACTAAAATATCCACACAATATTTATCTTCCTCAATCATACGATGAATTCCGCGAATCTGCCCCTCGATCCGTTTAAGACGCCTAAGTAGACTTTTTCTTTGTTCCACAGATTTGTCCATAAACGACCTCCTTCAAAAGAAAATTGGTTACATACCGATCAGCGACCCCGCAACTAGGGTAATTATGAAAACTACCAACCCTAATAGTAAAAATAGCACAACGAAGGGCGAGACATAAGCCGAAACTGCCCTTCCAGTCGTTAATTGATGCACTTCACGGAGTGCAATTACGCCTAGCACGATCGTCCAACAAATCAAACCAAGTTCTATTAAGTCTAAAACAGATGTTAGGAAGCCTAAACTCGCCGTGAGAAATCTTAGTACCATCACTGGAGCAGTAAATAAACATGGAAGGACAGAGAAACCAAGGGCTTGATAGGTATCTAAAAACGATCCCGTACCATTGATTAACCTACTGATTGGGAAAACTATTAAAGCATAAATTCCCATACTAACAAATCCAAGTAAGGAGCCGACAAGATATTCGAATAAAACAATCGCTGTGGGACGTCCTATCCAAACTTCTGTGTTACTAATATTCCATACCGGTGATAGGGATACAATCAATACCAAGGTTGCCAGCCAAAAGAGTTTTTTACCCTTAATTTGTCGAAAGGTTTCAACGGGTTTGAGAATAATTCCAGTAACGATGTCTAACATTTTTGTACCTCCTAAGCTAATAAACCAAGCGTATTGATTGTTCTGGTGTTAATCTTGGGATATCGATAATTGAAAATAGCAACATTTCGAGAAGGCTAAGGTTTGATTGTTGTTGATAATTCTTTATTTTAGCTTTGCCTCTAATATTAGCAAGTTCTTTCGCTTTTTCTATCGCGTTGTCAATACCTCCAAGTTCGTCAACTAAGCCATGCTCTAAAGCCTGCCTACCAGTAAAAATACGCCCGTCGGCTAACTCTTCAACCTTTTCACGTGGTAGATTTCTGCCCGCAGCAATGTCGCTTACAAATTGATCCCATGAATCATGAAGTAATTCGGAAAATACTTCATGTTCGAATTCCGATAGCGGTTTTGTTGGATGACCAGCGTCTTTTAGGTCGCCAGCGGTAAGCACTTCAACATTAATACCTATTTTTTCATATAGTTCTTGGTAGTTAGTAAACTCCATGATAACACCGATGGAGCCAGTCATTGTAGAGCCATTCGCGAAAACATAATCCGCGGCAGATGCCAAATAATAGGCACCCGAAGCAGCTATATCGCCCATTGAAACCACAACAGGGATACCCGATTCAGATATCGACTTGACAAGATGGTATAATTCTTGACTAGCAGCAGCACTTCCTCCTGGACTATTGACCCGAATTACCAAAGCTCTGATCTGATCGTCCTTCTTAGCGGCTCTAAATAAATCTAAGTATGAGCCAGTGGAACGGGATGAGAGTACTGATCGTTGTTCGCTAATAGTACCATTCACATGGATTAGCCCGATAGTGCCACTAACTCCAAATTCTGTGTTCATATTTCCAACCAAAGTGATCCTCAATACAATTGCTAGAATTGAGAGAACGATAAAAATTATAACTAGTTTTTTTCCGTTGAGAACCATACTTCCCCTCCGTTCAGTGTTATCTTAGTAATATACAGTATTTTTCACAGTTCGAGCACTAATCTCCTGCAAGAAAACTTCATTTTCCTTTAATAACGGCAGAAAAGCTTGCTTATTACGCCAAATAGTTTTTATGTTTCCGTTAAGATAGTAAACACGAGGGATCCTTGGGTTTGTTAAGACGCGTTTTGCAGATAGTTCAACTTTATTGCCCACCAGGTTGAAAACATTTTCTTTGAGTTGATAATTAGTTAAGTCGATACAACACATACCCATAGCAATTTTTCCTACGATTGGCAAGAGGCTCTTGTCTATCTTTACGGTCTTTGAGGAAAACATAAGCTCTTTCAAGGAACTTTTTAAATGTTGCCAATGATTTTCTCGAGTTGGGATTACTCCTAATCCATCGCTATATCCGATTGGTATGACCCCTATTAAAGAATCTCTCTTTGTAATGAAGGTTCGGCCGTATCCGATTGACGAACCTTTTGGTAACCGTTTCACCTCAACAATTCTAGAATAGAGTTTCCATGTTTGTTCCAACTTCAGGTCCCTTGGAATTTTAACAGGACTTTGCCCAAAGAGTAGTGTTCCTATACGAGCCATTTCCATATTTTGATGTGATTGTGAAAAGCGTATGAAAGCAGCGCTATTTGCACAATGAAAGATTAGCTTATCGCGTGAAATTCTTTCTAGTTCTTTTTTTAATTGAAGAAACGTATCAAGCTGTGTTCTGGTGAAAACTAGATTATTAGTAGCGGAAGCAAAATGAGTGTAAACTCCCTCAACCACTAAATCTTTAAGGCTAACAATTTCTTTAAATAACGAGATAGTATTTTCAGGTAAAACGCCAATTCTTCCCAAACCACTATCAATTTTTAAATGAACGTTAGCTTTCTTTCCTTGTTTTTCGGCTTCTCGAGCTAGCAGTTTAGCAATATTTAAATCAGTGATAGTTGCGGTAAGGCGTTCCCGAACAAAACTATGTACTTGATATGGAAATGGGGGACAAAGTACCAAAATAGGACATTTTACGCCCACTTTTCTCAAACTGAGAGCTTCTTGTAAATCGCCAACTCCGAGATACCGAATACCTTGAGATTCTAAGTATAGTGCAATAATTTCAAGACCGTGACCATAAGCATCCCCTTTGAGAATTGGGCAAATCGAAGCTGTGGTTCTTTTTTGTAGTTCCTTTAGATTGTTTCCAATTGCATCTAGGTATATTTCCACAAAATTCGGACCTAACCATTCAGAGGAATTTTCAAGTATCATTTCTTGGTTTACCCCTAAGATTCTTATATAACGGAAGTAAACGAGTCCAAAACGGGTAATAAGCTCTTGAAAACACTAAATCGTATTCACCTACATATTCAACCACTTTTGCTCCAAAACCATCCTTAAATCGATAAAGCCCGTAAAGTGGATTCTCGGGATTCAGATCGCCAGAAATCCCTCGAAAATCATAGACAGTGCAACCAAATCCTTTGGCCCACTTAATCATTTCCCATTGAATCGCATGATTTGGTTGAAGATTTCGTTTATGATTACTGGAAGCACCATAAACATACCAAGCACGTTTACCTAAACGAAAAGCAATCGTGGCTGAAAGAAGGTCTCCTTCATGGTGTGCTAAAAATAGTTGAGCAATATTGTTTGAAACCAAACAATCCCATATTCCATAGAAATATTCTTTGGAGCGAACTGTAAATCCGTCGCGTTTTGCGGTTTCTAAAAGTAGAGGATAAAACTTTTCAATATCGTTTCGTTTAGTAGCTAAACTTACTGTGACTCCCTTTCTTTGGGCATAGCGGATATTGTACCGAGTCTTGCTCTTCATATTTTCCATAATGGTATCTAGTGATGGGGTAATATCAAGCGTCATTACGAATTTTGGCTGAACTCCTAAAAAATCTAGTCCAGTGTCAACTTTGACCAACGTGTTCTCAATTTTCTGCCAATCCTCATGGCCAGTTTCTAAGGCAGGATCCATTTTCCAGAGAATTGCTTTGTGTTTTTTGGCAAGTTTTTTTACACCAGACAATAGGAAATGAAGTGATTCAATATTAGAAAATAGGGGACCGCGAGGTGAATAGAATATTGTTTTGCCTATAAAGGGCAACTTTCTAATTAGGATAAGCGCAGAAGCGATGATCTGACCTTTTTCTAACACTGCTAAAGGGAGGTATTTCCAATCAGTACCTATCTTTAGATGACCCCAGAAGGTGGTTTGGAGGACGTCACCATTTGGATGTGAGGATACATAGGAATCGAAGAATTTTTCGTTATTAGTAAAATCCTTTAACTCCAAAATAATCCCTCCTCAAAATAGTTTGAATTACTATAAAGTATTTTTCGGGAATATACTATATGCGAGTAATTAAAGAAAAAGGGTAGATAAAAGGGGAGATTACTTTGGCATCAATTACACGCGGTAAAATATTATGTTTGGCAACGATCACTTTACTAGTTTTCTTTAGCCAAATAGTCTTAGCTGAAACAGAATTTCCAGAACTACGCTCAATAGCAATTGTGGTCTATGATGCTGACTATGGTTTGGTAGTGTATGAAAAGAATATGCACGCAAGAAGATCAATAGCGAGTCTAACGAAAATAATGACTCTTTTGTATGCTTGTGAACTTGTTGAAAACGGCAAGATTTCGTTGGATGATGTGGTTACTGCGAGTGCGAATGCAGCGAGCAGAGAAGGGACTCAAATTCGCTTGAAAGCTGGAGATAAGTTTACGGTTGAGGAACTTCTCTACGCAACAGCTTTATCATCAGCAAATGATGCCGCGGTTGCGTTAGCAGAATATATTGCTGGTTCAGAAAAAGAGTTTGCACGAATGATGTCAACTAGAGCTAGGGAATTAGGCATAAATAACACGAATTTTGTAGATGCTACGGGGCTACTGTCAATTTATGATGGAAATTACTCAACCGCATATGAGTTAGCGATTCTGTCTACGATTGCAATGCAGAACGATTTATTTCGAACCTTGGTTTCCACTAAAGAATACGAGCTCAAAGCCCAAGGACGAACAATAAAAAATACTAATTCATTACTTCATGACATAGAGGGAGTTAACGGAATAAAGACAGGCTCAACCACACCCGCTGGTCATACTTTAGTGACTTCAGTAATAAAACATAATCGTCATCTGATCATCGTGGTTCTGGGTGCACCAAGCAGAGAAGTGCGCAATGAGGAAAGTGAACAACTTCTGAATTGGGCATTCAGCAATTTAGAGGTGGTGATCAGAGCGAATGAAGTAGTTGAACAACTAGAGGTTCCAGATGGAGTGGACCATCTAATAAATGTTGTACCAAGTCGAGAGATTTCGTTTTTCTTCCCTTGGGAAGATTTAAGAGAGTTTGAGCAACGAATCGAACTACGTGATAATATTCGTGCTCCGGTTGACAAAGGCGATAAGGTCGGTGAAATCATTTTTGAACGGAATGGTGAAGAGTTTGCAAGGGCGGATTTAGTTGCAGCTCAAGGAACAGGTTTGGCTTCCTTCCTAAGAAGGATCTTTAATGTTTTGCGAAAGTTTTTCATTAATCTTTTTAGCTAGTGTTAGCTATGTTTAGGTAATGAAAGATGGAACTTAAGTGGGGAGGGATGTTTATGGCGCATTTATCGCGGTTAACGATTCAAAAACGTATTTTGATTCTTCTATTTTTCGCTATTTTTGGTTCGATCATTTTGGGGGCTAGATTAATATACCTTCAAATCTACCAGAATAATTTTTATCGAGCCAAAGCAATTAATCAACGTTCGCTTGCTATTCCTGTCGATGCGAAACGTGGTACGATTTATGATCGTAACGGAATTCCATTGGCTGTAAGTGTTAGTGCTAATGCGGTTTATGCAATACCTGCCCAAGTTAAGGATAAAGAGGAGACAGCCAGACTATTAGCGGAAATTTTAGAGATTGAATACGACTTTGTATTATCGCGGGTATCAAAACGCTCTGCCGCAGAATGGATTAAGAAACGAGTTCCGAGCGAAGTGGCCAGAAAGATTATTGCGCTAGATTTACCTGGAATAGGGGTTGTTGAAAACCCCGAAAGATTCTATCCTTATGGATCAGTGGCTCCGCAAGTACTAGGAATAGTTGGAATCGATAATCAAGGACTAGAAGGAATAGAGCTTTATTATGATGATATTCTTCGTGGCACTCCAGGGAAAACTGTTTTTGAACGGGATGCTGCGGGGCGAGAAATTCCTGGTGGAATACAGGAATACATTCCTGGTGAGGACGGCAGCGATATTGTATTGACTATCGATTACTATATCCAGCAAATAGCGCAACGCGAGGTGGAAAGAGCGGCCAGGGAAACTGGTTCGCGTTTAGCGGTTATTATTATTATGGATCCATCCACTGGGGAAATACTTGCCAATGCAATCTATCCGTCTTTTGATCTACTTAACTATCAAGATTATCCTTTAGAAAACCGGAGAAACATTTCAGTAACTGATACCTATGAACCTGGTTCCACATTTAAAGCGGTAACTGCTGCTGTTGCTTTAGATACGGGTGTTGCAACTTTAAACACATATTTTTCGGATCCTGGTTTTATTAATGTTTCTGGTTGGACGATTCGGTGTTGGTTGCGTGGAGGTCATGGTTCGCAAAGTTTTGTTGAAACTTTGGAAAACTCCTGTAATCCTTTTTATGCAAAGTTGGGGATGGATATAGGTGGGGAACGCTTCTATGAGTATCTAACACGTTACAATTTTGGATCTAAAACGGGTATTGATTTTCCAGGGGAAGCGTCAGGAGTGGTTCGGCATCCATCAACAGGAGTTCCCCTTGTGACATGGGCAAATATTGGTTTTGGCCAGGGTTTGACAGTAACACCGATTCAATTATTAGCGGCTTTTGGGGCGATCGCTAATGAAGGTATTTATAGCGTTCCGCATTATGTAAAAGAGATTCACCTAGATGGCACTGTTCAAGGACCTAATATCCCAGAACCTCGTCCAATAATGGATCCAGAGATCGCAAAGATGACCAAGGATGCGCTTCGTTCAGTGATTGCAAATGGCTCTGGTAAACGAGCAGAGTCACCAGGGTATTTTGTAGCAGGAAAAACTGGAACAGCACAGCTAGTGGAAAACGGAAGGTATTCTCATTCCAAGACAGTCACTTCATTTGCAGGTTTTGCACCCGCTGATGATCCAAAAATGGCAGGAATTCTCATCTTATGGGAACCCCAAGGTGCATTTTTTGGCGGAATTATTGCCGCACCCGTTTTTAGTAGACTTGTTGATCAAGTGATGCCTTACTTAGGGGTAAAACGTGTTGAAACTGGTAGTAGAATAGATCAAGCCAATACAGTCGTAATCCCAGATGTATTAGGACTAAGTCCAGAAGAGGCCAGCAAGCGACTTGAGCAAGTTGGATTAAAGGTGCATATGATAGTTGGGGAAGGAAGTCGAATCGAAGGATTAGTGCCAGAAGCAGGTGTTAGGGTACCGCGTGGCACAAATGTGATAATATACACGGATGTTGATTATATCAATACAATAAGCGATTTGCCTAATCCATTCGGTATGTAAGATAGCAAGGTGCTCTCCTTGACAGAGCACCTTGTCTGCCGTAAAATGTAAGTAGAGTCTTGATTAGGAGAAATGATCCGTGAGAACATATGGATTTTGGTTTACAGTACTATTTTTATTTTGGTTAATAATAACAGAAAGTCTAGCCCTAGATAGTCTTGTTCTAGGGGGTATTTTTTGTGTGCTAATAATTAGATTTAATAAAGATCTTCTCCCAAACGAAAAAGAGTTTCCTGTTTTTAATCGGAGAAGACTTAAGATCCTTCTTAAGCATATTGGCCAAATGATAGTAGAAATAATTAGGGCTAATATTTCTGTTTTGAAGATCGTTTTGAGTCCTGGAATGGAAGAAAAGATCCACCAGGGACTCGTGGTGTTTTCACCTGATTTAAAGTACGAGTGGAATGAAGTGCTTTTTGCCAATTCTATTAATCTTACTCCAGGTACATTAACATTGGAACTTGAAAAGGACGTTTACACAGTACACACTATTGATATACGAAGTGCAGAATCCTTGGTAAGCTGGAAGATTCTCGATAATTTGCGCCAGTTGGAGGAGGGTAGCGATGATTAGGGTGTTTACCTATAGTGCATATGCGCTGGTATTTATGCTATTTTTTTGCCTATTTCGTGCTGTTGTAGGACCCACGGTGCCAGATAGAGTGGCTGCGATCAATTTGATTGGGACAAAGACTGTGGCTCTTTTGGTTTTAATAGCTATTGCTACCGAACAGCATTTCTTTTTCGATGTGGCGCTTGTTTATGCACTGATTAGTTTTTTAATGACGGTCGGTATGGCAAAATATTTTGAAAAAGGCCGATTAGGGTAGGAGGGGCTAGGTTTGCCAATCATTCTTTTTTTTAGGGATTTTATATCAATTATTCTTATTGTAACTGGAGTTTTCTTTTTTATTGTAAGCACGATAGGCATCCTCCGTCTTCCTGATGTATATACTCGTTTGCACGCCGCGGCTAAAGCCGACACTCTTGGTGCTGGGCTTACTTTACTTGGAGTAGCTCTTTATTTGGGATTCTCGCCCAAAAGCCTTAAATTACTCTTAATAATAGGGTTTATTTGGCTTACTAATCCGACTGCAGCCCATCTAATTGGTAGATCTGCCTATCAAGCCAATATTAAACCAGCTAACGGCGACTTTGATATCTATGATGTTAGTAAAAAGGAGGACAAGTAGATGACTTTAATGCATTTTCTCCTCCTCTTATTTCTAATCATTTGCGCGATTGTGGTAGGACGCACAAATGATCTAATTAGTGCTGTGATAGTATTTGCTGCGTATTCTCTGATTATGGCGCTTTTGTGGCAGCAATTAGCATCTCCAGACGTAGCGATTACCGAGGCGGCGATCGGAGCAGGAGTTACAACGTTGCTACTATTCGGTGCTATTAGTCGAACTGGGAGGATGGAGAAATGAAGAACTTTGTCGGTTTCGTTGTATTAGTGGTGATAGGGGTTATGTTGCTATTAGTTGTTCAAGAGATGCCAACCTTTGGTGATATTAATAACCCAGTTCATAATGAAGTGGCAGAGCGCTATCTAGAAGATGCTGTTAAGGATACTGGCGCGCTAAATGCGGTCTCGGCTATTATTACTGATTATCGGGCTTTTGACACGTTAGGAGAAATAACAGTATTATTGACTGCCATTGCAGCTTTACTCGCTGTTTTGCGCTCTTAAAAGGAGAGTACTTTATGCGTAATATTATAGTTAGAGTTATTGCTCGCGTTATTATTCCGTTCATTCAATTGTATGGATTTTATGTTGTTTTTCATGGCCATTTATCACCAGGAGGCGGTTTTGCTGGCGGAACGATTATCGCTGCCAGTTTGATTTTGTATGTACTCGCTTTTGGATTAGTTGCAGAAGAAAAGCGGGTACCTGAAAGAATTGCTCAGATTATTGAAAGCCTCGGTGCGATCGTTTACGTAGTAATTGGTTTAGTTGGTGTTTTAGTTGGTGCTCAGTTTTTGGGTAATAAAATCGCAGGTTTTCCTCTAGGAGTTCCAGGACGAATTTTAAGTAGCGGTTCAATCCTTATTCTTACAATCGCTATAGGGTTCAAGGTTGCTAGTACAATGATCACGTTATTTAATCATCTAATTGAGGATGAGAAAGAGGGATAAAGTTGTTCGATTTCGTGAAATTATGGGATAATTCTTTTTATGCGATGGCGATCATTCTGTTCTTGATCGGATTTTGGGTTATGCTGACTCATTCAAATTTGATCAAGAAAGTGATCGGAATGAACATCATGGAAACCGCGATCTTTCTGTTTTTTGTTGCAATCGGTTATGTAAATCAAGGTAGCGCTCCAATACTTGGCAGAGAAGGAGTGACTTTTGTAAATCCTTTGCCATCAGCATTGATTTTAACTGGGATCGTTGTTTCGGTAAGTATAACAGCTTTTGCCCTTGCGTTGATTATTAAATTGCACTCATATTACGGCACAGTTGATGCAGATGAAATTGCGCAGTTAAGGAGAATCAGCGATGATAGTGAATAATCTACCAGCGTTAATAGTTGTGGTACCTCTCTTTGGAACTTATCTAACTTTGATGCTAGGCGTTAAACATAGGAAGAGTTCGAGCAAGATAGCGTTAGTATCTACTGGCCTATTGGTTGTTTTCACAGGCTTTTTAGCTGCAATGGTAGCGAAAAATGGTGAGGTGTTCTATCATTTTGGCGGGTGGAATCCCCCTTGGGGAATTGAGTTTGTGATCGATCGCATTTCGGCTTTTTTTTTGTTAATAGTTTCTAGTATCGGGTTTTTAATTGTAGTTTTTGGTTCAGGAACGCTAGAAAGTGAAGTTAAACCAAAAATAATCCATTATTATTACGCTCTATTCTTGGTTTTAATAGCTTCATTGATAGCAATTTCTGCCTCGAATGATATCTTTAATATCTATGTTTTCTTGGAAATATCTTCGGTAGCAGCTGCAGCCTTAGTTGCAGTTCAGGGCAATAAACTCTCCATTGAAGCAAGCGTAAAGTACTTGATTTTAAGTACTCTTGGCTCGGGAGCATTCTTGTTTGCAATAGCTAATATCTACATGGTTACAGGGCATTTAAACTTAAGTTTCATTGCATCCAAATTGCCAGAGGCGTTTAGTTTATACCCACTCAATGTGTTAGCCAGTCTTGGTTTAGTGTTGGTAGGCCTAACAATTAAAGCAGCTCTTTATCCGTTGCATGTTTGGTTACCCGATGCTCATGGGTCAGCACCAACCACATCGAGTGCTATTCTATCGGGGTTAGTCGTGAAAGTATATATAATCGTCTTTATTAAAATTATCTTTCGAGTCTTACCGCCAGAATACTTGAATAAAGTGCCACTCGAGTTTAGTCTATTGTTGATGTCAACTTTAGGAATTTTTATCGGATCGATCTTGGCAATGCGCCAAAAGGATATCAAGAAGATGCTTGCCTATTCAACGGTGGCTCAAGTAGGATATATCTTTTTAGGGATAGGCTTATTAACATATAATGGTTTGATAGGCTCGTTACTTCACATCCTTAATCATGCTATAATGAAGTCGATGTTGTTCCTGTCTGCGGGGATTATAATAAAACTGACGGGAAGGCGCAGAGTTGATTCACTTAATGGTATTGGCCGAGTTTATCCGCTACCGATGATTGCTTTTTCCTTAGGGGCTTTATCGATGGTTGGTATACCACCATTGAATGGATTTGTGAGTAAATGGTATCTTGGTCTTGGTGCCTTGGATGGCGGTCAGGTGTTTTATGTGATAGTGCTCTTAGTTAGCAGTTTTTTAAATGGATTGTACTATCTACCGATCGTAATCAGAGCATTTTTTGGACCTGATTCAGGGATTCAAAAACCGGAGTCGCTATCTGTGGGTGTAAGTTTAAGCTTGATCATTCTATCGGTATCAACAGTATTCTTTGGCTTTTTCTCCAGCATACCTTTAGAATATCTTGCTCCAGCTGTTTCGGCTTTGTTTGGATTATAATATAGACGCTAGTAGGGAGGACGTCAAAATGTATGCAATGATTATGATTTTTTTACCAATTATTGGCGGAGTGTTTGCTTATTTTGTGGGTCAAAAGAGTGAAAAAATGCGCAATATACTTTCTATATCAATTGCGGGGATCACTTTTTTAATGGCTTTGGGTATGTATGTTGGATTAAAGGATGCAGATTCGATAGTATACGTTTATCCAAAATTATTACCTCCATTTGGTTTGTCGTTTAGATTAGATTGGTTGAGTGTTGTTTTAGCTACCATTGGTTCTTTTGTCTGGTTCTTAATTTCTATTTATTCGCTAGAATACATGAAGAGCTATACAAATTTAAATCGTTATTATGCTTTCGTGTTAGTTACCTTAGGGGCTACTATTGGTACGTTCCTATCGGGTGATTTGGTTACACTCTTCCTATTTTTTGAGTTAATGTCTTTATCGTCATTTGTATTAGTTATCCATGAAGGAACAGAAAAAGCGATGAAGGCTGGAAATCTTTATTTAATAATGACCATCGCTGGTGGTTTAGCACTCTTTTTTGGAATAATTGCTGTATATGAATTGGCAGGAACTGTTGCGTTTTCCGACGTTGGGATCCTGGCTAATGGTTCTACCTTATCGTTACTAGCCTATTTGGCCTTCTTAGCGGGCTTTGGTATGAAGGCAGGAATGTTTCCACTCCATGTGTGGCTTCCAGAGGCGCACCCTGTTGCACCTTCACCAGCTAGTGCCTTACTATCTGGTGTGATGCTCAAGGTGGGGGCTTTCGGGCTCTTAAGAGTGATATTTAACGTTTACAACGTTGATTTTATCGCTAGTATTGGTTGGAATAAAATCTTATTAGTTATTTCTGCTATTACGATTATTATAGGGTCGGTGTATGCTATATTACAGACTGATATAAAACGCCGACTTGCATATTCTAGTGTCGGTCAAATGGGTTATATCTTGCTAGGGATGGCGCTATTGTCCAAACAAGCTTTGATCGGTGATATCTTCCATGTATTTGCTCATGCGATTATGAAGTCTTGCTTGTTCTTAGCAGCCGGAGCATTGATTTTGCAAACAGGTAAAAGGGATATTCGCGAACTTAACGGTGTGGGTAAAAAAATGCCGATCACAATGATCTGCTTTACAATGGCGTCTTTGGCTATGATCGGAATCCCTCCATTTACAGGATTTCTAAGTAAATGGTTACTAGGCTTAGGAGCCTTAGAAGTAGGTTATCCAATTTATGCGATCCTTTTATTGGTTTCTAGTCTCCTAAACAGCGTCTACTATCTACCGATCATTATCAATGCTTTCTTTAAAAAGAGCACAGAAGATTTTTCAAATGTGAAAGAAATTTCACGAATGATGTTGATCCCAATTATTGTTTTAGCTATTGGAACAGTAATCTTTGATCTACTTCCAGTAAATATACCGTTAGAGTTGTCGACTATTGTCGCCGAGGTCCTATTTGGTAGGGGGGCAGGGATGTAATGGGTTCTACAAGCTCATTGCCGCTTCTGATGGCTATGCTACCGATGCTTGGCTCAGTAGCTGTGCATTTTGTTGGACAAAAAAATGAAAAACTGCGGGATTTTTTAGTTGCGGCAATTAGTGGGGCAACATTCTTGATTAGTATCGCTCTGTTTTTAAAGGTGCGAGAGACCATTGTAGTTTTTGAGCTGCCTTGGTTTTTGAAATTCGGTTTACGTTTTAACGTAGATTTTATTAGCGGTTTGTTCTCCTTAATCGTATCGCTAGTTTGGTTTTTAGCATCGCTATTTGGCTTTGAATACATGGCCCATGAGCATTCGCGAACCCGTTTTTTCACGTATTTCATTTTTACCCTCGGAGCAACTCTTGGAGTGTTCTTAAGTGGAGATCTATTTAGCCTTTTCATGTTCTTTGAATTAATGACATTTTCAGCGTATGTTTTGGTGATTCATGAAGAGGATAATGCTTCTTTACATGCTGGGGATGTGTATTTGTATATGAGTGTTTTCGGTGGGTTATGTTTATTAGCTGTGGTATTTTTCCTTGAACATGCCGCAGGTACTACCGAATTTATTCCGCTCCTGGAACAAATCATCGCTAGCGGTTTCAGTCCTTGGTTGTTGCTTGGATTTGTAATCTTTGGGTTCGGTGTCAAAGCGGGGATGATTCCGTTACACATTTGGTTACCGAAAGCGCATCCAGTAGCGCCTTCACCAGCCTCAGCATTGCTTTCCGCTTTGATGATAAAGACTGGTGCCTATGGTTTTGTTCGCTTTTTAATGACCATCTTTACACCTTTATCCAATGAAGCCTTGTGGGTTTATTCTGAGCATTTTGGCTATGTGTTTTTGTGGATCGGTGCTATTACGATGTTTATTGGCGCGATCATGGGTATTCTCAACAATTCACTGAAGAAGATTTTAGCTTACTCAAGTATCAGTCAAATGGGTTATATTCTTTTCTCACTTGGAGCAGGTACTTTTCTAGGTACCCGCGGTGCTGTTGGATTTGCTGGCGCCTGGATGCATATGATCAATCATGCATTCTTTAAATCATTTCTATTTCTACTGGCTGGTGCAGTTTATTTAAAAACGCACGAACTAGATTTAAGAAAATTGGGCGGACTACGCAATGTTATGCCATGGGCCTTTGGTTTTTTCTTGATTGCAGCAGCAGGGATAACGGGAGTGCCTGGCTTTAACGGTTATGTGAGTAAGATTTTGATTCATGAGGCTATCTTAGAGGCATATCATCTAGTAGGCTGGGAAAGCCTTTTATGGTTAGAACGAATCTTTGTAGTAACTGGTGGTTTGACTGCAGCCTATATTACCAAACTCTGGGTTAGCATTTTCTTGGGTAAAAAAGGTGAGAAATCTTTACAAGTTACTACGGATATTAGTGTGGCTCATCGAGCAGTTTTTGGTATTTATTCTGCGATAATTCTAGTAATCGGAGTTTTTGCTCAGAAAATGGTTAATTCTCTCGTGATCCCAGCTACCAAGATATATCGTTTTGATGTTCATGATCTTGAACATTTGACTCATGTTCCATTTTGGCATGGTGCGGAATTGGCTGGTCCAGTTCTTTCATACGTAATAGGCATTTCGGCATTATTGATAGTTTCCAAGGTTGGTAGTAAGCTCAAGATTCCTGAATGGCTAAGCGTGGAATATATTGCTTATTGGATCTGGCACCGTTTAGAAGATTTAGCGATTTTCGGGCAGAAAATATATGTTCACCTTATGTTGCTCATAAGGAAAATAATTTACTGGGGTGCAAAAGTAGCCATAGAAGTGCCTGTCAAATTTCGTGAATTTGGCAGAAGGGTGGTTGCTTTTAGAATTCAAATAGACTTTAGGCGATTCAAAAACCTGATCTTGTCTTTGCGGAAGTTTAGAAAGCGGTTCGAGGTTGAAGAAATAAAGCGAAAAACTATGGTGGCAAGAAAGTACTTCAGTAAAGATAGTCTAAAATTAAAGGTAAGACTAAAGGCTCGTTCGGCAAAGGATTCCTTAAAAGAATTGGAACAAGAGTTGATTGAAAAAATCGAGGCTTCTCGTATGCAACGAATTCAAAAGCGTAAGCAGCAAAAGGAATTGCTTAAAGAAAAAATTGACGACTCATACTGGAACACAATAAATATCAGTTTTGATTCATTAATCGTAGCTCTAGTTATCGCAATAGCACTTCTGGTCTTTTTATCAGTTGCTCTTTAATCCGTTTTGGGGGCAATAGGGAAGGAGAGGACATTGATCACATAATGGTCTTTGGGCTCGACAAACACGCCTTCCATGAAGGATCAACCAATGATGCGCATCGGACCATTGGTGTTTTGGGATCAATTCCATTAGTTGTTTTTCAGTTCGTAACGGAGTTTTGGATTGGGCTAAACCTAGTCTATTTGCCACCCTTTGGACATGGGTATCAACGGCGATTGCAGGAATACTAAAAGCATTCGCCAAGACTACATTTGCTGTTTTGCGTCCAACTCCTGGAAGGTTTTCAAGTTCTTCGCGGGTTTGTGGAACCAAACCATGATGTTCGTTAATTAAAATTTCGCAGACCATTTTAATGTGCTTGGCTTTTGTTTTCCAAAGGCCAGCACTTTTTATATATCCAGCGATTTGTTCTTCGGTCAAGGAGCTCATTGAATAGACATCGGGATGGTCGCAAAAGAACACGCTAGTGATCCTATTCACTACTTTATCAGTGCATTGAGCTGATAGGATAGTTGCTATTAGCAATTGAAAAGGTGTTTCAAACTCTAACTCCGTGGTAGGATTGGGGTAAAGCTGAGAAAGGATGGAAAGGATTTTTGTTTTATTCTGTTTCATCTATTATCCTCCTAGGTAAGCAACCGCTTCTACAAAAGATCTAAACGAGTATGGTCTTCATCAACTAGGATGGTTTCAGCAGCATTAGTTCTATTTTTGCATTTTGAACAACCGCGTCCTTTACATTCTAGAGTAACTCTGACTAATCCATCCTCGTCAATTATTAGTCCATGAGAGCATTTCTCAACTTCATCGGGAGTGTTAAAGAGGTTGGAAATCAGCTCTATTATCTTTTCTCTGAGTGTCTTGTGGGGCGTAGGGCGAAAATCAGCTAGCGCTTCGCGATACGAGACGTTTTCATTCATTAATCGGCTCTTGGCAATCCTATGGTAGGTAGCATACAAGAAGAGGTCTGCTTCAGTTCGGCCTACGAATTGATCTAAAAGTTTCTCTTGTTGAATTTGCTTTATAACAGGCAAATAAACATCGTGGTACCATAATTGAGACGCTCGCACGAAAGAAATCTCATACCCGAGGTTTGCGCTTTCTTCTTTTTGGAATTCTTCGATCTGTGTTAGAAGTTTATCGTAAAGACCAAGTTCCGAAAATTCGATGTTTCCTAGATGGGTTCTGCGTTCGAAAGATGATTTTTCGCGCCAAAGTAGGTGCTCTTTGCTATCAGCTGGTGGTAAAAATTCAATTACATGAGCGTCAATAAATATTTGCCCTATTTCTTTAGCAGCTGAAACGCGATGGTTTCCATCTACGACATAGTACTTATCTTTAATTTTATAAAGATTAACAGGCGGTAAGATTTCACCTTTTTCCATCGCTCTTTTTATGCGGTCATACCGAGAACGGGTGGATTTATTTCGGATGCGAAAATGTGAATCAAAATCTTGCCATCGATTTACTGAACCAACAATTTTCTTCACTTCAACTGTTCTCAAACCGAGATCAATTGAATCAGTAAGTTGTTTCTTTGCGTGGGTAACATTGAAAGATTCGGCAGTGTTTCTACTGAAAATCAAACGCTCACCTCCTAAGGTGGCAAGAGTGTTTCAATTTAGCAGGGATTCTCTACATCCAAAATATAGTGACCATAACCGTTAATCACCATAGTGTCGTTAACTATGTCAACGCGTTTTTGATTTCTGCCGTAATTAAGATGAGTGTGCCCGTGAATAAAAAAACGAGGTTTGTATTTATGGATCATTTGGGAAAAGCATAAAAAACCCTTGTGGGCTTGATCTTCACCATCATGGATTCCATAGGGCGGAGCATGAGTTACGATCATATCGATTTTACGGCGCAAAAAAACCTTTGGTCTTAAGCGTTGCCATTTCCACCACATTTGCCTTTCGGTATACTGAATTGCCCTTGGTGAAAAATAGTGCATGCTACCTTCGAAGGCTAGGATATTTAGGCCTTTAATTTTAGTGATCTTGCCATCAATATTAATACCTCCTTCAGGAGGTTCTTCCTCGTAAGCAGTGTCGTGATTTCCGCGCACATAGTAAAGGGGGACATTAAAGACCGACATTAAGTAAGACAAATACCACCCAGGAAGATCTCCTACGGAGATAATAAATTCAATATCCTCGGGGAACCGACTTCGTTGAAAGTGATCGTACAACCGAGGATCGATTGTATCGCCTACAATTAAAATTTTCAAATTAAACCCTCCACCTAAACTCAGTATAACGAAAATAACCTATAATGGGCAATTATGAAACCGTAAAATATATGTGAATTGATTATTCTTGGATTTCTTCGCTTTCATCATCGCCTTTGGCGTTTTCTTCCGCGGCAACCTGCCGTTTTTTTTCTACTTCAATTAGGATTTTATCTTCAAATGTAATGCCGCGGAGTTTTTCTAACAAATTTGGAGGCATTACTGTTTCTGAATACTTTTTCGGCCCTTTGTACCACACGTCCTTCTCGCCCTTAATAGCCTCGACTTTAGCATGGTCGCTAATTAGGGTAACTCGAATACCCCATTTTTTTCCTGGTTCGATTTCGGTATAAACTGCTGACTTATCTGTTGGGCGTGTCCACTTGCCTTTATTTAAACTAGCAAACATATTTCAACCTCTCTCTAACTCATATCTTCTTAATTATACCTTATATTCCGCAGTGTATCAAAATCTACCTTCACCCTAGAAGGAGATTCTTTCTCATTATTGAATATAGTAACACGAATGCTAATCGGAGTGGCACACGGGGTGAGGTAGTTGAGTGAAATAACTAGGTTTGGCGTGTCGATGGAGGAGGCTTTATTAGCAGAATTCGACAAATTTCTTGAAAAAAAAGGATATTCGAATCGGTCGGAGGCACTAAGGGATTTGGTAAAAAAGACCTTAATTGATGAGAAAAGTGGTAATCCAGACGTTGAGGTTGCAGGTACGATTACTATGATTTACCCTTATCGGTTAAAGCTCAAGCCGATTCATACGGATAGCCATCCTTCAAACTTTATTTTAGCAAATCTTCATGTCCATTTAGACAAGGAGATTTGTCTAAAGGTAATTGTTGTAAAAGGGAAGGCGAAAGATGTTAGAGACATGGCTGATCGACTTTTGGGTACAAAGGGGGTTTTGGGGCAACTCACTTTATGTGCAACCGAAGATCTTTATCAAGAAAGCATGGATGAGAAAATATGATGAGTTCTAAAAATTTTGCAATTCAATGCAAAGGTTTATCTGCTGGATATGATTTTAAAGTACTCGATGAAGTAAATTTCAGTGTCGCTGAGGGATCCCTAACTGCAATTGTTGGTCCGAATGGTGCAGGAAAAAGTACCTTATTGAAGGTTCTGTGTGGGCTTTTGCTTCCTTTAGCTGGGGAATTATTTGTTTTGGGACAACCTATAAAGACAAATCGCGATCGGTTATGGGTAAAACGAGAAATCGCGTATCTTGCGCAAGTACAAGCACCAGGTAAATTACCGATCACTGTCTTTGATTCCGTCTTACTAGGGAGGTGGGGAAGGTACTTTAGTGGAATAAAAATGCCATCCAAGACCGATCGGGAGCGAGTGGAAGAGGTACTTAGGTTAGTTGGAATGGAACACCTTAAAGACCGTGATCTGAGGACATTATCAGGCGGACAAAGGCAACGAGCCGCCTTGGCACGTGCTTTGGTGCGTGATCCACAGATAATGTTGATGGACGAACCGACAACATATCTTGACGCAAGAGCACAAGCAGAACTAATCAATCTAATTCAAATTCTACATCAAAGGCTAGGGATTACCACAATAGTAGTTACCCACCAACTGGAAAAGAACTGGGACTTTACTTCTAGATGGGTAATTGAAGAAGGGAAGCTGAACTTATGTTAATGCCGCTGCAAATAGATTGGCTAAGCCCACTAGAGATACCAATAATTAGGCACGCATTTTTTGGATTAGTCCTGGCTGGTGGAATGATCTCTTTGCTAGGGGTAATCATAATAACATTTAATCTGTCTGTGATTCGGTTCACATTGATGCATGTTGGTTTGTTAGGCGCTGCTGTAACAATGGGTCTTGGTTTGAATCCAACCACAGGGGCATTCATTTTGATAATGGCTGTTTCGGTTTTGATGGGTAGTTTAGGGGAACGAATCAATCTTTCCATTAATGCGATCAGTGGTTTTTTTATGACTGGTTCAATGGGTCTGGCTTTTATTGTACTTTCGCGCTATCAGGTACGAGCGATGGATATTTTCGGGATTTTTGCGGGAAATATTTTGTTCTTAAGTAAGTTTGATTTGATCTTGGTAGCACTTTTAGGGGTTTTAATCGTAGGAATTTTTTTCTTTTTCTATCGTGAGATTCAACTAGTACTCTTAGATAAAGAACTCGCCACGACCTTAGGAGTTCCAGTAGGGCGAATAAGAATGCTGCTCTTTCTTTTGTTAGGAGCATCGATGGCGATTTCCCTACGTTTAGTAGGTGCTTTACTGGTCGATTCACTCATTCTTTTACCAGCTATGGCAGCACTACCTTTAGCGAAAGGGCTAAACAGCGCCTTGGTACTAACTTCGATCTTTGGGATCTTATCGACCTCAACGGGATTTTTGGTGGCGTTACGGTATGATCTCCCAGTTGGAGCAAGTGTTGCGGTAGTGGGTTGTTTCTTTTTGATGGTTTCATTAGTTTTTCAAAGGAGGAAAGTTAAATGAAAAGATTTTTTAATATCGCAATTGTTCTTTTCTTAGCAAGTGGGTTATTTCTTACAGCACAAAATGCTGTTGCAAGTCAGCCAAAAATAGTTGCCTCAACCAGTTGGGTAGGGGCTATCGTTAAAGCGGCTGGAATTGATGATGTTACAGTGCTTGCGACCATCGATATGCGCCATCCGTCAGAATATGATTTTAAACCAAGCGATATTCAATTAGCGTTGGAAGCAGACTACATCGTGTGGGCGGGCTATGAACCGTTTATTCAGCGTTTAATCGAAGTAGCGAATATCCCAGAAGAGAAATTGATAATAGTTTTTACGAACAATACTCCACCGTTACTCAGAGATACTGTGCTTTCAGTTGCGCAGAGATTTGGCACTACTGAAAAAGCGTCTCTATGGGTAGAAGAACTTGAGAAATTAGCTCAAACGCTGAGTGACAACGCAACAAAGTTAAATGTTCACGAAAAACGGGTTGTGGTGCAATTCCACCAAAAGGACTTTGTTGAATGGCTAGGATATGATATTGTGACCACTTTTGGACCAGCTGAACTGACACCAGGTAAGGTTGCAGAAGTAGTAAGCCTTGATCCTGAAATAATTATTGATAACTGGCATAGTTCCCAAGGCGAACCACTTAAGGAAGGTAGGGAATATGTCGCATTGATTAATTTTCCTGGTGCCTTCAACACATCGGATCTACTAGATGTACTACGTCATAATGGTGAATTACTTAACATTTTTTGATTGAATTGTGAAAAGTTTTTCATTCAATGGAGGAGACTGGTAAGATTTAGCGAAATGTTAGGATAATGTTAGATTTGACGCGAGGAGGGATAACGCTTGTCAATACGGGATAAGAGGAAACTAACAGGAATCCCTGACGGTGTCATCGGGCGTTTACCAGTCTACTACCGTTACTTAGAAGAATTAGATCGAAATGATGTAAAACGAATTTCGTCAGCACAGCTTGGTGAAGCATTGGAAATTACAGCTGCCCAAATTAGGTCGGATTTCAGTTATTTTGGTTCTTTTGGTCAACAAGGCTATGGATATCGGGTGGACGAATTAAAGAAACAAATCGGTGCAATTCTCGGTTTGAGCAGAGAGTATAGAATGGTACTTATTGGGGCGGGAAATATTGGTCGAGCTTTGGCAAATTACCAGAATTTTGCTCGTAGAGGATTTAAGATTGTAGCGATATTCGATTCAAACCCGTTGCTGGAAGGGAATTATTTAGCTGGATGTGTTATTCAACCTGTTAGTAAGCTGGAAAGCTATCTTAAGGAAAATGAGATCGATATTGGAATCATTGCTACGCCGTATGAATATAGGCAGGAACTATGTGATTTTTTAGTGGATAATGGGGTAAAAGGAATTTGGAACTTTTCGCCAATTCATTTAAATGTTCCTGAACACGTAGTTGTTGAACATACACATTTAACCGACAATTTGCTTCAATTGTCTTTTCGTCTCAATGAAAACGCGCTTATATCAGGCGGTTTTGATGAAGATAGTCAAAAGGAATAGACTTTGCTGTCTTTTTATGGTAGAATCGTAGTAATTCTAATGTAATAAAGGATGGGTGAGGAACCCTATGTTACATCCGAATGTGGAAGCCGTTGAGTATCAGATCAGGAGGATCTCTATTCTTATTCGGCATCATACTAGAGAGCTTTTAGCTCGCTATGAATTAACATTACCTCAGTATTATGCATTAATTCATCTACTTCATGAACGACTTACCATGGGTGAACTTTGTTGTAGATTGTTTCTAGCTTCTAGTACAGTAACTGATCTTGTTGATCGCATGGAGCGTCTCAATTATGTTCGAAGGGTTCGAGACGAGAATGATCGAAGAGTGATAAGGCTTGAGATCCTGGATGAAGGAAGGGATATAATCAAGAAAGTGATGCAGGATCGGATGGAATTCCTTTCCGCCCGCTTAAATGAATGGGATAAGGAAAAAACTGAGGTGCTTATTAAGATTCTCACAGAGTTTCGTGAGTTACTTGAGGAAGAATAAAAGAAAAACGAAAAAGCACACTAATGAAGTGTGCTTTTCTTGCTACTACGCTTCAAATTGCGTCGATTTCCATCTGGATCAACAATTACAGTATTATCCAACGTGTTAATTAGATTTCGTTTAATATTATTGATATATCTTTGACGTAACTGGGCTTGTTCTTGCTTTTCTTCTTCCGTGAGACCAGATTCTTTAGATTTTTTGTAGAGTTCATTGATTCTTGCAACTAAAGGATCCACAGAATTCTCCTTTCACTTATGATGTTGATATAATTCCAGATTAATTATCAAAAACCTTTAAAAAGGAGATGGTAGAATGCTACTAAAAGGTAAAAAAGCTGTTATTTTCAATATCGCAAACAAAAGAAGTATTGCCTGGGCGATTGCCCAATCGTTTAGCGCTAATGGAGCCGATTTAATCTTAGGCTATCAAAATGAACGGTCTTTAGCTAAAGTAGAAGAATTAGTGGATGATTTACCTAATAAACCTCTTGCTTTAGTGCAATGTGATGTTTCGTCAGATGAAGAGGTTGCCCAAGCTGCTCAGAAGGTTCAAGAAGTAGCAGGGGAAATTGACATCTTGGTTCATTGTCTAGCTTTTGCACCTAGAGAAGCGCTCCAAAAACCTTTTAGTGAAACTAGGAGGGAAGAGTTTAATGTTGCTCTAGACATTAGTACTTATTCCCTAATCACTTTATCTAATGCATTTAAACCGCTGATCAGACCAAAAGGAAGTATTATCGCTCTTTCATACTACGGCTCTGAAAAAGTCGTGCCCAACTACAATGTGATGGGTGTGGCGAAAGCGGCACTTGAAGCTAGTGCGCGTTATTTAGCGTTCGATCTGGGCTCCCAAGATATTAGAGTGAATGTGATCTCAGCGGGTCCGATCAATACTCTAGCTGCTAGAGGTATCTCTGGTTTTGTTGAGATGTTAGACGTTCATGCCAGTAGATCTCCATTTAAGCGAAATATTGAACCTTCAGAAGTAGGAAAAACAGCCACATTTTTGGCCAGCGATCTATCGACAGGCATCACTGGGGAAATAATCTATGTTGATGCTGGTTACAACATTATGGGAATGTAAAATGAATAAGACTAAAGGAGATTGCCTGCAGATAAACTACAGGCAATCTCCTTGTGAGAAAGCATCTAAACTCTTAGTTGGAAGTGGCTTCCTGCACCAGCTGTAGCGCTTAAAATGTTTTCATAAGCTTGTTTTACGCTTTGAATTTCGTTGCTACTAGCTTTCGGTGGTGACACGTACCAGCCTTTTTGAGATGCTATTTGTGATACTTCAAGTTGTGTTTGTTCGGCTTGATTTCGGAATTGAATCAGTGCCTGACGAAGCTGAGGATCACTAGTTTCTTCAGCTGCCTTGGTAAGGTCAACTATTTCGTGTTTCAATGTCTCTAAAGCATCCATTACCATATCGCGTTCGCTAATCATGCTCTTCCTCCTATTATTAACCCATGAATCCGAGCAACGTTTTCACTTTGTTATCACAACTAGAAGAGAGATGTTGACACACTTGTCTTACCTGACCATCGTTAGTTTGGTTTGCATAAAACCCAAATCGACGTTTGTTCGTAATGGCGGGACCGATCAATTCTCGAATAGTGTTCAGTTCACTTTGTGTTAATTGAGCCACCCAAATCACTCCTTTCGTATCTCTCACATCATTATTGTAGTCTTTTTAAACGAACATATACTTTAAGTTAACGCCTAATTTGTCAGTTTAGGGCAAGGTTTGGAGGAATCTTCATGGTATTGTGGGGATCGTTAGTTAATGCAATTGCCATTATTTTAGGTACTACTTTAGGATTAATCATCAGTTTAAAGGAAAACCTAAAAACAACAGTGATGCATGCACTAGGTTTAACGGTGATAGTGATTGGTTTAAAGATGGGTTTTTTAAGTGAGAACATTTTAATACCGATCGCTTCGTTGGTTCTAGGTAGTATTGTCGGAGAAAAATTGAAGGTTGAGGATAGAATTGTATCCGTCGGAAGAATTTTTGAAAAACATTTCAAAAGCCAAAAAGGCGGGATAACGGAAGGATTTTTGACCGCTACTTTGGTGTATTGTGTTGGAGCAATGGCGGTGGTCGGTGCATTAGATAGCGGACTAATGCATAACCATGATGTGCTTTATGCCAAATCAATGCTTGATGGAATTAGTGCAATTTTTTTTGCCTCATCTTTTGGAATAGGAGTGGCATTTTCAGCAATCCCAGTGTTCTTATACCAAGGAGGGATTGCACTTTTGGCAACAACGCTAGCTCCAATTTTGAATGATGCTGTCGTAGGTGAAATGACAGCAACTGGAGGAATCTTAATTTTCGGGATCGGGATCAATATGCTTGGATTGACCAAAATATCGATTGGGAATATGTTACCCTCTTTAGTTTTTGCTGTAGTTTTGTCATCAATATTTCTCTAAAAGGAAAACACCTGGAAGAACCAGGTGTTTTCTTGGGTTTTGGTTGGAGTTACACCAAACTCAATTATAAAAAGTATTCTTGATTAGATTCTTGCTTTATCTAAAGCGTCCATAACAGCAATATTCCACATTGTAAAGGCACCAGTTGCACCACTCATAATATCGACTGGAGCAGTACCTTTTTCGATTACTGCATCGGCGTAAGCGTCACGAGCAGCACCAAGTGGCCAAGCATAGTCGTTTAGGTCTAAGCTGGTATGGTCAGGCTGGATACGATCGAATTTAATAGCAGTAATTTTGTCGTTTTTGATTGTTACCCAAACAACTTCATAGTAACCTCTTGAAGCGTGGTTTGAACGGCCTAAGAAAGTACCGTCAAAGTACGTGCTGGTTTTCTTGGAAGGATCAGCAGCGATTTCAGCTTTCAACAAGGCACGTTCTACAGCTTTTATCCAACCATTGGAGCTACCAGTAGCGTCGGTAACGATATCAACTTCTGCGCTTTGAGCTGCTACGAACTTATCATTAAAACCGTAAATAGCTTGTTTCACTGCGTCCCAATTATATTCTGACCAATTTTTCTCAACATCGACGCCAGTGAATTCTTTAAGAATAACGCCAGCGATTTTTCCATCTTGAATTACAACTTTTGCATATTGGTATGAGCGAGCACCTGCATCAGACCATGCTTCATATGTTCCATCTGCCCATTTGCTAGCAAAAACTGGCAAAGAAAGGGATAAGACCATGATCACAACGAGCAATAGAGATTTTCTTTTCATAAGTAATTACCTCCTATCGAAATAGTGATTTCCTTCACCAACCTTACCCAATAACAAAATATCACTTATTGAGTAAACAGTCAATATCAAGATTTGTTTTTATAAAGAAAGGTTTGTCCAGTTTTTTCTTAAGCACAGCTACAGCGCATTCAGCTCATGTTAGAAATTGTTACAACCATCACAACCTCGTTATCGGCAACTTGCGCTTGTTCAAAAAGCGAACGAAGAGTGTTCCAAATTTCATCAGGTTCACCAAAGACTTGAGTTCGTAAGGAACCAAAATCGTAATGAAAATCGTAATCCCGAAAGGCTGTCGTTGAGTTCAAAAGATCATGATCTAATTCTCTTGAGTTAACTGGATAAAGTGAAATTTCCGCTGAGATAGCCATAATATGTAATACCTCCCAGATATTTTGGTGTTTGCTAAGATAGTATAACCAGAAATATCCGGGAGTAATCAAAGAAGAGAGAGGGATTCTAACTATTGAACCCTATTTTTTTGGCACGCACAGTATTTGCCCTGGAAAAATTAGGTTTGGATTCTTTACTTGCGGATTAGCCGCTATTAAAGTGTTTAAGTTAATACCGAAGCGCTGGGCGATAAAGAACATTGTGTCTCCAGGTTTTACCTTGTATTCAAATGTTCCAGGTGGGCAGGGTGGTGGAGTGGTTGATTTCGGAATACATAGTACCTGTCCTGGGAAGATAAGGTTTGGATCTTTAACCTGAGGGTTCGCTGCAATAAGAGCGTTTAGAGTTATGTTGAACCTTTTTGCAATTAGGTACATCGTATCTCCTTGTTGAACAATGTAAGGTGTGGTACCATGAGGACATTTGTGTTTTTCATCTTTAGGGACACAGACGATTTGCCCTGGAAAGATTTTATTCGGATTAGGAATTTGAGGATTTGCTTTGATCAAAGCTGGTAATGGTACGTTAAAACGTTTTGCTATCGAGAACATGGTATCGCCCTTTTGAACAGTATAAGGAAAAGTATTGGGTGGGCAATTCGTTTTGTGTGGTGGTTTTTTTGGCCGTCTATCATTATAGACTGGATTAATTGGACGTGGTTCTTCAGGGATCTCTGGTTCTGGAAATTCTTGTTCTGGCAATTCTGGTTCGGGTATTTCAGGCTCGGGCATGTCTTGTTCTGGGATTTCTGGTATAGGCTGTGGTGGTTCTTGGGCGACGCCATGACCAGCTGTATCTGTAGGAACGCAAATTATTTCGCCTGGAAATAGTTCGTCTCTAATTCGCAAATCTGGATTCATTTCAAATATTACTTCTAAAGGGAGTTTCATAGCATCGGCTAGTAACTGCAAACTATCTCCTGGCTGGACGATATAGTTTTCTGTGTCAGGAGCACATTGGCGTTTTCGTTGGGGAACACAGATAACACTATAAACTTCTAGTTGCTCAAATTCATTCAGATTCGGATTATTCCTAACAAGATCGTCAACAGAAATACCAAAACGTTCGGCGATTATCTCGAGAGTGTCATTTGGTAATACAATGTAGGCGAAACTATTCTCTGGACATTGCTCAAGGCAATTTGTACAACGTTCTAATTCTGGGTAATACTCATTGGAATTAACCAAGTTTAAAGCCTCCTTCTAAAGAAATTCCTAACAGCCCAAAAGCTAATATAGTATATGATTCTTATAGGAAAGTGTCACAGACGAAAGAAAAAAATGAAAAAGGGCTTGACCTGAATGTTATTTGATGCTAATATCATTGTAGCAGGTGTTAGTCATAAATGTTCCTCGGTAGCTCAACGGTAGAGCATTCGGCTGTTAACCGAAGGGTTGTAGGTTCGAATCCTACCCGAGGAGCCATTTTTTTACCCTTCTTTATACTGGAAATTGAAACTGCACCCCCATTTGTTAACTCGTCAAACAAGTGGAGGTGCAGTTTATTTTCTACCCTTGAACTAAATATGAATTTTTTCAATAAGAGTTACTATCAGGAATTACGATCCAGCAAATAATGTAAAAGAAAAAGCCCGAACCGAAAAATAAAACAGCTGCTATCCAGAGTAAACGAATAATAGTAGGATCTAAATCAAAAAATTCGGCAATGCCTCCACAGACTCCGCCGATTTTTTTGTATGGAGAACGGCGTAATCTTTTGTACATGATGTCACTCCAATCACCTTATTTCTTCTAATCGATTATATCATATTATCCTATGTGGTGAAATAAGTTTATGTGATCTTTGAAGGAGTTGGAATGGTAAAAGAGAATGAATAATAGGAGATAAACGAGGTGATGAGCAATGATTAGATTTAAGCTTTCCTGGCGAGATATTTTTATTGGATTTGGAGTACTTACTTTAATCGTATGGTTACTTAATGATTTTAAGATTATTGAAATGACACCTGGAATCTTCGTTGCTCGGTTTTGGCCGTTGATTATTTCCGCATCTGGATTAAACTACTTTGCTTATAAAGATCGTAGCAGTAGATTGAGCGGGTTAGTGATGATCACGATCGGTGTTATTTTTTTGATCTTAAACATCGAGTTTCTGATTGTAGAAGAACAATCTGTGATACTTCAATTTTTCCAGAATTACTTTTTAATTCTTTTACCAGTTGTTACGATTATTCTAGGAATTATTGTTATACGATGGATTACGTTTACTGGCGAAGAAATTTTTAGAACGATGTTTTGGAAAAAAAACTACGAAATCACCAAAACATTTACGGTCGATAGTACCTTTAAATCCTATTTTGGAAAAACGATCGTTAGTTTTCAAGAGGATGAAATTGGCTTTAGACTTATGCGCTTAGATCTACAAGCGTTTTTCGGCTCCGTTGTTGTAGAAGTGCCCGAGAACATTGCCGTAAGGGGTGAAGCGCGTGGTCTTTTGTGTAGAGTGGATTCCTTTGGAAAAAAGGCGTTTTACCTAAAGGGAACCTCGCTTATTGATCAACCTGCTAATTTAGGTAGCGATGTTGATCCAGAGGTATTACCTCCGCGGATAGTAATAAACTCCAAATTGATTTTTGGTTCACTTAAAATTAAAAGAATTTGAGGATCTAGGATAACAAAAAGCTCTAGGAGGGGTAAAATGTCATTTAAGGTTGCGTTTATTGGTGCTGGAAGTATTGGTTTTACTAGACAGTTGGTGAAGGATCTCCTTTCAGTAGAAGAATTCAAGAGTATTCAGATCGCTTTTACTGACATCAACGAACGAAATCTCAGCATGGTCACTCAATTATGTCAACGTGATATTGATGAAAACGGTTTGAGTATTAAAATTCAGGCGACTACCGATAGACAAGAGGCTCTTAAAGATGCACGTTATGTTTTCAATGTGGTTAGAATTGGTGGTTTAGAGGCTTTTGAATTAGATATCGATATTCCGTTAAAATATGGGATTGATCAATGTGTTGGTGACACCCTTTGTGCTGGTGGAATTATGTATGGCCAGCGTGGTATTCCAGCGATTCTAGACTTTTGTAAGGATATTAGAGAGGTTAGTGAACCTGGCTGTATCCTATTTAACTATGCTAACCCTAACGCGATGATCACATGGGCATGTAATAAATACGGTGGGGTAAAGACTATCGGATTATGTCATGGAGTTCAAAGTGGGCATCGATTAATTGCAGATGCTTTCAATCTTCCCCTTGAAGAAGTGGATATAATCTGTGCGGGAATTAATCACCAAACCTGGTATATCCAAATCAAACATAAAGGCGAGGATCTCACTTCTAAACTACTTGAGGCATTAGAAAATCATCCCGAGTACAGTAAGACTGAAAAAGTACGCATCGATATGCTCAGAAGATTCGGGTATTTCAGTACTGAATCCAACGGCCATTTAAGTGAATACGTACCCTGGTATCGTAAACGTCTAGAAGAAGTTAGTAATTGGATTGACTTAGGAACCTGGATTAACAGCGAAACTGGTGGTTACTTAAGAGTTTGTAAAGAAGGACGAAATTGGTTTGAAACAGATTTTCCAAACTGGTTGAAAGAACCGCCAATGAAGTATGCTCCAAATGATAGGGGAACTGAACATGGATCATATATTATCGAGGCGCTAGAAACAGGTAGAGTGTACCGAGGTCATTTCAATGTGGTAAACCAAAAAACTATCGATAATCTCCCAGAAGATGCGATTGTTGAAGTCCCAGGATACGTAGATCGTAATGGTATTAGTATACCGAGAATCGGTTCGTTGCCACTTGGATGTGCTGCTGTTTGTAATGCTAGTATTTCCGTCCAAAGGTTAGCTGTTGAAGCGGCAGTTCATGGGGATGATTACTTACTTCGTCAAGCGATGATGATGGATCCATTAGTTGGTGCGGTATGCAATCCACCTGAAATATGGCAACTAGTGGATGAAATGCTCGTAGCCCAAGAACAATGGTTACCGCAGTATAAAGAGGCGATCGCTCGAGCGAAGAGGAGACTTGCTTCGGGCAATCTGATTCCGACCAAGGATTATAAAGGGGCAGCTCGCTTACCAGTAAAAACCGTTGAAGAGATGGCAAAAAATAGAGAAGAAGCAACCAGGAATGCTGCTGAAGCTGATAAGGCAAAACAGCGTCCTGCAGCAGAATAGGAGACAAAAAGCACGATCAATTATTCGATCGTGCTTTCTTCATCTATTTTATCTGTATCTACGTTTACATCTTTAGTGTTCTTATCTGCTACAACAGGCGTACTATCCTCATCGGTATTTTTCATCCCATCATTCTTCTTAGAACCTTCTCTGATTTGAGCATAGGCATTTTTTTTCGCTTCAATCTTTTCAAAGGTACCATAACTTATCCACATTAGGGCGAAAGCGGACAAGCTACCGACAAAAAACATAAACAACTGCGGAAAATATATAAAGGCGAAGAAAACGGCTATTAAACACAAAAACATCATTAGTAAACGAATCGGAAAGGCTATCGCGATAAAAAGAGCGTTTTTAATGTATTGAAAATATGTCGCTTCATAATGCGAGAAGACAGGATATATGAGAACAACGATTGCGTAATAAGCGAGCATTAAACCATATGCCCCTAATAACAAAATGTCCGCTAAAATGCCCTCGTAATTTTGGAAGAAACGTAGATCATAATAAAAAACGAGCCCCATTAAGGCAACCATCCAAGTAAGAATGTTAGCCCTAATAAAACGTGATTTGTAGTTTTCCCAGAAGGTTTTAAATAACGGAAAATCTTCTTGAGGTGTGATTATCCATTTTCGTACTATCGCAAACATTGCAGCAGTTGCAGGTCCGAAACCGAAAATTCCCAAGCCTACTATGGTAAAAACAACCCACAGTATATTGAGAAGAAATAAACGAGAGATCCATTCGGCTGCACGATAAAAATTACTATCCATAAAAAATCACCTCTACGTTTCTAGTGTAAGCTTATAAGAATAATTATAGCCGATTAAAAGGTTGGATGCAAAAAAAGCAACCTGATTTTTGCAGGATTCATTAAAGCGGTAGCGAATTTCGAATTAGGAAGAATTTGGAGGGGAATTGTGATGACGAAAGCCAAAGCATTTATTTTTATGTTGGTAATTACCATACTTGCGCTATCAGCTTCTCCCGTGTGCGCATATCAAGAACAAAGGAGCTTTTTATTAGAATCGCAAGCTGAATACGAAATAAGGGTAGTCTTCGATAAAGATTATATTGATTCCCCTATTCTAATAACCACCTATGTAACTAAGGAAGAGAAACCAGTTCTACATTCATACATGCTTCACGGGGGAACGAGACATGTGGTCGAGTCAACCGAAGAATTTAGTTTTGTCTTTAAGAGTCCTCCTGGGGTAAGTAAAGCGACACTAAGTTTCGGAACACCAGAGATGCTACAAATCCAACATTTTGATATAAAAAGGGTATCACAAAATGTTGATACTTCAGTAGCTAACCAAAACAGATTGTATTCAGGATTAATCATCGATGCAAGAGGTTTAGGATTAAAACGTGGAATGAGCCCAAGGATCTGGTCAGAATCGGGTGAACTGATTTATGCTGGTGTTACAACCGATTATGAGTACGTCCAAAATTTCGGTGTGGTCTCGTATGGTCGCGAGTTATCTACTGGTCTATTGTCTCGATTAACGATTGGTTCAAAAGAATCTTCATATATTCGTCCATTAGTAGTTCGAGGGATTAAAGTAGTAGGAGAGACAAAAACAGGGGTGGTCATAAGCGATGAGGCTGCTAGAGAGATTTTATCAGCGATCGATAAGTACGATTTCTTTTCCAAACATGCGGTAGTTTTCTTATTGGATTAAAAAGTAAAATTATGTATTGCATTGGTAATTAATCCGTGGTAGAATAGACGAAAATATCAAGAATGACTTGAGCTACATAATTAAAAAGAACTTATCAAGAGAGGTCGAGGGACGGGCCCGATGACACCCAGCAACCTCCAAACAAAGGTTTGGAAAGGTGCTAATTCCTGCAGAGCAAATTTACTCTGAAAGATAAGGGAGACGTTTATTTCAGCCTCTCTTTATAGATGAGGCTTTTTAATTATCAAGCTGGGGCAGGAAATTTGAAAGAGAATACCTTAAACCCTAGTACAATACTCAGGTTAGTCGGAAATAGAGGAGGGCGACAGCCAGAACGGGGAACGAAATGAGAGGCAAGCTAGTTAGAGTAAATTGAAAGATAATATACTTACAGGAGGGCAAATATGACTCAAAAATATCGTTTAGAAACTCTGAGTGTTCATGGAGGACTCAATTCCGATCCAGTTACAAAGGCTCGATCATTGCCAATCTATTTATCTAATGCCTTTTCTTTTGATAACACTGACCATGCAGCTAATCTTTTTGCTCTTAAAGAGCCAGGATATATCTATAGTAGAATACACAATCCGACGGTAACTGTTTTTGAGGAACGGATGGCTTTAGTCGAGGGTGGTGTTGGTAGTCTTGCCCTCAGCAGTGGGATGGCTGCGATTACCACAGCTATTTTAAACATTGCAGGTAGTGGCGATGAAATTATAGCCGATACCAACCTTTATGGAGGGACTTACAATCTTTTTTCGGTAACCTTGCCAAAGTACGGTATAACAACTAAGTTTGTGGATTGTTCAAACATCAATGAGCTTAAAGCTGCTATTAATGATAAAACAAAAGCAGTTTTTGTAGAAACTATTGGAAATCCTAGTTTGATTGTCGCTGATATCGAAACTTTAGCAGACATTGCTCATAATGCGGGAATTCCTTTAATTGTAGATAATACATTTGCTACCCCATATTTATGCAGACCGATAGAATATGGCGCGGATATTGTTATTCATTCCGCTACCAAATGGATAGGCGGAAACGGAACCACACTCGGTGGTGTTATTGTAGATGCTGGAAAATTTGATTGGAGTTCTCCTCGTTTTCCAGAATTCAATGTACCAGATCGAAGCTATCACGGAATCGTGTATGCTGAAGACCTAAAGGAACAAGCGTATATTGTTAAGGCACGTGTCCAGCTTTTAAGGGATCTAGGTTCGTGCATCAGCCCCTTTAGTGCATTTCAATTGGCTTTGGGATTGGAATCGCTTCATGTTAGAATGAAGGAACACGTAGCAAATGCAAGAAAGATCGTTTCCTATCTACAACAACACGAAGATGTAAGTTGGGTTCTGTACCCTGAGTTAGAGGATCATCCTTCAAGAGAATTAGCGAAGAAATACTTACCTAATGGAGCAGGTTCTGTTGTAGTCTTTGGTATCAAAGGCGGTCGTAGCGCTGGGGCTAAGTTCATTAATAGCGTAAAACTGTGGTCGCACTTAGCTAATGTTGGCGATGCAAAAAGCTTAATTATCCACCCAGCTAGCACAACGCATCAACAACTAAGCGAGGAGGAATTGAAGGCTTCTGGCGTAAAGGATGACCTTATTCGACTATCGGTAGGAATTGAACATATAGACGATCTGATCGAAGATTTGGAACAAGCATTTCAGGCGATTAAGTAAATAACGATTAAAAAGGCACTGAAACTGATCCAGTGCCTTTTATCCTTAAGGCGTTTAACACGAAGTTCAATTGACAAAAATTTTAGTATTACTTATAATAAAATTAGAAAACATTTTTAGAAAGGAAAGGTATCAGCGGCGAATGTTCATCGACTAATTCACTCATAATTAATGCATCGGGTTTAAGGCTAATTTTTGTGTTTACTTATTTCCGTATCTTCGATTTCTTGTGAGTGGATAGTAATTAAAACTGCTGATTTCCTTTTGCTATTGATTCTTATAGTGTTTTCTATTGGTTTGAAATAGGGATCTTATCGCTTTTTGCGTTTGAAATTGCAGTTAATAACTTTTTAACGCTATCCTCTCCAGACAACAGGAGGGGTTTTTATTTTGTTACTAGAATGTCAAGTTATTAAAAGATATTTTTGTGATCAGCACTTGTTACTAAATTTGTAGTACCGACTAGCTGGAATGAATAGAAGTCGCGAACGGTAAGATAAAGGTTTATAATGGGAATTATAGTGCTTATAGAAAGCGTAAACTTCTAGAGGAAGAAAGGACTTAATGTCTTACAATATTTTAGAACTGGAGCGAAAGAGTCACTATGGTAAAGCAAGATAGTTATGAAAAAGATTTATTTTTTGAAAAGCAGCGTCTTGACAAAGTTAATCGGGTGGTGGCTGAGCAACTCGAGATTGCTACCCAGAATACGCAGTCCCTACGCGATAGACTTATCGATATTAAGCGCTCATTATGGGAGGATTATAATATTGGTTCAATGAGCGGGTTTAACCAACAACTCGACGTTGTTCAACAGATGGATGAGCTTAATCGTCAAGGTCAAGCATTTGGCGTTCATCAAAACACCTATCGAAAGTTGAAACTGATCGAAAACAGTCCTTATTTTGGACGGTTAGATTTTTTCGATGCTGAAATGGATGAAACACTGAATGTGTATATCGGGCTTGTTTCATTGGTTGATCCAAAAACAAAGGAACATTTAGTTTTTGACTGGAGAGCACCGATTTCTAGTCTGTTTTATGATTATGGTTTAGGGGAAGCAGTATATCACAGTCCTGGTGGAGATGTACGAGGCGAGATAACATTAAAGCGTCAGTTTAAGATCGAGGATAAGGAACTAAAATATATGTTTGATAATTCCTTAAAGATCGATGATGATGTGCTGCAAGAGATGCTTGGTAAAAGAGCTGACGACAAAATGCGACATATCGTAAATACCATTCAACGTGAGCAAAACCAAGCGATCCGTGATGAAGGACATGATCTGTTGTTAGTAACCGGGCCTGCTGGTAGTGGCAAGACCTCGATCGCACTTCATCGAGCAGCCTACTTGCTATATCGACATCGAGACAATATCAAATCAACAGATATCGTGATTTTTTCTCCTAACAAAGTTTTTAATGACTATATTTCGAACGTGTTACCAGAATTAGGGGAAAGCAATATCCTTCAAACCACTTTTTCCGAATATGTCGACCACACCCTAAATATTGATATTCCCGTGGAATCATTTGCAAATCACATGGAATACATCTTATCACGTGCTGACGTGGCTGAAAGGATAGATACCATTCGGTTTAAGATCTCATCACAGTTTCTCAATGCGATCAAAGAACTTGCAGACTATGTGGAAACAGAAATGATTAAATTTCAGGATGTTTCTTTCCGTGGCACCACTTTATTTACAGCAGATGAACTAAAGAACCTCTTTACTCAAACCTATGCCTATTTACCGCCAGTGGCTCGAATTCAAAAAATGCTTCGAAGAATTAAGTATGTTCTTGATCCACTTCGTAAGGCAGAAATAACTAAGATTATTAGAAGATACGAACAAGAAAATGCGAATCCTGAAATGGCTTGGCAGATAAGGCGTAAGGCGATTATTCAAATTAGAGAAGAATACAAACAAGTCTTTGAGCAAATAAATAAATGGTTAAAAATTGACGTTTTCGCGATCTATTTCAACCTATTTCACGATGAAATTTTATTCAATAGAATTTTTGGTGAGCAAACTAATAAATTGCAGTCCATAAAAGAAGCTTCACAAAAGACGTTAAAACTCGGATTGATTGGTTATGAGGATGTAGCTCCGATTCTTCTGCTTAAGGGATTGTTAGAAGGTTTTCCTGTAGTAGAATCAATTCGACACGTTATCGTAGATGAAGCGCAAGATTATTCGACGTTTCATTTTGAGATTATTAAGAGGCTTTTCCCGAAGGCAACATTTACCATTTTAGGCGATCCGAATCAATTGATCCATCCTTTTGTGGAAGGTGAATTAGAAAAAGTTGAAGATCACTTTCTTACTAATAAACGTAAAACAATCAGGTTGAGTAAGAGTTATCGTTCAACCAAACAGATTCTTTTGTTTTGCAATAGAATACTTGGAAATGAAATGTTGGTCGAACCGATTGATCGCAGTGGTCCCGAACCAACGATTTCAAAAGTAAAAGACGAAGGTGAATTGGTCAGGAAATTAGGGGACCGTCTGATGGAAATTAAGAATAAGGACTATGAATCGATCGCTATTGTCACAAAGACCGCTAAGGAAGCTCGTACCCTTCATAGCTCACTTAAAGAATTAAACCAGGCTGAGATCGGTCGAATCAATTTACTAGAAAATGAAGAACAACCATTGTTACCAGGATTGACTATTCTGCCAGTATATTTGGCAAAAGGTTTAGAATTTGATGCTGTAGTTATTGCCAACGTCAGCAGTAAAGTTTATAAAAAGAAGGATTCAAAACTTTTATATACTGCTTGCAGCCGTGCCCTTCATGAACTTCATCTTTTCTATATTGATGAGATTTCGCCACTTTTGGGCAGCTAACAGCTGGAATCTTTTGCGAAGTTCCAGGAAATTCTTCTTGACTAGTTCGCCTAGAGGATGTAGTATATAACCAGAAAGCTTCTGAATACGAAATATTAGTGACGCAGGAGATTTTTTTATATCAATGAAAGGGGAGTATGATCTTCCGCTTTAGCTCGGAATTCTAGTAATAAACGTTGTTTTTTGTAAAAAAAGTGGTCACGTTTGTTTTTGATGGGGAGGTAATTTGTTTGTCCAATCATGACGTTTCGGTACCAGAATTTGTTCGAGAAGTATTAAAAGCTTCCTCAGATACTCTAGGTTCGCTAAAGGCCGTAGTATATAGCGATCTTGGTACATCTGGAGACTTTTTAAGAACTTGGGTTTGCATGGATGATGTTTGGTTGTATGTAATAAGTCAGACTGGATTTGATGAAAAAGATCCAGCTACTTTAGCGCGCTTTGCCAAAGAGCAAAAAGAGAGAGAAAAAAAGAGTTTACTTATTGAAACAATTAAGGATATTGATTTAAGAAATAGTCCACCAAAAGCAGAATTACTTACGAAGTATCCAGTCGCTTCTATCGATTCGTTGAAGGTAGAGATGCATGTTGGCACTATAGTTTTAATCGCAAAAATAGACGATAAAGATGTAATAATAACCCGAGCACTTCCTAGTCAGTTTAAGGATTTTAACAACTTTGCTAGACTTGTAAATGCGTTACTTAAGAATAAAGAAACTAAAGAGATCGAAAATCAAGAGTACGATAGGACACATTGTCCAAAATGTGGACGTTTGTATCCAGACAGGAACCGCCCGATCTGTCCTAAGTGCTTTGATTCAAAATCACTTTTTAAGAGAGTAGTTGGACTCACACCCCGTTATAAAGGCTTAATTATCATGCAATTAGGGTTGATGGCATTAAGTACTATAATTGGGTTATTTCCTAGCTATCTATCGGGAAGAGTATTTTTTGACGAGGTGCTAGCCGAGGGTGGCCGTTATTATGGTCAGATCGGTTTTATTGTATTTCTGTTGTTCTTTACTTCGTTGCTCTCACGCTTAGTTGGGATTTTACATTCCAGAATTAATCCTGTAATCACTGCAAGAATTGTCTATGATTTGCAGACAATGGTGTTTTCGGCGATGCAACGTTTATCACTCAGTTTTTATAACAACCAACAAACTGGAGCATTGATGAACAGGGTAACCGCTGATGCACGAACATTACAAAACTTTTTCCATGACATTATTCCATTCTACTTTACCAATATGCTTACTCTTATTGGGATTAGCGTGATGCTGTTTTACTTAGATTGGAAACTAACACTGCTTGTTTTGATTCCAATACCAATTATTCTTTTTATCGTTCTAAAGTTACAGCCGATTCTATGGAAGATGTTTTCTAAGAGATGGCGTGCTAATGCTTCGCTAAACTCAGTCGTAAACGACTCTTTATCAGGTGTTCGCGTGGTAAAAGCCTTTGGTAAAGAAGACCAAGAGATCCGAAGATTTGAGGCAAAGAGTACAGATGTTTACGGTATTTCAGTTAAGGCAGGAAATTATTCCAACACTGTTTTCCCAATCATGTACTATTTCATGAGTGTCGGATCCATAATTGTTTGGGGTGTTGGTGGTTGGAATGTTATCCAAGGCAATGTGACCCTGGGTACGATCGTTTCGTTTACTGGGTATCTAGGAATGTTTTATGGACCAATCAGATGGTTAACTTATATGGTCGAAGAATGGACCAACTGTATGAATGCTGCTCAAAGAATGTTTGAAATTATTGATTCTCAAGACTATTTACCAGAGCCAGAAAATCCAGTCCGGATAAAAAGAATCGAAGGTCTGATCGAAGCCAGAAATGTCGAGTTTTCCTATCAGGATGGTAAACCTGTACTGACCGATGTCAACTTTACCGTTCAACCTGGTGAGATGATCGGGTTGGTCGGTCATTCAGGCGCAGGTAAGTCTACTCTCATTAATTTGATCTCGCGTATGTATGATGTAGATAGTGGCGCGATCTTTATCGATGGAGTAGATATTAGAGACATTCACAAGGATGATTTACACGGACAGATCGGAATGGTGTTACAAGACACATTCTTGTTCAATGGTACAGTTATGGAAAATATTGCGTATGCGAAACCAGATGCTACCCCTGAAGAGATTATTATGGCATGTAAAATCGCAAACGCTCACGATTTTATTACTAAACTTCCAGATGGTTACGAAACCGTTATCGGAAGAAAGGGTCAGGATTTATCTGGAGGAGAAAGACAGAGATTATCGATCGCTAGAGCGATATTGCATGATCCTCGAATCTTGATTCTTGACGAAGCCACTGCTTCTATTGACACACATACCGAATACTTGATTCAAGAAGCGATCGAGAAATTGGTTAAAGGTAGAACAACTTTTGCAATCGCACACAGGCTTTCCACTTTAAGAAGAGCCGATCGACTCTTTGTTTTCGAAAGAGGAAAAATCGTTGAAGTTGGAACTCATGCCGAACTGCTAAAGCAAAAGGGAGTATATTACAAACTATTTACCACCCAACGCGAAGCGATGAAACTTTCAGCTGTTGGTGGTTGATTGAGGATAGGGGAGGAATATCATGAGTTCAAAGGCAGCTGAAGTAAAACAAAAAAAGGTTTTTCAAAGTGACAATAGTAGTTTTGCAGAATTCGAAAGTGTGAAGTATCTTGAACCTAATGAAGCGGTTTTTTCGATAAACGAAGGCGGGATCTTAACTCTTAATCTCAACGGTAAAGAGTACAATAAGGTTGACTTATATCGAGCATTTCCATTTAGATTTAAGGACAAATATATTTCCGTTCGTGACGAAAATGGCGATGAAATCGGGATGATTTTTGACCTCAATAAGTTTAATAAAGCATCCAAAGAAGCCATCCTTCATGAATTGAATTGGAGATATTTCTCACCGATCATTAAACGGGTGATTTCGGTAAAAGAGGAGTTTGGCTATATTTATTGGGATGTAGAAACTGACCGTGGTTTTAAAAAGTTTGTAACCCGTAGTCGTGATCAAGGTCTTCAGCTCGTTAATGAAACACGCCTCTTGGTTACGGATATGACAGGAAACAGATTTGAAATACCAGATATCCGTGTTCTCGATGCTAAGAGTAAGCACTTAATTGAAACCTTAGTCTAAGATGCACACTAGTTCGAAATGGGGTGAGACATTAATGAGTGGTTATGAAAACGATACATTGCATACGCAGTTAAGCGGTGCAGTGAGTAATAAGCTTAATCCTGGCGAACAAGTGCTTTTTGATCTGCCTTCGACAATTAATCCTGAAGGTGATTTCGTTACAGGACGAGTGATTATTACTGATTCACGTATATTGGTTTTTAAAGACCAAACTGGGAAAACGGAAGAATTTGAGGAAGAAATATCCTTAAGCTTGGTCGAAAAAATTGAAGCACAAACCCTTGTAGGTAACGGAAGGCTAGTAGTGTGGATTGACGGAACACCTAGAGCGATATCGCGCTTTGCAATGGATCATCAGACACACTACGCAACCGCAGCAAATTATATTACTCGCTTTTTAGAGGAACGAAAAATAAGACCGATCGAAAACTTAGATGAAAATGTATGTTCAAAGTGCGGGAGGATTTTGAGCGGAGGTTCTAAGGTTTGTCCTGTATGTTTGAATAAATTCAAGGTACTAAGACGCCTTTTAGGGGTGCTAAAGCCGCATTGGCCCCTGGTTCTTGGGGTATCGATTGTTTTCTGGATAATTACCGCCCTAAATCTCCTAGTTCCACAGCTCAATCGTATTCTTGTTGACGATTTATTGAATCCGCGCAATGCTGATCGAGAGCTGTTTCTTATGGTTATTGGTGGTTTGGCGCTTGTGCCGTTCGTCAGTACCTTACTCACCATCCTTCGCGGAAGAATGATGGTTAAACTGAGTAATCGCCTTGGTTATGATTTAAGGAATACTGTTTTTGAGAAGATCCAGATGCTTTCGTTGCGCTTTATTGACCAGCGTAAAACTGGGGAGCTTATGAACAGAGTTTCTAGGGATACGAACCAAGTTCAAGGTTTCTTGCAAAGTCAAGGGCCAGAAGTTATCCATCAAGTGTTGATCTTTATTGGAATTGCGATCATTCTCTTTAGATCGAATGTCAAACTAGCATCTTTAATTTTCGTCCCTGTTCCATTTGTCTTCTATGTGACATATTCTCTACGGCAAAAGATGAGACAAATGTGGCATAGACAATGGCGCTTTTCAGATAAAGCGAATTCCTTACTGCAAGACATCTTATCTGGAATTAGAGTTGTTAAAGCTTTTGGACGGGAAGAGCGAGAGATCCAACGCTTTTCGGAAGCTACCAAGGACTACACCGATATTACAGCAGATAATGAGAAAAAATTAAATACTATTTTCTCTGCCCTTGGTTTCATCATGGGCGCTGGACATTTCTTGATTCTATACTTTGGAGGTAAATTGATCCTCGGAGAAGAGATGCTTGTCGGTGAAATGCTTCAATTCTCCTCATATGCTTCAATGATCTATGGGCCGTTGCAATACATGACAAACGTGCCACGTTGGTTCAACCAAGCTATGACGTCGACTGAACGAATCTTTGAGGTTATCGATGAAGAACCGGATGTAAAAGATAGACCTGATCCTATTCGACTTAAGGATATTAAAGGTGAAATTGAATTCCGCGATGTAACCTTTGGTTACTTTAAACATGAACCCGTATTGAAGAATATCAATATCAAGATCAAACCAGGAGAAATGATTGGATTAGTTGGTCATTCGGGAGCAGGAAAATCTACCTTTATTAACCTAGTAAACCGTTTTTATGATGTTGATGAAGGTGAGATCTTGATCGATGGACATAATATCAAGGATATCGCCCAAGAAGACTTGCGAGGACAGGTAGGTATAGTTCTCCAGGATACATTCCTATTCTCGGGAACGATTTGGGAGAATATCTCTTATTCCAAACCAGATGCTACTCCTGAAGAAGTAATAAAAGCGGCCAAGATCGCAAATGCTCACGACTTTATCTGTAAGTTCCCTGATGGTTACGATACTCGTGTAGGCGAAAGAGGTCAAAGGTTGTCAGGAGGAGAGAGACAAAGAATTGCAATTGCTCGTGCAGTGCTTCATAATCCCAAATTGCTGATTCTCGACGAAGCGACCTCTTCAGTTGACAGTCATACCGAGAAACAAATTCAAGAAGCACTTCAAAGACTAACTGCAAATCGCACCACAATTGCCATCGCTCACAGACTCTCAACTTTAGCTAATGCAGATCGATTAGTTGTGCTGGATCATGGAAGAATAGTTGAATTAGGAACTCACGATGAACTATTGCGTCAAAAAGGTGAGTATTACAAACTTGTGATGGCCCAAAAAGAAATGGCCAAAATGCAAGCTGTTTAGAAACAAAACACCCATTAAGCCTTCGAAAAAACTTAATGGGTGTTTTTTTGCTTAATTTACATATATCTATTCTTTAAGACGTAATCGCGCAACGAGTTTTTGCAGCTCAATAATAATTAACATAGAGATACAAAGAGCAAAAACTGTTAGCCATTGCGTTGGATTAAGAATTGCTAGTTCAAAAAGACCTCTCAGGGCAGGTACAAACATCACTACGAATTGCAACAGAGCTGAAACTAAAATCGCTCCCCATAGGACAGGGTGATTAGCTGCCTTAAGTTTTAAGATACTGTGGCGCTCGCTCTGGAAACCAATGGCCGCAAATAATTGGGATAGGGAAAGAGTAAAAAACGCCATAGTGGTACCACTAACACCTTTTCCACCGATTAGATATGCGAGTAGAGCCAAACTAGCTTCCGCAAGACCAACTTCAAACATTCTGCGCCAATCTTTTACTTTTAAGAATGAATCCCTTTTATCTACTGGTTTTCTTTCCATTACATCTGGCTCGGCTGGTTCTAACCCCAAGGCGATGGCTGGAAAAGTATCTGTAACCAGATTAATCCATAGGATATGGACTGGTGATAAGAGATGCCATCCTGCAATAGTTGAAACTAGAATTGCTATTACTTCTCCAATATTAGAGGACAGCAGAAAGCGTACTGTTTTATGGATATTGTCATAGATTCTTCGACCCTCTTTTACGGCAGAAACTATCGTTGCAAAATTATCATCTGTGAGTACCATATCAGAAGCTTGTTTAGAAACATCAGTACCTGTTATCCCCATGCC
>JAAYFS010000005.1 GCA_012728115.1 Bacillota bacterium | reverse complement strand
GCTTGACTGTGGTTAAAGGTGGTTGTTCTAAACAAATCATGTTTTCTCCAATCCAATAAGCACGGCCTTTTTTACTAATCCTCTGGCTCTTCGAGGGTATGCGGGTAGATATTCTTTGCCATGCTCATCAATTACTCTAATACTCTTTTTTATGGATTCCATTCCCCTTACTCCCTAAATTCATTTCGTTTTTTGTTATGGGTGACTCCCCCGATGAATATGGTTGTATTTAGTATAACATTCGTATGAACAATGATCGATTTTAAAGATTAAGTAGATAGAGGTAGCCATGCGAGTGGGTTCATTTTATTTTTCGGCAGGAATCCAGTTGCAGAGCGCTAACTCTCTTATTATGAAAAAATTCCAGTATCTCAACAAATAATTGGAGGACATCATGGCTATCGGATTAAAGCGGGGCACTGTAAAACTTGCAGAGCATAACCCTGAGTGGGAGATAATAGCTAGTAACACAATCGAGCGACTTAGAAGTATCTTCGGTACGGTTGCTAAGGACATTCAACATATAGGTAGCACATCAATAAAAGGAATAAAAGCGAAACCCATTATCGATATAGTTATCGCTGTTGAGAATTTCGCTGAGGTAGAAAAGCTTATACCTACGTTGGAGGCCCAGGGATTCTTGAAAAGAAAATGGGAAACTGACGAACAGCTATTATTTGCCTGTGGGGATTATTCGAAACCTGATGGTGAACAAACTCACTTTATCCATGTTGTAATAGAAAACAGCGTAGCTTGGAGAGATTATATAAACTTTCGCGATTATTTGAATGCAAATGCTTCTATTGGCAAAAACTATGAAGCTCTAAAGGTTAGGCTAGTAAAAGAAAATCCTGTTGATAACAGTAGAGAAAACTACCTTAAGGGTAAGCATCAATTCATCCAGCAGACTTTGCAAGATGCTTTAATATGGCGATCAGTTGCCGAATGTGTACCAGCGATAGTTGACCGTCAAGGCCTAACTTTCGATCGACTCGAACTTCTCGATAAAGGCTGGTCAAATGATAAAAAGTATGTAATCCACACTATCGAAGGTACAAAGTTTTTAATTCGTATTGCTGATATAGATCAATATGATCGTAAGAAGCATGAATTTGAGATGATACAAAAGGTTGCTGATTTAGGTATAGCTATGTCACAACCGCTTGATTTTGGAACTTATGGTGAGAATGTATATCAATTTCTTTCTTGGGTAGAGGGTGTGGAGGCGGAAGAGGCCTTGTTGTTACTAAACAAAAAGAAGCAATATCAACTAGGTGTAAAGACAGGTGAGTTTCTACGAAAGATTCATTCTATTCCTGCACCGAGCACTATCGAGGACTGGGAAACTCGTTTCAACCGCAAGGTGGACAATAAGATTGAGAATTACCGTGAATGCGAAATTCGTTTTTCTGGTGATGAAGAAATCATCTCCTACATTGAAAAAAACCGCAAATTGTTATCTAACCGCCCACAGTGTCTTCAACACGGCGACTATCATGTTGGTAATATGATTATATCTAGGAAAGATACAATTTCAATTATTGACTGGAATCGCTTTGACTTTGGCGATCCGTGGGAGGAGTTTAACCGCATCGTATGGAGTGCGGCCGTCAGTCCCTACTTTGCTACAGGGCAGTTACATGGATATTTCGGAGGAGAACCACCAGTCGAATTCTTCAAATTGCTTGCTTTCTATATCGCCACTAACACCTTAGCGGCGATACCCTGGGCGATCCCCTTTGGACAGCCAGAGATCGATACAATGATCAAGCAATCCCAGGATGTACTACGTTGGTTTGATAATATGGAAAACCCTGTTCCGACATGGTATATGAGCCTTAACTCCTTGGACAATGTCGTCTAATATAATAGTCTTGGTAACAAAGGCGATCCTGGAAACTCCTTGGGTTGCCATTAGCCTCTAGCGAAGAATTGTTTCTTTGCTAGAGGTATTTTTCTGTCCAATTATATGATTTATCGGGCAGTTAAAGATACTAATATAGTAGATAGCATTACCGTTGATACTTCCGTAATATGGACGGATATAAATTTTAAAAGTTACAGTAATAGACGAGTATCCTTACATAGCTGTATCCGATGAACCAAGTGAAATGTTGCCAGGGGTTAAGTTAAATGAATTTTCGATAGAACCAATAAATGCGAGTACAAAACTTGTAGTAATCGAGTAGTGCCGTTTTTGAGAAAAAGATGGTACGCATAAGGAATTAATGGCCTTGAGGGGAGAGTACTACAATATCTTTCATCAGCAGTCTGAGATGTATGCCTAATGATGTGATGATTTCAGATGCTTTGTGGGTCATTATTAAAACAGCTTGCCGATGATAAGGCTATCTGGGGCAGATTAAGCCTTAGGTTATAAAATCAAGATCATTTTGCGAATTAACACAATATTGCAACTTTAAGTTTTTTGATCTAAATCAAAGTTTGATTAGCATTTTCCGGTTACAATAGAGTCACAAGAAACAACTAAGGAGGAGTTCAAATGACAACCAAGACTTTTCAAATGGAAACTTTAACTTGTCCATCTTGCGTAGCAAAAATCGAGGGAATGCTTAAGAGAACAAAGGGTGTTGAGGAATCAGAAGTATTGTTTAATGCTTCTAAAGTGAAAGTAACGTTTGATGAAAGTGTTATTTCAGCAGAAACTATTCAAGAGAATATTGAGAAGTTAGGTTTTGAGGTTCTAGGCGTTAAGTAAGAAAAGCGAAGGGGGTACGAAAATGCTTAAAATAACGAAGGGCAGAAGAATGATTCTTGGGGGGATCCTAGTAGTACTATCCTTTATCTCGCATCGGTTGAGTGGGATGGAGTACACCCCAGTTGTAATAACTTTGATGTTAGCAACCACTATAGTTGCAGGTACCCCCATTTTTCGCAATGCATTTCAGGCAGCTCGATATCGAATTATCGGGATCGATGCTTTAGTGACTATCGCGGTAACAGGTGCCGTTATTATCGGCGAATTCTGGGAAGCGGCAGCTGTAACCTTCCTATTTATGCTCGGTGACTATTTAGAATCACGTACTTTAGAAAAAACACGTTCTTCTATTAAATCCTTACTAGATTTAGCACCAGATATTGCGCGGGTGCGTCGGGATGGAAAAGAAGTTGAAATCAGCCCCGACGAAGTCATTCAAGGAGATATTGTAATTGTTCGACCAGGTGAGAAAATCTCGGTGGATGGAACCATCATCGAAGGTAACGCTCATATAAACCAAGCGGCTATAACAGGGGAATCACTCCCTGTAAGTAAAAGTGGTGATGATACTGTCTTTTCAGGTACCATTATCGAATCAGGATATCTTTTAATTAGAGCGGATAAAGTAGGCGATGATACCACTTTTGCGAGAATCCTGCAAATGGTGGAAGAAGCTCAGGATAAAAAGGCTAAAACGCAAAAATTCTTAGAAAGATTCTCCCGCTATTATACTCCGGGAATTATCGTTTTAAGTATTCTACTCTTCCTAATTACCAAGGATCTTGTGCTTTCATTGACACTACTTGTAATCGCTTGTCCTGGAGCGCTAGTAATCTCAACGCCAGTATCGATTGTTGCTGGAATTGGAAACGGTGCTCGCAATGGAGTGCTAGTTAAAGGCGGCGAGATTATGGAAAAACTCGGCACAGTCAAAGCCTTAGCCTTTGATAAAACAGGTACTTTAACTATCGGCAAACCTGGCGTAACCAAAGTTAAGGCCTATACAATGTCTGAAGAAGAACTACTTCGTTTAGCAGCGATCGGCGAATCTTATTCCGAACATCCATTAGGTAGAGCGATTATTCAAAAAGCTGAAGAGTTGAATTTAGATATTAATGTGGTTCCAGAAGACGCAGAAATAATAATGGGTCAAGGTTTGACATTTTATTTTGAAGGAAAGAAGTATCTGATCGGTAATCGCAAACTATTCCAAAATGCGGGGATAGACACTACCGAGTATGAAGAACATCTCCAAGCCGAAGAAGAACAAGGGCAAACTGCAGTAATGGTTGGGGATGAAGAAAGGGTTCTAGGAATTATCTCGTTAGCAGATATAGTTAGAGAAGATGCGAAAAAAATGATTGCGGATTTGCGAGCGGTAGGAATTCGTCATATAGCGATGCTCACTGGTGATAATAAATTAGCGGCGAAGGCAATCGCTGATAAGTTAGGCTTAGATGCTAATTACGCAGAACTACTTCCCGAAGACAAGGTTAGAATCTTAGGGGAACTTCAAGAGAAGTACGGACGAGTGGCGATGATCGGTGATGGGATTAATGATGCACCCGCACTTGCTTCAGCTGATTTAGGAATCGCAATCGGTGGGGCTGGCACGGATGTGGCGATGGAAACCGCTGATGTGGTCTTAATGTCAGCTGAAATCAAAAAGCTAGCCTATGCGATTGGATTAAGTCGGGCGACTGTAAGGAATATGAAACAGAACATCTACTTTGCCATAGCAGTTGCTGGGATTTTATTGGCAGGAGTATTAGTCAAAACAGTGAATCTATCTATTGGGATGCTAATTCACGAACTTTCGGTATTGTTAGTAATCATTAATGCAGCGAGATTACTACGATACAAAGCGCGGAGCTCAAATAGGTAGGAGGAAGACAATGAAATGTCATTGCCATGATAGAGGGACTAGTTGCGTGGAACTAGTCCCGATTTTCCAGAACTTAAGTCCTGAAGAAAAAGAGGAAGTAGCTGCTATTACCTCAGAAAAAATATTTCAAAGAGGCGAGCTAATTTACGGAGCAGGCGATAAACATGATCGGCTATTTATCATCCATGAAGGGGCGGTCAAAATCTTTCGTTTAAGCCCTTCTGGTAAAGAACAAGTCATTCGAGTAGTGGAACCTGGCGACTTTGTGGGTGAATTAAGCCTTTTTAGTCATTTGCCTAATACTGATTATGCGATGGCATTAAGCAATGCCCGTATGTGTACTATCGAAGGAGCTCGGTTAAAGGAGCTTATGATGAAGTATCCAACCATTGCTTTAACCATTATTCAGGAATTAAGCGAACGCTTAGAAAGAGCCGAGAATGTTATTGAAAACATCAACCTTCACTCAGTTGATAAACGGATCGCCCAGTTTTTACTGGAGATGATGAACGAGAAAAAAGAAATTCTCTTACCGATGACTAGAGGTGATCTAGCAAGCCAAATCGGGGTAAGTCAAGAAACACTTAGCCGAAAACTATCTGCTTTTGAAGATCAAGGATTTATTAAGCTAGTCAGTAGGCGGGAAATAGTAATTCTTGATGAGTTTGCTTTAGCTGAACTTGAGTAAGGGATGGAAGAAATAAAAACCTTTAAGGTGGTTCATAATATAATAATAATGAGACCACTTTAAGGGGGGATAAGGATGTTTGACATTTCTCCATTTCGCTATCGGGGGTTGGTACCTCGCACAGAAAACCTTTGGTCCCAAATGATGGATATGCACTTTCGCGTCGATATTAAGGAGAATGACAACTCCTACATCCTACAAGCTGAACTACCAGGAGTAAATAAGGATAATATCAATATCGACGTAAACGGCGAGTACTTAACCATCAGTATCAATGATGATCATGCTAGAAGCGAAGAAAGTGAAAACTATGTCCTTAGAGAAAGGCGAGTATCTAGTGCTCAACGAACGTTCCATATCGGAGCGATCAAGGAAGAAGAAATTCAAGCAAGATACTTAAATGGCATTTTAGAAGTGACCTTACCGAAGAAAGAACCTGGTAGCGTAAGTAGAAGACGAATCGATATTCAATAACAAATGGCCACCTACATCTATGTGGGTGGCTTTTTCGATCTAAAGCGAGCAAGGAAACTAGTTTCAAACTGTCGAATAGTTAAGGAAAGCTACTAGGTAAGGAGATAAGGTAATGAACAAAGGAAGAAGTGTTTTCGTATTAGTATTGCTAATGTTAGTTCTCGGATCTAACGTTTTACTAGCTGATGTAAAAATCACAGCCTATCTTTATCCGCGTGATGTGCAAATCGAAACCGAAGTAACAGCTAAACTTCTTACGGACTTAAATCTGCATCTTGGGGTAACTCATCAAGGCTTAATGGAAAAGGACTCGCTGAAAGCAGATTTGACTACTTATGCGCTGGATTATTCCTTTGGTTCGACTACAATTTTTGCAGGTAGACAATCATTCACTTTTGGGAAAGCCAGAATCAATTCGTTATTCTTCGGGAATGAACGAGCAAGATTTCCTCATATTGGATATGAAATTAATGGAAAAAACTGGAGTTATCAAAAGATTTATGGTGACCTAGCGATCGATGATAATCTAAAAAGACTTGGCGCTCATTATCTAGATATTACTCCGATTCCTGAACTCTCGATCGGAATCGGGGAGGCCTTGATTACTCATGACACCTTTCCAGGTGATTACTTCTACTATGCTTTGCCGATCTTGCCATACTACCTAGCGAACTATGTGCCAGGAACTCATTCAACCTCGGATAACTCGTTATTTTACGGAGACTTTGAGTTACGCTTACCGCCAACCACTCTCTATGGTGAGTTATTAGTTACTGAGTTTCCAATGGTACCAGGAGCGAAGAATCCTGATCTCTGGGGGATCACTCTCGGATTAGAAACTAGTAAACTTGTTCCTAACTGGGTATTTGTGGTGGAATTTGCTCGAGCCCAAAATTTCTTGTACTCGAATAGTTCGAATTTAAGGGGTAAGGATACTTCTCTTTCGATCGGGGAAACTCCACTTGGGAATCCATTCGGTCCAGATTTCCAAACGGTGCAATTTCAAGCTAAGCGGGAGTGGGAACAAGGGCTGGATTTAGAAGCGGGAGTGTTTTATCGAGCTTTAGGCGAAAGTAATGTAACTTGGTGGTATAAAAATAGGCAGGAATATGAAGAGAACCGTTTTCTGGCTGGTACCCCTGAATACCAAATCGGTATGAAAACAAATCTCGCATATCCGATCGTGGAAAACATGGTCGCAAGCTTTGATCTAGAAGTTGCTAGAGCTAACAACTATAAGCATCAAGAAGGCAAAACAGGCTACTACTATGCAGCGATAATTACCGCACATTGGAAGTTTTAAAGTGAAAGAGGAAGAGGATACTTTTTGGAATAAGAGTATCCTCTTTTTTGTGTGAGAGAACGAGTAGTGGTTTAGCAGCCCTTAAACGATTGGGAACAGAATGTTGAGGTTAGGCATAAATTAGAAACTAAATAAATAAATAAATTTCAAGTTTTTGGAAGGAATAAGTACTTTGTTAGCAGAACTAGGAACCACTATCTTAAAAGGAGTTGTCCACTATGCTAAAACTAGAGCGTTGGATCGTTTATCCGTTGTTGATGTTGTCATTGTTTAGTTCGTTAGTTGGGATCCAGGTAATTCGCGCCCAGCAGGAGATACTAGATCGGGTCGTAGCAAAAGAGTTGGTAGTTGTGAATGAACAGGGAGATGAAGTTTTTAGTGTAAGACCGAATAATAATGGTGGCGTAAACTTATTAGCGGGACAAAAGGACAGCGAAGAGTATTTTGAAGTAAGAGTTTTGGATGATTTCCTCGGCTTTGGGTTGTTAAACACAAGTATGGTCTTACAGAATAGTCGGGATTCGTTCTATGTAGCGGTTGGTAGTAATGATTTTGATACAGGTACTACGGTAAGGTTGTCACGATCAATGTATGATGGAATAAATTATACCGAAGACACCGCAGTTGTTTTAGAAACAAATGAGGATCAGGGTGCGGTAACACTACTTAGAAACAACCAGAAGGCGTTGCTTGGAGTAGATGCTGGTGGTGCGCATGTTGATTTGATAGACTTCGATACTGAGTCGGTAGCGGTTATGGGAGCTGATGCTGATGGACCATTATTGTTATTGATCCAACAGGAGCCAGGGGTTGTGCTCGCGGCTAATAGTGAAGGAGCAGGCATGGCGTTAGGATTGATCGGAAATGATTATGTTCCATATCTTGAGCTAGATGGAACGATAAGTAACGGTGGTTCATTGTATCTGTATAATGCGATGGGAGGAACCAGAGGAATTCTTAGCTCAGAAGAAGGAACTGGCAATGGTGGATTATGGTTATATAATCGAACGGGAACGGAATACCAATCGCTAACGTATGAATAGGATAGCGGGTATTTAAAGCATATTAGGAGTGAATGCGGAGTATTGTTTAGGTATGTAGGATAGATATTAGAGTTAATAGGAAAGAGGGGACTTTTCGAGAGGGAAGTTCCCTCTTTTCGCGATTGATTGTACAAACCATACTATATTGATTTATTTTAATCTGTGCTTTAAAATATAAGTGACATATGTCAAAAAGGAGGAATAAAAATGCCGCGACCAAGAAAATGGCGGAGAGTTCGTGGTCTACCAAAAAGAGGTCACTTTGGTCCACTCAATTGTCCTCATGATCTTGAACCAGTTATTATGACAGTTGATGAGTATGAGACTATTCGCTTGATCGACTATGAAGGAATGACGCAGGAAGAATGTGCCGTAAGCATGGAGGTCGCTCGTTCGACAGTTCAAGGAATATATGCAACTGCCAGAAGGAAGCTTGCTGATGCTCTGGTTGATGGTCGACCATTAAGGATCGAAGGCGGAGATTATAAAATTTATGATGAGGATGATCTTCAATGTGAGGGTGAAAGGTGTCACCGAAGACGCTATCGTGGTAGAAGGCATGAGTGATATATTGATAATTATGCATTGTTTTCAAAGGATTGTATCCTCCTAAGGGGAATTTATATACTATACCCGTGATGAGAGGAGCATAGGAATGAATGATCGTCAGTGCTGGATTGAAGTGTTGGAAAGAGTGGGACGCCCTGTTTTAGAAAATTTGGCTAATAGGACATTGAGACAGAACATGCCAGTTAAAGGAGGGCGTCAACGCGAAGTTTACTCGCATCTGGAAGCTGGTGGAAGGTTATTAGCAGGGATCGCACCTTGGCTTGAATCAAATGAGGAAAATGAGCGACCTTTGCGGGAAGAGTTCGCACGTTTAGCAAGAGAAGCTATCGATGCTGGAACTGATCCTAATTCACCTGATTACTTTAACTATACAATTGGGGGGCAACCCGTTGTCGATGCTGCTTTCTTGGCTCATGGAATTTTAAGAGCACCCAATGAGTTATGGGAAAAGCTTGATCCGAGAGTACAACGAAACTTAGTCGAAGCGTTAATGATTACTCGTAGAATTACACCCTGCTTTATGAATTGGTTGTTGTTTTCTGCAATTATCGAAGCGTTATTCTATAAAATCGGCGAGTGGTACGATCCAATGCGAATCGATTATGCTTTAAGACAGCATATGCAATGGTATGTCGGCGATGGTCATTATTCCGATGGTCCAGAATTTCATTGGGACTATTATAATAGCTTTGTAATTCATCCGATGTTAATCGATATTATTGAAACCGTTGGTCATTTAAATTCTGATTGGGAAAAGATGCGCCAGCCAATACTGGAACGAGCCAAAAGGTATGCTGCGATCCAAGAAAGATTGATTTCACCTGAAGGAACATTTCCACCCATTGGGCGTTCCTTGGCTTATCGTTTTGGAGCGTTTCAACTCTTAGCCCAGATGGCTCTCCGTGAGGAGTTACCAGTTAGTCCTGCGCAAGTACGTTGTGCACTTACTGCGGTAATAAAGAGAACGATGGAAGCACCAGGAACTTTCGAAGGGGAATGGTTGACAGTTGGTCTAGCGGGTCACCAACCTGGAATCGGAGAGATATATATCAGTACTGGCAGTACATATCTATGTGCTACGGGGCTACTTCCTCTTGGGTTACCAGCGAATTCAGAGTTTTGGAGTGCTCCAGACGAAGACTGGACTAGCAAGAAGATCTGGAGTGGCAAAGATATGCCATGCGATGCGGCCTATTAAATTAGATTGATACCCTAGGAGGGAAATCAAATGATTCATCTGGGTTCGGCAATATTAATGTTGATTTTTAGCTATTTAGTAAAGGTAAAACGCTGGAGTTGGTTAATAGCAGGGTATAACACGTCTTCAAAAGCAGAAAAAGATAAATATGATGAAGAAGCACTTTG